>CAZUBF010000074.1:0-17118 GCA_964618555.1 uncultured Azohydromonas sp.
GGTAGGTGATGATCGGCCACTGCGTGTCGTACATGTTGAGCAGCGGGTCGGTGGCGGTGAGGTCGATGTTGGCGTCCCAGTACGCGTCGATGGTGCCGACGTCGCGCCAGTACGGCTCCTCGCCGGGGCGCGTGCCCACGCAGCTCAGCCCGAACGGGTGCGCCACCGCCTCGCGCCGGCGCACGACGTGGGGGATCACGTCCTTGCCGAAGTCGTGGCTCGAGGCGGCGTCGAGCATGTCCAGACGCAGGTGCTCGTACAGGTAGTCGGCGTCGAAGACGTAGATGCCCATGCTCGCCAGGCTGGTGTCGGGGTGCCCGGGCATCGCCGGCGGGTCGGCGGGCTTCTCGACGAAGTCGGTGATCAGCCGGCTGTCGTCGATGGCCATCACGCCGAAGCCGCTGGCCTCGCGCCGCGGCACCTCGATGCAGCCCACCGTGCACGGGCGGCCGTGCGCGACGTGGTCGGCCAGCATCAGCGCGTAGTTCATCTTGTAGACGTGGTCGCCGGCGAGCACGACGACGTAGTCGGCGTCGTAGCCGGCGAGGATGTCCAGGTTCTGGTACACGGCGTCGGCGGTGCCGCGGTACCAGCTCTCCTCGTCGACGCGCTGCTGCGCCGGCAGCAGGTCGACGAACTCGTTCATCTCGCTCTTCAGGAAGGCCCAGCCGCGCTGCAGGTGGCGCAGCAGGCTGTGGCTCTTGTACTGCGTGATCACCGCGATGCGCCGGATGCCCGAGTTCATGCAGTTCGACAGCGCGAAGTCGACGATGCGGAACTTGCCGCCGAAGTACACCGCCGGCTTCGCGCGACGGTCGGTGAGGTTCTTCAGCCGGCTGCCGCGGCCTCCGGCCAGCACCAGCGCGACGGCGCGCTTGGGCAGGTCGAAGCTCGATGCCAGTTCGCTCGGATCCATGCGGCAGCCCCTCGGGTCGGTGTACGTCGATGCGCATGATGCAACGAAAAGGGCGCCGGCCTCGCGGCCGGCGCCCTTGGTTGCAACGCCCAGGTGCGGATCAGCGCACGACGGCGATCTGCTCGCGCTGGCCGCCCTTGTAGGTGAACAGCGTCAGCGCGCCGTTCTTGATGTCGCCCTTCTCGTCGAAGGCGATGGTGCCGGTCACGCCCTTGTGGTTGCTCTTGACGAGCTCGGGCAGGTACTTGGCCGGGTCGACCGAACCCGCGCGCTGCATCGCCGCCACCATCACGTTGACAGCGTCGTAGACGTAGGGGGCATACAACTGCACGTCGATGCCGAACTTCTTCTTGTAGTCGGCTCTGAACTTGTCGAGGCTGCCCTTGAACTCGCCCTCGACACCGCCGGCTTCGGCGCACACCACCTGGCCATCGGCCATCGTGCCGGCGGCCAGCTTGGGCAGTTCGCCCGTGCAGATGCCGTCGCCGCCCATGAACTTGGCGTTGATGCCCAGTTGCTTCATCTGGCGCAGCATCGGGCCGGCGACGGCGTCCATGCCGCCGAAGAACACGACATCGGGGTTCTTGCCCTTCAGGCTGGTGAGGATCGCGGTGAAGTCGGTGGCCTTGTCGTTGGTGAACTCGCGCCCGACGACGGTGCCGCCCTTGCCCTTGACGCCCTTCTCGAATTCGTCGGCCACGCCCTGGCCGTAGGCGGTGCGATCGTCGATGACGGCGACGCGCTGGCCCTTGAGTTGCTCGACCGCGTAACGGCCCAGCGTGCCGCCCAGGTGCACGTCGTCGGCCACCACGCGGAACGCGGTCTTGTAGCCCTGGCGCGTGTAGCGCGGGTTGGTCGCCGACGGCGAGATCTGCGGGATCCCGGCGTCGTGGTAGAGCTTCGACGCGGGAATCGTCGTGCCCGAGTTCAGGTGGCCGATCACGCCGTTGACCTTGCTGTCGACGAGCTTCTGCGCCGCCGCGGTGCCCTGCTTCGGGTCGGCGGCGTCGTCTTCGGGAAGCAACTCGAACTTCGCCTTCCTGCCGCCGATCGTCACGCCCTTGGCGTTGAGTTCATCGATGGCCATGCGCGCGCCGTTTTCGTTGTCCTTGCCCAGGTGGGCGATGGAACCGCTGGTCGGGCCGACGTGGCCGATCTTGACGACGAGATCCTGGGCCGCGACGGTGCCCGCGAACAGCAGGGCAGCCGAGGCGACGATGACGTTCGCTCTGACTTGCATGCGATACCTCCGGTGGTTTGCGGTGAGCGGAGAGGGGATTTCTCAGCGGCGCGAACGATACTCCAACTGCGCCGCGTTGCCGCTGCGGGTAAGTGCGAAGCCGCGCCAGGCGGTTTCAGCGTTTGCCGTCGGCCGCGTCGTCGCCGAAATCGCCCGCGCGCGGCTCGTCCACGCGGCTGTCGCCGCCGCGCCCTTCGCCGCCGCTGGGTTCGGGCTCGGTCAGCGCGCCGGCCACGGCGTCGGCCACCGCGCTGCGCAGTTCGGCGGCCAGCGCGGTGCGCGCGTCGGCCACGACCACTGTCGTCAGCCGCGCCAGCGACTCGCGCAGCCGCGCCTCGACGAAGGCGTCGATGCGCGGCAGCAGCGCGTCGAGCAACTGCGTGCCCAGTGCGGCGGCGTCGATCGGCGGCGGCGCCGGCGGCACCTCGGGAGCGGCGGGTTCGGCCGGCGCCGGAGCGGCCGAGGCCGGCAGCGGCGGCAGCGCCACCTCGACGACCTCGGTCAGCGTGGGCAGGCGCGCACCGACGGCGTGCGGCTCGAAGGGCTGGCGGCGCAGGTCCACGTTCAGCCCTCGCGCTGCGGGTGGTGCACGACGTCCCAGCCGGCGGCCTTGTAAGCGTTCCAGCGCCGGCGCCCGGCCTGGCGGTCGTCGTCGCTGGCGTCGACCAGTTCCACGACGCGATCGAACGCCGCCGCGTCGCCGGGCCAGTCGGGGCCCAGGTTGACCAGCACTTTGCAGCCGGGCGCCGGCGTGCCGGCGTCGACCAGCCAGATCGGCGTGCGCTGCGCGACGCGCTCGGCCGGCGCGGCGCCGCGCGCCAGCCGCAGGTGCGGGATGAACTCCGGCGGCTCGAACACCCACAGCTGCGCGTCCAGCCGCGCCAGCGTCGCCGGCGCGCCGGTCACCGCCACGCGCTGGCGCTGGCGCCAGGCCTTGCGCAACAGCCGGCAGGCGTAGCCGAGCTTGTCGCTCACGCCGGTGTGGAACGCGACCTCGGGCACGGGCGCACTCGCCTGGCTGACGGGCACGTTCAGTGCGCGCGCGACAGCACGAAGTGCGTCAGCAGCCCCACCGGACGACCGGTGGCGCCCTTGTGCGCGCCGCTCTTCCACGCGGTGCCGGCGATGTCCAGGTGCGCCCAGGGCAGGTCCTTCGCGAAACGCTGCAGGAACTTCGCCGCGGTGATCGCGCCGCCGGCGCGCGGGCCGACGTTGGCCATGTCGGCGAAGTTGCTCTTCAGCGCCTCGTCGTACTCGGCGTCCAGCGGCATGCGCCACGCCGGGTCGAGCGCCGCGGCGCTGGCGGCGAGCAGGTCGGCGGCGAGCGTGTCGTCGGCGCTGAACAGCCCCGAGTGGTGGTGGCCGAGCGCGATCATGCACGCACCGGTGAGCGTCGCGACGTCGACCACCGCCTGCGGCTGCAGGCGAGCGGCGTAGGTCAGCGCGTCGCACAGGATCAGCCGGCCCTCGGCGTCGGTGTTCAGGATCTCGATCGTCTGCCCCGACATCGAGGTCACCACGTCGCCGGGTTTGACCGCGCGCCCGCCGGGCATGTTCTCGCACGCCGGGATCAGCGCGACGACGTTGACCTTCGGCTTGAGCTGCGCCACCGCGCGCATCGTGCCGAGCACGCTGGCCGCGCCGCCCATGTCGAACTTCATCTCGTCCATCTCGGCGGCGGGCTTGAGCGAGATGCCGCCGGTGTCGAAGGTGATGCCCTTGCCCACCAGCACCACCGGCGCGTCGGTCTTGCCCACGCCCTGATAGCGCAGCACGATGAAACGCAGCGGCTCGTGCGAGCCCTGCGCGACGGCGAGGAACGCGCCCATGCCGAGCTTCTCGACGTGCTTGCGCTCGAGCACCTCGGCCTTCAGCCCGTGCGACTTGGCCAGCGCGCTGGCCTGGTCGGCCAGCGCGCCGGGCGTGAGGTGGTTGGCCGGCCGATTGGCGCACTCGCGCGCCAGCGTGACGCCGGCGGCGATGGCCTCGCCGCGCGCCAGCCCGCGTGCCAGCACCGGCTGCTGCGCCTTCGTGCCCAGCAGCGTGACGCTGGCCAGCGCGGCAGGCGCCGGTGCGCTGGGCTTGGTGTGGCGGTACAGGTAGACGGCGTCGGCCACGGCGAGCGCCAGCGCCTCGGCATGACGGTCGTCGACGGCATCGGCGCCGGCCAGCGCGACCGCGAGGCGCTTCACGCCGGGCGCCTTGAGCGCCGCGAGGCCGGCCGCCAGCGCCGCCTTCACCGATTTCGGCGACGCATCGGCAGCGGCGGCGAACGCCAGCCGCGCGACCTTCGCGCCGGCCGGGCGGTGCAGGTACAGCGTGCGCGAAGGCTTGAGCTCGAAGTCGCCGTGTTTCAAGGCGTCGTCGAGCAGCGGCGCGAGCGCCGCGTCGAGGTCGGGCGGCGCCTTGTCGCCGACGAGCACGACGAGCAGCGCGTCGGCCGCGACGGCGGCGATGCCGCCGGCCGGAAGGGTCTGGGTGCGCAAGTCCATAATGAGCCGAGGTTCTCAGATCGGTCGATGTTATTCGATAGCACAGTGCGCCGAGAGCTGGCGCGAACCTTCGGCGCGACGATGGTCGTGATCCTGACCATCGTGCTGACGATGTTCCTGATCCGCACGCTGGGTCAGGCCGCGGGCGGCGCCATCGCGCCGCAGGACGTGGTGCTGCTGCTCGGCTACCTCTCGCTCGGCCACCTGTCGACGATGCTCGCGCTGTCGCTGTTCGTGGCCATCGTCGTCACGCTCGGGCGCATGTACCGCGACAGCGAGATGGCGATCTGGTTCGCCAGCGGCGTCGGGCTGGCGCGTTTCGTGCGCCCGGTGCTGCGCACCGCGTGGCCGGTGCTGCTGGTCGTCGCGTTGCTGATGACCTTCGTCTGGCCCTGGGGCAACCGCATGGGCACCGACCTGCGCGAGCGCTACGAGCAGCGCAGCGACCTGTCGCGCGTGACGCCCGGCGTGTTCCAGCTGTCGCGCGACGGCAGCCGCGTGTTTTTCATCGAGCGCGCCGACGACGACGCGGTCGACGCGCGCAACGTGTTCGTGCTGACGCAGCGCGACGGTCGCGAGTCGGTGGTCACGGCGCTGGCCGGGCGCCTCGAGTCCGACGAGGGCCGCCGCGTGCTGGTGCTCGAGCAGGGCCAGCGCAACGAGACCGACGCGGCCAGCGGCGAGCGTGCGCTGGCCACCTTCGACACCTACCGCATCGTCGTCAGCGAGCGCGCGCTGCGCCGCGCCGAGGACCGCCCGCCGCGCGAGCTGAGCACGCTGGCGCTGCTGCGCGAGCCGCAGCCGGCGCGCCAGGGCGAGCTGGTGTGGCGCTTCGGGCTGCTGCTGGGCGCGGCCAACCTGGTGCTGCTGGCGATCGGGCTGTCGGCGGCCAACCCGCGGCGTGCGAGCAACTGGAACCTGGTGTTCGCGCTGCTGGCCTTCGTCGTGTACTACAACCTGATCACGCTGAGCCAGGCCTGGGTGGCCGGCTCGCGGCTGGGCATGGGCACGGCCCTGTTCGGGCTGCACGGGGCGGTGTTCGTCTTCGCGATGGCGCTGCTGTGGTGGCGCGACCACGCCGCGGTGACGCCGCTGCTGGCGCGCCGGCGCGCGGCGGGGTGACACGATGCGCACCGTGCGCCGCCTGCTGTACCGCGACATCGTCGGCTCGGTGCTGTTCGTCGCGCTGGCGTTCCTGTCGCTGTTCTTCTTCGTCGACCTGGTGGGCGAGCTCGGCAGCGTCGGTCGCCAGGGCTACACCACCTGGGACGCGGTGCGCGTGTGCCTGTACGAGGTGCCGGGCAACTTCTACGAGCTGTTCCCGATCGCGGTGCTGATCGGCACGATTTTTTCCCTGTCGCGGCTGGCGCAGTCGTCGGAGTTCACGATCCTGCGCACCGGCGGGCTGGGGCCGGCGCGCGCGCTGGGGCTGCTCGCGGCGCTGGGCGCGGTGTTCGCGCTGGTCACCTTCGTCGTCGGCGACCACGTCGCGCCGGCAGGCGAGCGTGCCGCGGTGAACGTGAAGGTCGAGGCGCGCGGCGCGCGACAGATCGGGCGCACCGGCGCCTGGCTGAAGGACCGTCACGTCGACGACGCCGGCGCCGAACGCAGCGTGTCGGTCAACGTGCAGCGCATCGGCCGCAGCGGCGAGCTCGAGGGCATCCGCATCTTCGAGTTCGACGCGCAGCAGCGACTGGTGCAGCGCATCTCGGCGGCGGGCGCGCGCATCGGCACCGACGACATCTGGCAGATGCGCGACGTGGAGCGCACCGTGTGGCCGTCGCCGCAGGTTGCAGGCGAGGCGCCGCCGGCCGTGCGCACCGAACGCCACGCGCAGTGGCCCTGGCCCAGTCACCTGCGCGCCGACGTCGTCGCGGCGGCGGTGCTGCCGCTGGCCACGATGTCGACCTACGAGCTGTGGCGCTACGCGGCGCACCTGGCCGACCAGGAGCAGGCGGCGCAACGCTATTCGATCCAGTTCTGGAAGAAGGCGCTGTACCCGCTGGCGTGCCTCGTGATGGTCGCGCTGGCGCTGCCGTTCGCCTACCTGCACGCGCGTGCCGGCGGCGTGAGCTTCAAGGTGTTCGGCGGCATCATGCTGGGCATCAGCTTCGTGCTGCTGAACAACGTCTCCGGGCACCTGGGCATGCTGCGCGACTGGACGCCGTGGCTCGCCGCCGCGCTGCCCGGCATCGTCTACCTGCTGCTGTCGCTGGCCGCGTTCGCGTGGCTGGTGCGTTACCGATGAACCCCCCGACCGACAAGCCCGGCCTGCTGCTGTTCGCCCACGGCGCGCGCGACCCGCGCTGGGCGCGGCCGTTCGAGGCCGTCGCCGCGCAGGCACGCGCCGCGCGCCCCGGCACCGAGGTGGCGCTGGCCTTCCTCGAGTTCCTCGCGCCCGACCTGGCCGCCGCCGGCGAGGCGCTGGCCGCTGCCGGCTGCACGCGCATCGACGTGGTGCCGCTGTTCCTCGGCGCCGGCGGCCACGTGCGCAAGGACGTCCCGCCGCTGCTCGACGCGCTGCGCGCGCGCCACCCCGGGCTCGAGGTGCGCCTGCACCCGGCGGTGGGCGAACGCGACGAGCTGGTCGCGGCGATGGCGCAGGCCGCGTTGACGCTCGCCTGCGGCGAAGGAGTTGCGCAGCGATGAACCTGCACCAGTTGCGCTTCGTCCAGGAGGCGGTGCGCCGCGGCCTGAACCTGACCGAGACCGCCAAGGCGCTGCACACCTCGCAGCCGGGCATCAGCAAGGCCATCCTCGAGCTCGAGGAGGAGCTCGGCGTGGACATCTTCGCGCGCCACGGCAAGCGCCTGAAGCGCGTCACCGAGCCGGGGCAGCAGGTGCTCAAGTCGGTCGAGATCATCATGCGCGAGGTCGCCAACCTGAAGCGCATCGGCGAGGAGTTCAGCCTGCAGGACGCCGGCACGCTGTCGATCGCGACCACGCACACGCAGGCGCGCTACGTGCTGCCCGAGCCGGTGGCGCAGCTGCGCAAACGCTACCCGAAGGTGCACGTGACGCTGCACCAGGGCTCGCCCGACCAGGTGGCGCGCATGCTGCTCGACGACGTGGCCGACATCGCGCTGGCCACCGAGTCGCTGGCCGACCACGACGACCTGGTGACGCTGCCGTGTTACGAGTGGCAGCACGTGGTCGTCGTGCCCGCGGGGCACGCGCTGGCCTCGGTCGAGCGCCCGACGCTCGAGCAGCTCGCCGCCGAGCCGCTGGTCAGCTACCAGGCGGCGTTCGCCGGGCGGCGGCGCGTCGACGCCGCGTTCGCGCAGCGCGGCCTGACGCCGCGCGTCGTGCTCGAGGCGATCGACTCCGACGTCATCAAGACCTACGTGCGGCTGGGTCTGGGCGTGGGCATCGTCGCCGAGATGGCGATGCGCGGCGAGACCACCGGCGACCTGGTCGCGCGGCCGGCCGGGCACCTGTTCGGCAGCAACGTCTCGCGCGTCGCCTTCAAGCGCGGCGCGTACCTGCGCCACTTCGTCTACGCCTTCGCCGAGCTGCTGTCCGACCGGCTCACGCGCACGCTGCTCGAGCGTGCGATGGCCGGGGGCGGCGAACGTTATGAACTTTGACCCCCCCGATGCGCGTGCGGCGCTTCGCCCCCGAGGGGGCGCCGCCAGGGGACCGGCACGACGCCTGCGTCTCGGCCAAGGCCCACGTTGCGCCAGCAGCGTGATGCCGCAGCCCAGGCCCGACCGGCGGCGGCCGACCGATGCGCGACGCCACCGTCCCTGCTCATGAACGACCCACGCACCCCACCCCTGCCCAGCCGCCTGCCCCACGTCGGCACGACGATCTTCAGCGTGATGTCGGCGCTCGCACACGAACGCGGCGCGGTCAACCTCGGCCAGGGCTTCCCCGACTTCGACTGCGACGCCCGGCTCGTCGACGCGGTGACCGCGGCGATGCGCGAGGGGCTGAACCAGTACCCGCCGATGCCCGGCGTGCCGGCGCTGCGCGAGGCGGTGGCCGCGAAGATCGAGACGCTGTACGGCCACCGTTACGACCCCGGGCGCGAGATCACCGTCACCGCCGGCGCGACGCAGGCGATCCTGACGGCCATCCTGTGCTGCGTGCATCCGGGCGACGAGGTGATCGTGCTCGAGCCCTGCTACGACAGCTACGGCCCGAACATCGAGCTCGCCGGCGGGCGCGTCGTGCGCGTGCCGCTGACGCCGGGCACGTTCCGCCCCGACTTCGACCGCATCGCCGCGGCGCTGTCGCCGCGCACGCGCGCGATCGTCGTCAACTCGCCGCACAACCCGAGCGCCACGGTGTGGAGCGCCGACGACCTCGCGCGGCTGGCCGCGCTGCTGCGGCCCACCGACGCGCTGCTGATCAGCGACGAGGTCTACGAGCACATGGTCTACGACGGCCGCGCGCACGCCAGCGCGTCGTCGCACCCCGAGCTGGCGGCGCGCGCCTTCGTCGTCTCGAGCTTCGGCAAGACGTACCACGTGACCGGCTGGAAGGTCGGCTACGTCGCCGCGCCGGCGCCGCTCACCGACGAGTTCCGCAAGGTGCACCAGTTCAACGTGTTCACCGTCAACACGCCGGTGCAGCACGGCCTGGCGCGCTACATGGCCGACCCGGGCCCGTACCTGGGGCTCGGCGCGTTCTACCAGCACAAGCGCGACCTGTTCCGCGACGGCCTGCGCGCGACGCGTTTCAAGCTGCTGCCCAGCGAGGGCAGCTACTTCCAGTGCGTCGACTACGCGGCCATCAGCGACCGCCTCGAGGCCGACTTCTGCCGCTGGCTGACCACCGAGATCGGCGTCGCCGCGATCCCGCTGGCGCCGTTCTACGCCGACGGATTCGAGCAGCGCATCGTGCGCTTCTGCTTCGCGAAGAAGGACGCGACGCTGCAGCAGGCGCTGGAGCGGCTCGCCCGCCTGTAGCGAGCCGCAGCGCGCCCGCGCCGCGACGATCAGGACACGGCGCTCAGCGCGGGCTCGAGGTCGTCGGTGCGCACCGCCTGCACCGGGGCCGCGGCGCGCTGCGGCGACTGCGCCGCGGCGTCGTCGCCGTGACGCGCGAGATCGTCGGCCACCTGGTACAGCAGCAGCAAATCCTCGAACGCCGGCAGGTCGAAGGCGTCGGCACTGTCGCCGGCGTCGGCATCGAGGGCGATGTCGACCGCGTCCGGACGCAGCAGCCGCGCCGCCAGCTGCTGCGCGGCCAGCGCCGGGTCGGACCACACGGCCTGCAGCGACGCCAGCGTGGCGTCGTCGATCGACGCCGGCGACGTCGCAGCGCCGTCATGCCACGACGGCACCCGCACGCGGAAGCGCGCGGCGACGCGCTGCGCCGTGTGCTCGTAGGCGTCGCGTTCGCCGAGCGCGCGATGGATCTCGAGCAGCTTCAGGTACGGCATCGGCGCCTGGCCGGCGGTGCGGCGCAGCTGCGCGCGCAGCAGCTGGATCGCCGACGCCTCCTGCCCGAGCACGATCAGGAACTCGACCTGCTGCTCGAGGTCGACCTGCTCGTCGAAGCCCAGCCGCGGCAGCGCGGGCGCGTGGCGCGCCGCTGCGGACCGCAACGTGTTGACGACCGTCGCCGGCGCCTCGGTGGACCGTCGGGGCGCGGCCTCGGTCGACGGCGGTGGTTCGGGCGCTTCGGGCACGCCGGGGGCAGGCGCCGCCGCGGTCGCGTCGCCGGCGTCCTCGTGACGCGCCGGGGCCGGCGGCGCGGCGGCATCGTCGGCGCCCCACCACGGCGCGCGCAGCGCGCGACGCGACCGCCAGGCCATCGCGAAGCCGAACGCGGTGCTGGCGGCCAGCGCGGCCACCAGCCACGGCCACAGCGCGGCCTGCTGCTCGGCGCGCGCCAGGTCTCGGCGCAACCGTGCCTGCGCGGCGCGGTCGACATCGGCCTGCTCGGCGCGCGCTGCGCCCGCCGCCGCGGAGGCTTCGAGCATCGACAGCCGCTGCGCGGCCTGCGCCGCGGCGGCACGGGCGTCCTTCAGCGCCGCTTCGGCGGCGTCGGCGCGCGCCTGCGCGGCCAGCGTCGCGGTGCTCGGCTCGAGCACGTCGACCTGCAGGCGCGGCTGTGCCCGCGCCACGGCCTCGCGCGAGCGCCTCGCCTCGGCAGTGGGGTTCGGCTTCGCCCGGGCCCCCTTCGTCCTGGCCACCACCGCCGGTCGTGCCGCCTTCGCCGCGGAAGAGGACGGTCGGCTCGCGCGCGCGCCGGCGCGCGGCGGCGCCGTCACGCCGGCGAAAACCGGGCTCGCCGCGGGCGCCGCCGCCGCGGTGGCCAGCGGCGGCGCGGCGACGGCTTCGGCACGCGCGTCGGCCCGCACGCCGGCATCGGCGTGCCGCGTCGGCGGCTCGGTGAACAGCACGAAGTGCCGCACGAGGCGTGCCGGGCAGCCGAGCGACAGGCGCAGCTCGACCACCGGCTCGTCGATCGCCAGGCCGGTGCGCAGCCGCACTCGCGCCTGCGCTCGGCCGGCGGGCACGACCTCGACGACGAACTGATCGCGCGTCAGCCGGCGATCGCCCACGGTCAACTCCGCGCCGACGCAGCCGGGCTCGAGCGTCTCCGCGGCGGCCAGCTGCACCGGCACCGACAGGTCGAGCGCACGCCCCAGCGGCAGCGGCGAGCGCGGCGCACCGACGGCCAGCGCCGACGCCTCGCCGCAGGCGATGCCGGCGGCGACGACCAGCGGGTGCAGGAGCCGGGACGAGGCGCAGGAACGGATGCGGTGGACCACGTCTGGGTATCGGCTGCGGCGCGCCACGCTTGGGCCGCGATGCGTGAACAAAGCCGCGCAAGCCGGCGTGACAGAATCGGTGCCGCCCCCTCCCCCTGCCGCCGCCATGCCCGCCGCGCTGAACACGTCCCGCCAAGGCGCCACGCTGGTGCTCACGCTCAGCGACCCGGCCACGCGCAACGCGCTGTCGCCGCAGGCCTACGCCGCCGGCATCGAGGCGCTCGAGACCGCCGAGACCAGCGACGACATCCGCTGCGTCGTGCTGCGCGGCGACGGCGCGCACTTTTGCGCCGGCGGCGACCTGAACCGCATGCGCACCACCCGGCTGCGCGACGACGGCGGCGGCCCGGCGGCGCAGCGTGCGTCGATCGACCAGTTCCATGCCTTCGTCGAGGCGATCCGCGCGTGCCCGAAGCCGGTGGTCGCCGCGGTCGAAGGTTTTGCCGCCGGCGGCGGCTTCTCGCTGGTGCTGGCCTGCGACCTCGTCGTCGCCGCAGACGACGCGCGCTTCGTGATGAGCTACGGGCGCGTCGGCCTGACCCCCGACGGCGGCGGCAGCTGGCAGCTGGCGCAGCGCCTGCCGCGCGCGCTCGCGCTGCAGCTGATCTGGCTCGCCGAGCCGGCGGGCGCGGCGCAGCTGCAGCAGTGGGGGCTGGTCAACCAGGTGGTGCCTGCCGGCCAGGCGCTGGCCGAGGCGCTGCGCCTGGCCGAGCGGCTGGCGCGCATGGCGCCGAACGCGCTGGCCGGCGCGAAGGAGCTGGTCGACGCGGCGCCGACGCGCGCCCTGCGCGCGCACCTCGACGACGAGCGCGAGCGCTTCGTCGACAACCTGTTCCACCGCAACGGGCTCGAAGGGCTGGCCGCCTTCCTCGAGAAGCGCCCGCCGGACTTCCGCTGACCGCACGGCGTCGCGCCGCACGGCGTCGGCGCACGTCGATGCCGACGGGGGTCATGGACAATCGTCGCCGATCGCCGAGGGGCTGTCGCTTCAGGGACAAGCCATGCATACCCCCGTTCTTACAATCTCCGAACGCCAGAACATCGAGTCCGGTCCGTGGTTCTCCAAGCTCTCGTTGCCGCTGCAGCAGGCGATCCTGTCCCGCGCGACGGTGCGTCGGCTGCAGGACGGCGTGCAGCTCGGCTCGCGAGGCCAGCCGGCCGAGATGTGGTGCGGCGTCGCCCGGGGTGCGGTGCGCATCGGCTCGGTGTCGCTGTCGGGCAAGCAGATCACGCTGTCGTACATGGAGCCGGGCACCTGGTTCGGCGACATCTCGCTGTTCGACGGGCTGCCGCACACGCACGACGCGAACGCGCACGGCGAGACCACGCTGCTGTGCGTTCGCAGGAGCGACTTCAAGGACCTGCTCGAACAGCATCCCGAGCTGCCGCTGGCCCTGCTGCGGCTGAACTGCCGGCGGCTGCGGCTGATGTTCGACGCCATCGAGGACCTGGCCACGCGGCCGCTGGCCGCGCGGCTGGCCAAGCAGGTGCTGCTGCTGGCCAAGAGCTACGGCATCGAACAGGGCGAGGAGATCCGCATCGGGCTGCAGCTGGCGCAGGAAGACCTCGCGCAGTTGCTCGGCGCCTCGCGCCAGCGCGTCAACCAGGAGCTCAAGGGCTTCGAGCGCGAGGGCGCGGTGCGCGTGGAGCCGACGCGGCTGGTCGTGCTGTCGCGCGACAAGCTGATGGCGATCGCCGAACGCTGAGCTAGGCGCGATGGAACAGCACTACACGGGCACCAAGCCCGTCAGCGAGCAGCACCGCATCGACGCCGCCGTGCTCGAGGCCTACCTGCGCGAGCACCTGCCGGGCTTCGCCGGGCCGCTGGCGATCGAGCAGTTCAAGGGCGGACAGTCGAACCCGACCTTCAAGCTCGTGACGCCGGGCGCGGCCTACGTGATGCGCGCCAAGCCCGGCCCGGTGGCCAGGCTGCTGCCGTCGGCGCACGCGATCGAGCGCGAGTTCCGCGTCATGCACGCGCTCGCCGGCACCGACGTGCCGGTGGCGCGCATGCACCTGCTGTGCGAGGACGAGTCGGTGATCGGCCGCGCGTTCTACGTGATGCAGTTCGTCGAGGGCCGCGTGCTGTGGGACCAGTCGCTGCCCGGCATGAGACGCGAGCAGCGCGGCGCGATCTACGACGAGATGAACCGCGTCATCGCGGCGCTGCACCGCGTCGACCCGCTCGCCGTCGGGCTGGCCGACTACGGCAAGCCGGGCAACTACTTCGAGCGCCAGATCGGCCGCTGGAGCAAGCAGTACCAGGCGTCGATCACCGAGCCGATCGACGCGATGGACCGGCTCATCGAGTGGCTGCCGGCGCACATCCCGCCCGGCGCGCGCGACGCGTCGCAGGTTTCCGTCGTGCACGGCGACTTCCGCCTCGACAATTTGATCTTCCACCCCGACGAGCCGCGCGTGCTCGCGGTGCTCGACTGGGAGCTGTCGACGCTGGGGCACCCGCTGGCCGACTTCAGCTACCACTGCATGGCGTGGCACATCCCGCCGGGCACGTTCCGCGGCATCGGCGGGCTCGACCACGCGGCGCTGGGCATCCCGTCGGAGCGCGACTACGTGCGCCGCTACTGCGAACGCACCGGCCGCGGCGACCCCGACGCGGTGATGGCCGACTGGAATTTCTACCTCGCCTACAACCTGTTTCGCATCGCCGCCATCCTGCAGGGCATCGCCAAGCGCGTCGTCGACGGCACGGCGGCCAGCGCGCAGGCGAAGCAGGCCGGTGCCGGCGCGCGGCCGCTGGCCGAGCTCGGCTGGGGCTTCGCGCAACGCGCACCCTGAACCCTCTGTCCACGGAGACCGCCATGGATTTCGACTACTCCCCGCGCACCAAGCAGCTGCAGGCGCAGCTGCGCGAATTCATGGGCGCGCACGTCCACCCCAGCGAGGCGCGCTACTGGCAGGAACTCGAGGCCAACACGCAGGCCGGCCGGCGCTGGACGCCGCTGCCCGTGATCGAGGAGCTCAAGGTCAAGGCGCGCGCCGCGGGGCTGTGGAATCTGTGGCTGCCCGAGAGCGAGTACGGCGCGGGGCTGACCAACCAGGAGTACGCGCCGCTGGCCGAGATCATGGGCCGCGTGCCCTGGGCCAGCGAGGTGTTCAACTGCTCGGCGCCCGACACCGGCAACATGGAGGTGCTGGTGCGCTACGGCACGCCCGAGCAGCGCAAGCGCTGGCTCGAGCCGCTGCTGGCCGGCGAGATCCGCAGCGCCTTCGCGATGACCGAGCCGGCGGTGGCGTCGTCGGACGCGACCAACATCGAGGCGCGCATCGAGCGTGTCCAGGGCAGCTCGGGCGACGAGTACGTCGTCAACGGTCGCAAGTGGTGGACCAGCGGCGCCGGCGACCCGCGCTGCAAGGTCTACATCTTCATGGGCAAGACCGACCCGTCGGCGCCGCGTCACTCGCAGCAGTCGATGATCCTGGTGCCCGCCGACGCGCCGGGGGTGAAGGTGCTGCGCTCGCTGTCGGTGTTCGGCTACGACGACGCGCCGCACGGGCACATGGAGGTCGACTTCACGAACGTGCGCGTGCCGGCGACGAACATGCTGCTCGGCGAGGGTCGCGGGTTCGAGATCGCGCAGGGGCGCCTGGGCCCCGGTCGCATCCACCACTGCATGCGCACGATCGGGCTGGCCGAGCGTTCGCTCGAACTGATGTGCCGTCGCGCGTCAAGCCGCGTCGCGTTCGGCAAGCCGATCTCGCAGCAGACGGTGACGCAGGAGCGCATCGCCGAGGCGCGCTGCATGATCGAGCAGGCGCGGCTGCTGACGCTGAAGGCGGCGTGGATGATGGACCACGCCGGCAACAAGGCCGCCAAGGCCGAGATCGCGATGATCAAGGTCGTCGCGCCGACGATGGCCTGCCAGGTCATCGACTGGGCGATGCAGGTGCACGGCGGCGGCGGCCTGAGCCAGGACTTCCCGCTGGCGCAGTACTACGCGCACGTGCGCACGCTGCGCTTCGCCGACGGGCCCGACGAGGTGCACCGCAACGCGATCGCGAAGATCGAGCTCGGGCGCCACGCGGCCTGAGGCCCCGAAACGCCTTCGGCGCTCGCTCGAGGACGTGCGCTTCGGCGGTGCGCGGGTCGCGCCGTGCGCCGCTCACGAGCCGGGCACGTCGCGTGCCGGGCACCAGCAGCACGGCGTCAACGCGGGGCGGTGTTCGCGTCGGCGTCGTCCGAGCGTGCCCACAGGCCGGGCTGCGTGCTCGGCGCGCCGCGCCCGCCGCCGTGGCGGTCGACCGCCGCGCGGGCTTCGCGCACCGCGGTGCGCATCAGCGCCAGCGCCGACTCGATGCGTCCCAGCTCGGGCGACGGCAGCGGCAGGCGCATGGTCAGCCGGCCCCGCTGCGTGATCAGCACCAGCGGTTCGGCCGGGTCGAGCCAGCCGGTGGCGGCGTCGGCCAGCGCCTTCGACAGCGGCGAGGCCACCCACTGCGCGATCGCGTCGGGCGGATAGCCGGTGGCGCCGAAGTGGTCGCGCAGCGCGCCGAGCTGCGCCGACGGCAGGCGCGGGTACAGCACCAGCCAGCGCATCTCGTCGGGCGTGGCGCCGTCGATGCGCGTCTGCAGGTCCTCGGTGTACTGCTTGAAGATCTCGGCCTCGAGCGACTGCATCAGGCGCCGGCTGAGCACCAGCATGTGCACCGCGTCGCCGCCGCCCAGGTCGGCGCGCAGGCGCAGCTCGAAGCCGCCGATGTAGCGGCGCTGGCTGGCGCCCCACTCGAGGCGCCAGGCGTCGCCGGGCACGCGGCTCTCGACGATCAGCCCGTCGCCTTCGGGTTTGACGCGCAGGTCGTGGCCCTTGCGTTCGGCCCACTCGGCGAGTTCGGGGAACGCCCGCCCCGCACCCCGGCTGGACCACCAGCGACGGATCGATTCCAGCATGCTCGGCGATCCACTAGAGTCGAGGCCGGTGACCCGCCACGCTCCAGAACAAGGTAACCAAGATGATCGAAGTGTATTCGTGGGCCACGCCGAACGGCCACAAGGTGCACATCATGCTCGAGGAGTGCGCGCTGCCGTACCGCGTGCACGCCGTCGACATCGGTGCCGGCGACCAGTTCGACCCGGCGTTCCTGGCGATCAGCCCGAACAACAAGATCCCCGCGATCGTCGACCCCGACGGCCCCGACGGCGCGCCGATCTCGCTGTTCGAGTCGGGCGCGATCCTGCTCTACCTGGCGGCCAAGACCGGCCGCTTTCTGCCCGCCGACATCCGCGGCCGCTACGAGGTGCTGGAGTGGCTGATGTTCCAGATGGGCGGCGTCGGCCCGATGCTGGGCCAGGCGCACCACTTCCGCATCTACGCGCCGCAGAAGATCGACTACGCGATCGAGCGCTACACCAACGAGGCGAAGCGTCTGTATGGTGTGCTCGACCGCCGGCTGGCGAAGTCGCGGTACCTCGGCGGACCCGAATACTCGATCGCGGACATCGCGGTGTTCCCGTGGCTGCGCTCGTGGAAGAACCAGGGCATCGACTGGGTCGACTACCCGCACCTCAAGGGCTGGTTCGACGAGATCGGCGCGCGCCCCGCGGTGCGCCGCGGCGTCGAGGTGCTGGCCGACCGGCGCAAGCCGCTGAGCGACGACCAGGCGCGCGAGGTGCTGTTCGGCCGACGCCAGCTCGAGCGGCGCTGAGCGACCCGGCTCCTACAATCCCCGCGGCTGCCCGTAGCTCAACTGGATAGAGCAGCTGCCTTCTAAGCAGCAGGTCGGG
>CAZUBF010000075.1:0-17061 GCA_964618555.1 uncultured Azohydromonas sp.
GCGATGATCCGCATCTGCCGCGAGGAGAGCTTCCACCAGCGCCAGGGCTACGACAGCCTGCTGGTGATGATGCAGCAGGGCACCGACGCGCAGAAGGCCATGGTGCAGGACGCCGTGAACCGCTGGTGGTGGCCCAGCCTGATGATGTTCGGCCCGCCCGACGCCGAGAGCGTGCACAGCGCGCAGAGCATGCGCTGGGGCATCAAGCGCATCAGCAACGACGACCTGCGGCAGAAGTTCGTCGACGCCACCGTGCAACAGGCGCAGGTGCTCGGCGTCACGCTGCCCGACCCCGCGCTGAAGTGGAACGATGAGCGGGACCACTGGGACTTCGGCACCATCGACTGGACCGAGTTCTGGCGCGTCGTCGGCGGCGACGGGCCGTGCAACCGCGAGCGCCTGGCCGACCGCGTCAAGGCCTGGGACGACGGCGCCTGGGTGCGCGAGGCGGCGCTGGCGCATGCGACCAAGAAGGCCGCGCGCGAACGCCAGGCCGCCTGAGACGAGGAGCACGACGATGAGCAACGAACAAGCCCCCGCCCACGAGTGGCCGCTGTGGGAGGTCTTCGTGCGCACCCGCGCCGGGCTGGACCACAAGCACTGCGGCAGCCTGCACGCGGCCGACGGGCGACAAGCGATCCAGCTCGCGCGCGACGTGTACACGCGCCGGCAGGAGGGCTCGAGCATCTGGGTCGTACGCAGCGACCAGATCATCGCCAGCGACCCCGGCGACAAGGACATGTTCTTCGACCCGATGGAAGACAAGGTCTACCGCCACCCGACCTTCTACAAGCTGCCGTCCGAAGTCGACCACATGTGAGGCGGTGATGAGCGCGTCGATCACGATCCACTGGACCCCCGCGGTGCGCTACCTGCTGCGCCTGGCGGACACCTGCCTGATCTCCGGCCAGCGCCTGTCCGAGTGGTGCGGCCACGCGCCGGTGCTCGAGGAGGACATCGCGCTGGCCAACATGTCGCTCGACCTGATCGGCCAGTCGCGCGCGCTGCTTTCGCTGGCCGGCCAGGTCGAGGGACGCGGCCACGACCGGGTCTTCGACGAGGACCAGCTCGCGTTCCTGCGCGACGAACGCGACTACCTGAACCCGACGCTGGTCGAGCTGCCGAACGGCGCCGGCAGGCCGGGCGACTTCGCGCTGACCATCGTGCGCAACGCGATGGTGTCGACCTACCTGAAGCTGTGGTGGGAGCGGCTGGCCGACTCGAGCGAGCCCGAACTCGCGGCGATCGCCGGCAAGGCCGTCAAGGAAGCACGCTACCACCAGCAGCATGCCGGCGACTGGCTCGCGCGGCTCGGTGACGGCACCGACGAGTCGCGCCGGCGCACCGAGGCGGCGCTGGCGCGGTTGTGGCCGTACCACGCCGAGCTGTTCGACGCCGACGAGGTCGACGCCGCGGCGCAGGCCAGCGGCCTGGGCCCGAGCGTCGCCGCGATGAAGGAACCGTGGCTGGCCGAGATGCGCGCGCTGCTGGACGACGCGACGCTGGCGACGCCGCCCGACGGCAAGTTCGTCAGCACCGGGCGGCGCGGCGTGCACAGCGAACACATGGGCTACGTCCTGGCCGACCTGCAGTACCTGCAGCGCGCCTACCCCGGCGGGGCGTGGTGATGGCCGAGGTCGCGAGCCGCGTCGACGTCGCGTGGCGCGCGCTCGACGGCGTGCCCGACCCCGAGGTGCCGGCGCTGTCGGTGCGCGACCTGGGTATCGTGCGCGACGTCGTCGACCACGGCGACGCGCTCGAGGTGGTGCTGACGCCGACCTACTCGGGGTGCCCGGCCACCGAGGTCATCGAGAAGAGCGTCGTCGACGCGCTGGTCGCCGCCGGCCTCGGCCCGGTGCGCGCGACGACACGACGCGCGCCGGCGTGGACCACCGACTGGATCAGCGACGCCGGGCGACGCAAGCTGCGCGAGTACGGCATCGCGCCGCCCACCGGCACGGCCGCGGTCGCCGGCGAGGCGCCGATCCGCGTCGTGCGCCGCGACGCCGCGGCCGCCCTCGAGTGCCCGCGCTGCGGCAGCGTGCACACGGAACGACTGTCCGCCTTCGGCTCGACGGCGTGCAAGGCGCTGTGGCGCTGCCTCGACTGCCGCGAGCCGTTCGAACACTTCAAGCCGATATGACCCACCCCCGAAGCGCCTTCGGCGCCGCCCCCTCGAGGGGGCGGCGCCGGCGGGCCGGCGAAGCCGGACCCGCGGCGGCCGCCTGTCGGCGTCGTTGCCTGCGCTGCGACGCGGCATCGCCACAGCGAGAGGCCAGCTCATGACGAACCCGCTGTTCCACCCCTTGCGCGTCAAGCGCATCGAGCCCGACACGCCGGAGGCGGTGATCGTCACGTTCGAGGTGCCGCCCGACCTGCGCGAGGTGTTCGGCTTCACGCAGGGCCAGTACCTGACGCTGCGCGCCACCGTCGACGGCCAGGACCTGCGGCGCTCGTACTCGATCTGCGCCGGCGTCGACGACGCCGAGTTACGCGTGGGCGTGCGCAAGGTGCGCGGCGGCTTGTTCTCGAACTGGATCAACACGCGGCTGCGACCCGGCGAGCTGGTGCAGGTGATGGCGCCGCAGGGGCGCTTCTTCGTGCCGATCGAGCCCGAGTCGCGCCGTCACCACCTGGGCATCGCCGGCGGCAGTGGCATCACCCCGATCCTGTCGATCATGAAGACGGTGCTCGCCCGCGAGCCGATGTCGCGCTTCACGCTGATCTACGGCAACCGCTCGCTGGCCTCGACGATGTTCAAGGAGGAACTCGAGGACCTGAAGAACGCGTTCATGGCGCG
The DNA here is from genome assembly GCA_964618555.1 of uncultured Azohydromonas sp. Classification (GTDB taxonomy): domain Bacteria; phylum Pseudomonadota; class Gammaproteobacteria; order Burkholderiales; family Burkholderiaceae_C; genus Calidifontimicrobium. The sequence goes on from CAZUBF010000075.1 coordinate 2,801, forward strand.
GCTGGCGCTGCAGCACGTGTTCTCCGACGAGCCGACGGACGCGCCGATCAACCACGGCCTGCTCGACCGCGACAAGGTCGGCGAATTCCTTCGCACGCTGGTGCCGCCCGCCGAGATCGACCACGCCTACGTGTGCGGGCCGTTCCAGATGAACGACGAGGCCCAGGCCGCGCTGCTGGCCGCCGGGGTGCCCGAGCCGCGCGTGCACGTCGAGCGCTTCGGCGTCGCGCCGACCGAAGCCGGCCGGGTCGACGCGGTCGTGCACGAGGCGCAGCCCGGCGACGCCGAGCGCTCGCGGGTGGTCATCGTGCGCGACGGCCTGAAGCGCGAGATCGAGTTCCGGCGCGAGCAGCCGAGCATCCTCGACGCCGCCGCCGCCGCCGGCCTCGAGGTGCCGTTCTCGTGCACCTCGGGGGTGTGCGGCACGTGCCGCGCCAAGCTGCTCGAGGGCGAGGTGCGCATGGACCGCAACTTCGCGCTCGACAAGGCCGACCTCGCCGCTGGCTTCGTGCTGACCTGCCAGTCGCACCCGCTGACCGAGCGCGTCGTGCTCAGCTTCGACGAACGCTGATGGCCCGCGGACGCGCCGCCGGATACGACGGACAGCGCGAGGCGATCCTCGCGCACGCGGCCGAGCTGTTCGCGCACCGCGGCTACGCGGGCACGACGATGAACGACATCGCCGAGGCCTGCGGGCTGTCCAAGGCCACGCTGTACCACTACTACCGCGACAAGCACGCGCTGCTGGTGTCGATCTGCGAGGGCCACGTGCTGACGCTGCGCGCGCTGGCCGACGACATCGCGGCGCAGCAGCTCGACCCCGAGCCGAAGCTGCGCGCGCTGATCCAGCGCATCGTGGCCGCGTACACCGGCGCGCAGCATGCGCACCGCGTGCTCACCGACGACGTGCGCTTCCTCGACGCCGACGACCGCGAGCGCGTGCTCGGCACCGAACGCGCGCTGGTGGCCGCCGTGGCGCGCACGGTGGCGGCGATGCGCCCCGACCTGGCCGACGCCGCGCTGGCCAAGCCGCTGACGATGCTGCTGTTCGGCATGGTCAACTGGATGTTCACCTGGTTCCGCGCCGGCGGGACGCTCGACCACGAGACGTTCGCCCCGATCGTGGCCGACCTGTTCGTCGGCGGCCTGCGCGCGGCGCGCGCGCCCGGCCGTGAACTTGACGCGTTTCAAGAGATCCAGGCGTTGCGTGCCTGACAATCCGCTGCCTTTCCAACCCCACGTCACAAGGAGACAGACGATGAGATGGATCAAGACCCTGCTGGCCACCGCCGTGGCCTCAGCGAGCTTCGCCGCCGTGGCCGACATCACGGTCGGCGTCACGGTGTCGGCCACCGGGCCGGCGGCGTCACTGGGCATCCCCGAGAAGAACACGCTTGAACTGATGCCCAAGGAGATCGGCGGCCAGAAGGTCAACTACATCCTGCTCGACGACGCCTCGGACACGACGACCGCGGTCAACAACACGCGCAAGCTGATCACCGAGCACAAGGTCGACGTGGTGATCGGCTCGACGATCACGCCGGCGTCGCTGGCGATGGTCGACGTCGTCGCCGAGGCGCAGACGCCGATGATCTCGATGGCCGCCTCCGCGCGCATCGTCGAGCCCGTGGACGCGAAGAAGCGCTGGGTGTTCAAGACGCCGCAGAACGACATCATGATGGCGCTGGCGATCGCCTCGCACATGGCGTCCAGCGGCGTCAAGACGGTGGGCTTCATCGGCTTCGCCGACGCGTACGGCGAGGGCTGGTGGCAGGAGTTCCAGAAGGCCGGTGGGCTGAAGTCGCTGCAGATCGTGGCCAGCGAGCGCTACAACCGCAACGACACCTCGGTCACCGGGCAGGTGCTCAAGCTCGTCGCGGCCAAGCCCGACGCGGTGCTGATCGCCGGCTCGGGCACGCCGGCCGCGCTGCCGCAGAAGGCGCTCAAGGAGCGCGGGTACGCGGGCAAGATCTACCAGACGCACGGCGTGGCCAACAACGACTTCCTGCGCGTCGGCGGCAAGGACGTCGAGGGCACGATCCTGCCCTCGGGCCCGATGCTGGTGGCCGCGCAGTTGCCCGACAGCCATCCCGCGAAGAAGAGCGCGCTCGAGTACGTGACCAAGTACGAGGCGGTGCACGGCAAGGGGTCGGCGTCGACCTTCGGCGGCCACGCCTGGGACGCCGGGCTGCTGATGCAGCGCGCCGCCGCCGAGGCGCTGAAGAAGGCGCAGCCGGGCACGCCGGCGTTCCGCGCCGCGCTGCGCGATGCGCTCGAGGGCGTGACCAACCTGGCCGGCGCGCACGGCATCTTCAACATGTCGCCGAACGACCACAACGGCCTCGACCAGCGCGGCAGCGTGATGGTGACGATCCAGGACGGGGCCTGGAAGTACCTCGGCCAGTAAGCGGCCCGGACGGCGCATCGCCCGGGCGCCGTGCGCGGCGTCCCGGACGTGACCACCCGAGCGGGGGCTGCGGCCCCCGCGCGATGGATCCTGCATGGACCTACAGATCGCCCTGCTGCTGGGGCAGGACGGCATCGTCAACGGTGCCATCTACGCACTGCTCGCGCTGACCCTGGTGTTGGTGTTCTCGGTCACGCGCGTGATCTTCATTCCGCAGGGCGAGCTGGTCGCCTTCGGTGCGCTGACGCTCGCCGCGATGCAACTGGGCAGGACGCCGCCCACGCTGTGGCTGGCGCTGGCGATGGGCGCGCTGGCGATCGCCGCCGAGGCCTGGCGCGGCGCGCGCGGGCGCACCGTCGACTGGCGCGGCACGCTGCTGTGGTGCGCGGTGCTGCCACTGGCTGCGCTGGGCTGGGCGCTGCTCGCGCCGCCGACGTCGCTGCCCGCACAGGTGGCGCTGACGCTGCTGATCTGCACGCCGATCGGCCCGCAGCTGTACCGGCTGGCGTACCGGCCGCTGGCGCACGCGACGGTGCTGATGCTGCTCATCGTGTCGGTGGCGCTGCACGGCGTGATGATGGGGCTGGGGCTGTGGTTCTTCGGCGCCGAGGGCTCGCGCACCCCGGCGTTCTCCGACGCACGTTTCGACCTCGCCGGCATCCCGTTCACCGGGCAGGCGCTGGTGGTGATGGGCGTCACCGCGGTGCTGATGGCGATGATGTTCCTGTTCTTCGAACGCTCGATCGTCGGCAAGGCGCTGCGCGCCACCGCGATGAACCGCACCGGCGCGCGGTTGATGGGCATCCCCACCGAACTGGCCGGCGACCTGAGCTTCGCGCTGGCGGCGCTGATCGGCGCCGTCTCGGGGCTGCTGATCGCGCCGCTCACGACGATCTACTTCGACACCGGCTTCCTGATCGGGCTGAAGGGATTCGTCGCCGCGATCATCGGCGCGCTGGCCAGCTACCCGCTGGCGGTGGCCGGCGCGCTGCTGGTCGGGCTGCTCGAGGCGTTCTCGTCGTTCTGGGCGAGCGCGTTCAAGGAAGTCATCGTGTTCACGCTGATCATCCCGGTGCTGTGGTGGCGCTCGCTGCACACGCACCACGTCGAGGAGGACGAATGAACGCGCGCATCGCTGCACGAGGGGTGCGCCGATGAGCCCGCGCGTGCTGTCGGTCGCGTTCGCGCTGGCGGTGTTCGCCGGCTTCGCGACGCTGTCGGACTTCCAGGTCTCGCTGCTGTCGAACATCGGCCAGTACGCCTTGGTGGCGATCGGGCTGGTCATGCTCACCGGCGTGGCCGGGATGACCTCGTTCGGCCAGGCGGCCTTCGTCGGTCTCGGCGCGTACGGCACCGCGCTGGTCGGCACCGCCGGCGCGCAGGCACTGGGGCTGGACGGCTCGGCGCTGCTGCCGTGGCTGGGGCTCGTGGTGGGGCTGGCGCTGACCGCGCTGGTGGCGTGGCTGCTCGGCGTGGTGACGCTGCGCCTGTCGGGGCACTTCCTGCCGCTGGGCACGATCGCCTGGGGCCTGAGCCTGTACTTCATGTTCGGCAACCTCGACGTGCTCGGCGGCCACACCGGCATGGGCGGCATCCCGTCGATCGAGCTGGCGGGGCTGTCGCTGGCGTCGCCGCGCGCGCTCGGCGTGCTGGTCTGGCTGGTGGTGTTCGCCGCACTGTGGGCGATGTCCAACCTGCTCGACTCGCGCGAGGGCCGGGCGATCCGCGCGCTCAAGAGCGGTCGGGTGATGGCCGAGTCGATGGGCGTGGACACCGGCCGCTACCGGCTCAAGGTGTTCGTGCTCGCGGCGCTGCTGGCCGGCCTGTCGGGCTGGCTGTACGCGCACCAGCAGCGCTTCCTGAACCCGACGCCGTTCAACCTGAACATCGGCATCGAGTACCTGTTCATGGCCGTGGTCGGTGGCGCCGGCCACCTGTGGGGGGCGCTGCTCGGCGCGGCGCTGCTGACGCTGCTCAAGCAGGAACTGCAGGACGTCCTGCCGAAGTTGCTGGGTGCCAGCGGCTCGTTCGAGGTGATCGTGTTCGGCCTGCTGATGATGCTGGTGCTGCAGCGTTACGCCGACGGGCTGTGGCCGACGCTGGCGCGACTGGCGCGGCGCTGGGTGCGCGCCGGTGCCGCGGTGCGCGGCGACGGCGGCACGGCGCTCGCGCCGCGCGCCCTGCCGCCGCGCGGCAGCGTGGTGCTCAGCGCGCGCCAGGTCAGCAAGCGCTTCGGCGGCCTGGTGGCCAACGACCGTGTCGACCTCGACCTGCGCGCCGGCGAGGTGCACGCGCTGATCGGACCGAACGGCGCCGGCAAGAGCACCTTCTTCAACATGATCTCCGGCGTCGACGACCCGACCGAAGGCCAGGTCACGCTGCTCGACCGCGAGATGGTCAACCAGCCTTCACGGGCCTTTGCCGCGCTCGGTCTGGGGCGCACGTTCCAACACGTGCGGCTGCTGCGCGAGCGCAGCGTGCTCGACAACGTCGCGCTCGGCGCGCACCTGCGCGGTCGGCGCGGCTGGATGGCGGCGATGCTGCGACTGGACCGCGGCGAGGAGGCGGCGCTGCTCGCCGAGGCGCGGCGGCAGATCGAGCGCTGCGGCCTGGGCGCGTACGCCGACGAGGCCGCCGGCGCGCTGCCGCTGGGGGCGCAGCGCATCGTCGAGATCGCGCGCGCGCTGGCGGGCTCGCCGGCGGTGCTGCTGCTCGACGAGCCTGCCGCCGGCCTGCGCCACCGCGAGAAGCAGGAACTCGCGCAGCTGCTGCGCCAGCTGCGCGAGCAGGGGCTGGCGATCCTCGTCGTCGAGCACGACATGGAGTTCGTGATGAACCTCGCCGACCGCGTGACCGTGCTCGACTTCGGCCAGGTCATCGCACGCGGCACGCCCGCCGAGGTGCAGCGCGACGCGCGCGTGCTCGAGGCCTACCTCGGCAGCGCCGTCGACGACGCCGTGGGCGGCGCGGTGCTGGTGGGGGCTGCATGAGCGCGCTGCTGCAGCTGCGCGGTTTCTGCGTCTCGTACGGCCCGGTCGAGGCGCTGCACAGCGTCGACCTCGAGGTGCACGAGGGCGAAATCGCGACCGTGATCGGGCCCAACGGGGCGGGCAAGACGACGCTGTTGTCGGCGGCGATGGGGTTGCTGCCCAGCCGCGGCGACCTGCAGTTCGGCGGCGAGCGGCTGGCGCGGCCGAGCGTCGAGGCGATGGTCGCGCGCGGCGTGGGCCTGGTGCCGGAGAAGCGCGAGCTGTTTGCCGAGATGAGCGTCGAGGACAACCTGCTGCTCGGCGGCTTCGCACGCTGGCGGCGCGGCCAGCGCGACCAGCGCGAGCGCATGCGCGAGGTGTTCGCCGTGTTCCCCCGACTGCAGGAACGGCGCGCGCAGCTGGCCGCCACGCTGTCCGGCGGCGAGCGCCAGATGCTGGCGATCGGCCGCGCGCTGATGGCGCGCCCGCGGCTGCTGATGCTCGACGAACCGTCGCTCGGGCTGGCGCCGCTGATCGTTCGCGAGGTGCTGCAGACCGTCGCGCGGCTGCGCGGCATGGGCGTCGCGGTGCTGCTGGTCGAGCAGAACGCGCGCGCGGCGCTGCAGATCGCCGACCGCGCGTACGTGCTCGAGATGGGCGCCGTCGCGCTGTCGGGCGACGCCCGCGCTCTGGCGGGCGATCCGCGCATCATCGAGACCTACCTCGGTCTCGGTGGCGCACGCGCCGCCTGATGCCCCGGGTCGGGACCCGCGCGCGGCCAGCAAGCACTGCCGCGAGCCGCGCCGCGATCCCACGGCGCGCGCAACCGCCGCGGCCGCGGCACACTTCGCGGTGAACGGCGCGCGCGCGCCGCGTGTCGACCGTCCCACCGCAACGCTGCGCAGGCCGCGGCGCATGTCCACAGGAACCCCCCGATGACCACGACACCCGTCCTGCAGTCCTACATCGCCGGGCGCTGGCTCGGCCGCGCCGCGGCGCAGACGCTGCGCAGCGCCGTCAACGGCGCGCCGGTGGCCGCGACGCACGCCGAGGCGATCGACTTCGCCGAGGCGGTGCGGCACGCCCGCCGCGTCGGCGCCGCGGCGCTGCTGGCGCTCGACTTCCAGCAGCGCGCCGCGCGGCTGAAGGCGCTGGCCAAGTACCTCGCCGAGCGCAAGGAGCAGCTGTACGCGGTGTCGGCGCACACCGGCGCGACGCGTGCCGACGGCTGGATCGACATCGAGGGCGGCACCGGTACGCTGTTCGCGTACGCGGGCATCGGCGGCAACGAACTGCCGTCGGGCAACCTGGTGCACGAGGGGCCGGTGGTGCCGCTGGGCAAGCACGGCGCGTTCGCCGGCACGCACATCCTGGTGCCGCGCGGCGGCGTGGCGGTGCACATCAACGCGTTCAACTTCCCGGTGTGGGGTCTGCTCGAGAAGTTCGCGCCCAGCTTCCTCGCCGGCATGCCGTGCATCGCCAAGCCGGCCACCGCGACGAGCTACCTCACCGAGGCGCTGGTGCGGCTGGTCGTCGAGTCGCAGCTGCTGCCCGAGGGCAGCCTGCAGCTGGTCATCGGCGGCACCGGCGACCTGCTCGACCGCCTCGACGGCCAGGACGTGGTGACCTTCACCGGCTCGGCCGACACCGCGGCGAAGCTGCGCACGCATCCGAACCTGGTGCGCATGAGCGTGCCGTTCAACGCCGAGGCGGACAGCCTGAACTGCGCGATCCTCGCGCCCGACGTGAACCCCGGCGACGAGGAGTTCGACCTGTTCGTCAAGGAGGTCGCCCGCGAGATGACCGTCAAGGCGGGCCAGAAGTGCACCGCCATCCGCCGCGCCATCGTGCCGCGCGACCGGCTCGACGCGGTGGCGCAGGCGTTGAAGACGCGGCTGGCCAAGACCGTGATCGGCGATCCGGCCGTCGAAGGCGTGCGCATGGGCGCGCTGGCGTCGCACGCGCAGGTGGCCGACGTCGCCGCGCGCGTCGCGCAGCTGCGCGCCGGCGCCGAGGTGGTGTACGACGGCGGCAGCGGCTTCGCGCCGGTCGGCGACGGCACGCGTGACGGCGCGTTCTTCGCGCCGACGCTGCTGGCGTGTGCGAACCCGATGCACGTCGATGCGGTGCACGAGGTCGAGGCCTTCGGGCCGGTGAGCACGCTGATGCCCTACGACGACCTCGAAGAGGCGCTGGCGCTGGCCGCCAAGGGGCAGGGCAGCCTGGTCGGCACGCTGGTCACGCGCGACGCGGCGATTGCCGCGCGCGCGATCCCGCGCGCCGCGGCGACGCACGGGCGGCTGCTGGTGCTCGATCGCGAGGCCGCCGCCGAGTCGACCGGCCACGGCTCACCGCTGCCGTCGCTCAAGCACGGCGGCCCGGGGCGTGCCGGCGGCGGCGAGGAGCTCGGCGGGCTGCGTGCGGTCAAGCATTACCTGCAGCGCGCGGCGGTGCAGGGGTCGCCTGCGATGCTGCGCGCGGTCACCGGCGAGCACGTGCGCGGCGCGAAGGTGCTCGAGGGCGACGTGCACCCGTTCCGCAAGCACTTCGAGGACCTGTGCATCGGCGACTCGCTGCTGACGCACCGGCGCACCGTGACCGAGGCCGACATCGTCGCCTTCGGCGGGATCTCGGGCGACTACTTCTACATGCACTTCGACGAGATCGCGGCGAAGGACAGCGCGTTCGGGCAGCGCATCGCGCACGGCTACTTCGTGCTGTCGGCGGCCGCCGGGTTGTTCGTCTCGCCGGCGCCGGGGCCGGTGCTGGCCAACTACGGGCTCGACACGCTGCGCTTCGTCAAGCCGGTGGGCATCGGCGACACCATCCGCGCGCGGCTGACGTGCAAGCGCAAGACCGACCGCGGCCGCGCCGACGCGAAGGGCGTCGGGCAGGGCGTCGTTGCCTGGGACGTCGAAGTGACCAACCAGCATGGCGAGCTGGTGGCGAGCTACGACATCCTGACGCTGGTGGCCAAACGCGGGTGACGGTGGCGCGGGGTGGGTCACCGCGTCGCGTGACGGCGGGGCGCTGGTGCTGGCTCGTGCTGCTGGTCGCGGCGTGCGCGTTGGCGGCGCCGGCCGCCGCGGCGCGCCGCGCGGTCGAGCTCGTCGGCACGGTCACGCGGGTGGTCGACGGCGACACGCTGAGTTTCGCGCCGGCCGACGGCGGCCGGGTGCTGACGGTGCGCCTCGAAGGCATCGACGCGCCCGAGAGCTGCCAGCCCTGGGGCCCGCAGGCGCGAGAGGCGCTCGAGACACTGGTGCGCGACCGTACGCTGACGCTGCGCGTGGTCGGACGCGACGACCACGGCCGCACGCTGGGACGGCTGCGCCACGACGGCGTCGACCTGGGAGAGCGCCTGGTGCGCGATGGCCACGCGTGGAGCCACCGCTACCGGCACGACCGCGGGCCGTTCGTTGCCCAGGAGCGCATGGCGCGCGCGCTCCAGCGCGGCCTGCACGCCGACGGCACGGCGATGATGCCGCGCGAGTTCCGCCGCCATCACGGCCCCTGCGGACACGGTGTCGACGCGCCGCGGCCCGCCGCCGGCGCGTCCCAGGTGCCGGCGCCGGGCGATCGTCGCTGCGACGGGCGCACGCAGTGCGGGCAGATGCGTTCGTGCGAGGAGGCGACCTTCTTCCTGCGCCACTGCCCCGACACGCAGATGGACGGCGACGGCGACGGCGTGCCCTGCGAGCGCCAGTGGTGCGGGCGCTGAGCGGCGCGGGTACCGGCCTTGCCACCCCGCGAACCCGGGGTCGCCACGGCGTGAACTAGTCGGCACCCTCGACTTCGGTGCCGCCCGACCGGCCCCGACCGGGCCGCCGCGGCGATCACAATTTGTCTGCAGGGGCCCCTCGGGCTGACGCCCGGGCCCCGACGACGAACCGCCTGCACGAAGCCCACTGCCGCATTCCCGAGACCCCCGATGATCCTCGGCTTCCTGCGCCGCCTCAACGAGTCGACGTCCGTGCGCGAGGCACGCGCGCGGGCGCGCCGCCGCGAGGCCGACTCGCGCATCGGCGACGACTACGGCGCGATGCGCGCGCCGCTGCGGCCGCACGACCTCGCGCTGACCGAGCTGGCACGAGCCTGGATGGACGCGCTGCCGGCCAAGGTGCGGCCTGCGGCGCTGGCGGCGCAGTACCCGCGCGTCGTCAACCGCGTCGCGCTGTGCTGGCGCGACCCGGCGCTGACGCGCCAGGTGTTCGACAGCCTGCTGGTCGACCGCCGCGGTCGCCGGCGCGGCTTCCCGGCGGCGGTGCGCGACGAGCTGCTGGCGCTGCGCGCCCATTCCGAGACCCACCCGCGCCACGTCGCGATCGACGGGCTCGAGGTGGCCGAGGTCGACGACCCCGGTGACGTCGACGACGCGCCGTGGAGCGTGCGCACGCGCGGCATCGGCGACCGCTGAACGCGCGCCGCCGGTCTCAGCGGCGGGCGGCCCAGCGCAGCTCGATCGTGTCGTTCGGCCACTGCACCGCGTGCACGTCGCGTGCCATGGCCCAGGTCAGCGTGCGGCGGTACAGCGGCACGTAGGGCAGGTCGTCGTGCACGATGCGCAGTGCGTCGCCGACCATCGCGCGGCGGCGGTCGAGGTCGGGTTCGACGCGGATCGCGTCGATCAGCGCGTCGAGCCGCGGGTTGCTGTAGCGCCCGGCGTTGAAGGTGCCCAGCCCGCTGCGGTCGAAGGTGCGGAACAGGCCGTTGAGCGACGGCCAGGCGTCGGGGATCGGCGTCCACCCGTATTCGATGAAGCTGGCCGTGCCCTGGCTGAGTTTGGGGAAGAACTGGTTGGTCGGCGACGCGCGCAGCGTCGTGCGGATGCCCACCTGCGTGAGCATCGCGCTGACGGCCTGGCACACCGCCTCGCGCCAGGCGACGTTGACGCAGTCCAGCGTCACCGCGAAGCCCTGCGGGTAGCCCGCCTCGGCGAGCAGCCGGCGCGCCGCGGCCGGGTCGTGGGGCAGCCGGCGGTCGAGTTCGCGCGGCGAGCCGTCGACACGCGGCGACAGGAACGCGCCGGTGGGCGTGGCCTGGCCGCGCAGCACCTTGTCGACGATCAGCTCGACGTGGATCGCCTGGTACACGGCCTGGCGCACGCGTCGGTCCTTGAAGGGGTTGCGCCCCTTGACGTCGCTCGACTCGAGCTCGTCGCGCGTCTGGTCGAAGGTGAGGTACTGCTGGCCGATGTCGGGCATCTGCAGCAGCCGGAACCGGCCCTCGCGCTGCAGCCGCTGCACGTCCTGGTACGGCGGGTCGAGCACCAGGTCGACCTCGCCGCTGGCCAGCGCGGCCAGCCGCGTCGCGTCGCTCTTCACGACGACGAACTGCACCTGCTGCAGGTTGCCGTTGCGCGGGTCGCCGCGGCCCCACCAGCGCGGGTGTGCCTTCAGCACCGTGCGCACGTCGGGCTCGTAGCGCTCGAGCATGAACGGGCCGGTGCCGTTGGCGTGGCGCACCGCGTGCGTCTCCTGGCGGCCGTTGAAGTCCTGCGCGCGCTGCACGCCGTGCTGCTCGGCCCAGGCGCGGTTCATCATCGGCAGCCCGGTGAGCTTGTGCGGCAGCGCCGCGTCGGGCGCCTCGAGCTCGATGTCGATGGTGTGCGCGTCGACCTTGCGCACCGCTTTCACGCCCTTGAGCTGGAACGCGCGCTGCGACGGCGGCGCCAGCGCGCGTTCGAGCGAGAACACCGCGTCGTCGGCGCCGAACGCCGCGCCGTCGTGGAACACCACGCCCTCGCGCAGCGCCAGCCGCCAGCGCGTCGGCGCGATCATCTGCCAGCCGGTGGCCAGTGCCGGCTCGAGGTCGAAGTCGGCGTTGCGGCCGATCAACGAGTCGTGGACCTGGTTGACGACGCGGGTGTGGTACAGCAGCGCGAGCGCGTGCGGGTCCATCGTCTGCGGGTCGAACGCGGTGGCGATGCGCAGCGCCTGCGCCTGAACGCCGGTGGCCAGCAGCGTCGCCAGCCCGAACGCCAACGCGCCGAGCCAGCGCCGCACCACCGGCGCGGCGCCATCGCGCACGCCGTCGCGCCGTGGCGCGCGGCGCGGCACGAGCAGCGGCGCCGCCATCATGCGACGGCCAGCGTCGGCGTGGCGACGGCCTGCGCCTTGCGCTGGCGCACGGCGTCGAGGAAGTCGGAGAGGATCGGCTTGCCGTCGAGCTGCTCCTCGTGCAGCGTCTCGAGGGCCATGAACTCGGGGTGCCACTGCATGCCGAACACGTAGCTCGGCCCGCGCCAGCGGATCGCCTCGACCAGCCCGTCGGGCACGGCGAAGGCCTCGACGACGAGGTCGCGGCCCAGGTCCTTGACGGCCTGGTGGTGGATCGAGTTGATCGCCGCCTGCGTCGTGCCCGGGTACAGCCGCGCCAGGTGCGTGCCCTGCACGATGTTCACCGCGTGCAGGCGCCGGTCGTACAGGCTGGTGTCGAGGTGGGCGATGGCCTGCGGCAGCTGCGTCGGGATGTCCTGGTACAGCGTGCCGCCGAACGCGACGTTGAGCAACTGGTGGCCGCGGCAGATGCCGAGCACCGGCTTGCCGGCGTCGATGAAGGCCTCGACCAGCTGCATCTCGTAGCGGTCGCGCACGCGGTCGCCTTGCCAGCGCGAGTCGATCGGCGTTTCGCCGTAGGTCTCGGGGGCGATGTCGTTGCCGCCCTGCAGCACCAGGCCGTCGAGCATGTCGGCGTAGCGGCGCAGGCTGATGTCCTTGCGCTTGACGATGCTGTCGGCGTCGACCGCCGGGATCATCACCGCCAGCACGTGGCGCGACATCACCCAGTGCGCGACCGACTGCTCGAGGTAATGCAGCGTCTTGGTGAACACGCCGCCGATGTCGAGCACCGGTGCGGCGGGGTAGTAGATGCGGGCCGAGATGCCGATCAGCAGCGGGGTCGAGTCGGGCATGGCGAGGCGGGCCGAAGACTGCGCCGCACTGTAGCTCAGGCGTGGCGCATCAGCGTGCTCTTGCCGAACAGGCTCTCGATCAGGTCGACGGCCAGCGCCGCGGTGCGGTTGCGCACGTCCAGCGCCGGGTTCAGCTCCATCACGTCGAGGCTGGCCAGCCGGCCGCTGTCGGCGATCATCTCCATGCACAGCTGCGCCTCGCGGTAGGTCGGGCCGCCGGGCACCGTGGTGCCGACGCCCGGCGCGATCTCGGGGTCGAGGAAGTCGACGTCGAAGCTCACGTGCAGGTGCGTGTTCGCGTCGAGCGTGGCCAGCGCCAGCTCCATCGCATGGCGCATGCCGTGCTCGTCGATGTAGCGCATGTCGAACACCTCGAGCCCGGCCTCGTGAACGAAGCGCTTCTCGAGCGGGTCGACGCTGCGGATGCCGATCTGGCGCACCTGCCGCGGCTGCAGCGCCGGCACCGCGTCGGCGATGGCCAGCAGCGGCGCCGGCCCGTGGCCGCACAGCACCGCCACCGGCATGCCGTGCAGGTTGCCGCTGGGCGTCAGCGTGCTGGTGTTGAAGTCGGCGTGCGCGTCGAGCCAGAGCACGCGCAGCCGCCGCCCGCGCTCGCGGCAGTGCCGCGCCACCGCGCCGATGCTGCCCACCGCCAGGCTGTGGTCGCCGCCGAGCAGCACCGGCAGGCGCGACAGTCGCAGTTCGGCGAGCACCGCGTCGTGCACCGCGCGGCTCCAGGCGACGACCTCGTCGAGGTGGCGGTAGCCCTCGACCGCCGGCAGCCAGGGGTTCGTCGGCCCGGCGAGGTTGCCGCGGTCGACGACGTCGACGCCGTGCGCGGCCAGCGCCTGCGCGATGCCGGCCACGCGCAGCGCCTCGGGCCCCATGCTCGCGCCGCGCGCGCCGGCGCCGACGTCGGTCGGCGCGCCGATCAGGCTGACCGGGCGTGCACTCATCCCCGACCCCGGTGACTTTGGCGCCACGGTGACACGTGGCCCCGCCCGTCGAGCAGCCGCCGCGGTTGCGGCTTGGGCTTCGGCGTCACATCGCGGGCGCGACGTGAGCCTTCGCCGACGCGCGAGCGCCTTGGCTTCGGCGTCACATCGCTGGCGCGACGCGAGCCTTCGCCGACGCGCGAGCGCCTTGCCGGCCCGCTGGCGGCGCCCCGTCGAGGGGGCGACGCCGAAGGCGCTTCGCGATTGGTCATATGTCGACGGCGTAGTCGCCGGTGATCGTCGGGTTCGCGTCGAACCCGTACTCGGCGGCCAGCAGTTCCCAGGCCTGCTCGGCCGTCTCGACGTAGTGGAACAGGTGTTTGTCCTGCGCGTCGATCATGCCGGTGTCGATCAGGTGGTCGAAGTCGACCGCGCGGGTCCAGAAGTCGCGCCCGAACAGCAGGATCGGCCGGCGGCGGATCTTGCCGGTCTGCTGCAGCGTCATCACCTCGAACAGTTCGTCGAGCGTGCCGAAGCCGCCCGGGAAGCACACCAGCGCGATGCTGCGGATCAGCAGGTGCATCTTGCGCATGGCGAAGTAGTGGAACTGGAAACACAGCTGCGGCGTGATGTAGGCGTTGGGCGCCTGCTCGTGCGGTAGCACGATGTTCATGCCGATGCTCTTGCCGTCGACTTCGAAGGCGCCGCGGTTGCCGGCTTCCATGATCCCGGGGCCGCCGCCGGTGCACACGTAGATCGGCGTGTCGAGGCTGCGCGAGCGCGTCGTGACCAGCGCCGCGAAGCGGCGCGCCTCGTCGTAGTAACCGCTCATCGCCGCCGCGGTCTCGGCGCGCGCGATGGCGCGCGCGTCGCCGCCGGCGCGCGCCACTTCGAGCTGGCGCTGCGCCTGGTCGGGCGGCAGGATGCGCGCGCTGCCGAAGATCACGATCGTCGACTCGATGCCCTGTTCCTGCTGCACCAGCTCGGGCTTGAGCAGCTCGAGCTGCATGCGCACCGGGCGCAGTTCCTCGCGCAGC
>CAZUBF010000076.1:0-16996 GCA_964618555.1 uncultured Azohydromonas sp.
GGTGATGATGCGCGGCACCTTCGCCAACGTGCGCATCAAGAACCTGATGATCCCGCCGCGCGACGACGGTTCGCGCGAGGAAGGCGGCGTGACGCTGTTCCAGCCCGGCGGAGAGAAGATGTTCATCTACGACGCCGCGATGAAGTACATGGCCGCAGGCACGCCCACCGTGATCTTCGCCGGCGAGGAGTACGGCACCGGCTCGAGCCGCGACTGGGCGGCCAAGGGCACGCAGCTTCTGGGCATCAAGGCCGTGGTGGCCAAGAGCTTCGAGCGCATCCACCGCAGCAACCTGATCGGCATGGGCGTGCTGCCGCTGCAGTTCAAGGCCGGCGACTCGTGGGAGAAGCTGGGCCTGAAGGGCGACGAAACCGTCGACGTGGTCCTCGGCCAGGAGATCAAGCCACAGGACGACGCCGCGCTCGTGATCACGCACGCCGACGGACGCAAGATCACGGTCACCGTGACGCTGCGCATCGACACCGCGATCGAAGTCGACTACTACAAACACGGTGGCATCCTGCCCTTCGTGCTGAGGCAGCTTCTCGCGGCCTGAACGCAGGCGGGCCGAAGCCGCGGGGCGAGGCGCGCGGCCGCTCGCCTCGGCCTGCGCCGGGCCGGTTGCCGGCCCGCAGGCGCGTGATCGGCATCGCAGCGACACGGCGTGCACGATGACCCACGACCCAGCCGACGCGCCGATGGCGCCGTCGCCGGCGTGCTGAGGCGCCCGTCCCGCGACGACCGCGAGCCGCCGCCGGACGCCGTGCGGCCGCACCGGTGCGCCGCCGTGCTCGGCGCCGGTTGCGACGCGCCGTCGGGCGACTTCGGGGCCCCGCGCGTCGGCATGGCGACACGCGACCGCGCGCCCTCGCCCGATCCCCGGCCACTCGATCCGCCCACGCCCTCCGACGGCGACGCGCGCAGCAGCACCTGTGCCTTGCGGCGGCTGCCGGTTCGCATCGGCTGACATCGCGATGGCCGAACCGTTCAAGCTGCTGCTCGACGCCGACGTCGTGCGCCGTGCCGGCCGCCACCTGCAGCGCGCGTGGCCGGCGTTCGAGCGCGAGCGCTTCGAGCGACTGGCGATCGGCGGGCTCGACGCGCTCGAGCTGAAGGCGCGCGCGATGCACATCGCCGACGCGCTCGAGGCAACGCTGCCGCCGCGCTTCGGCGGCGCCGCCGCGGTCATCGAGGCCGCGCTCGGTGCCCCGCTGCCGGTCGACGGTGAGCCGCCGGCGCGCGACCGCGACGACGGGCTCGCGGGCTGGATCGTCTGGTCGCTCGGCGAGTGCTGGTGCACCTGGATTTCATCCGCACCAAGGAAGGCGCGATGAACTGCAGCGGGCTGCAGCTGGTGCGCTACACGACCGACGAGCGGCTCGACCAGATCATGCAGGTCCCCGTGACCGCGGCGTCTACATCGCCAACCCGCATGTCTGGGTGGTGGAGGACGGCAAGCCGGGCCAGCTGCGCGGCTGGGCCGAGCGCGACCGCATCATGGCCGACGCGGCGGCCGGCCGCGTCTCGCTGGCGACGCTGCCGCGGTTCTGAGCGGCGCGCGGCCGCGCCGGTCCCGCCGCGTCGCGGCGGGCCGGTGCAGCGTGGCGCAGCTCAGGGCAGGGCCGGGCTCGCGCAGATGTACGAGTCGGCCTGCGTGACCGGCAGGTCGCCGCCCTTGTAGTGCGGGTAGCGCGGGTACGGGCACATCGGCAGCGAGCGCGCACCGGCGGTCACCGTGGGCACGAGCGGGGGCGCCGAGCCCTTCTCCACCCAGGCGACGATCATGGACAGGCGGTCGTGGCTGCTCGGGATCGCGAACGTGGTGTTCGGCTGGCCGGCGCCGTTGACGTTGAAGGCGTTACCGGTGAGGCCGTGGCCGGTCATCGGCAGCACCCACAGGCGCGCGAAGGCGTCGACCTGCGCCTGGCCCATCGTGTCGATCAGCGCCCGGTAGTAGTCGAGCTGGGCCCCGGGCGAGGCCAGCGTGTCGTTGGTGCCGATGACCGAGATCAGCTTGCCGCCGCGGCGCTTGAACGCGCGCAGGTCCGGATCGACCGAGTCCACCCACTCCGACACCACGAGGCGCCGGTCGTTGAGCACGCCGCCTTCGACGTAGTCCAGCGGGTTGGCGCCCAGGTCCTGGTACAGGAAACCCATCACCGCCGGGCCGCCCAGCCAGCTGTAGATCGGCGCCGCGACCGAGGCCCCTTCCTGGCTCCGGTAGCGCGTGGGCACGATGATGCCGTTGCCGCCGGGGTCGGTTCCCGGCATGTACATGCCGAAGCTGGTCGTGCCATGCACCAGCGGGGTGGCGAACAGGTAGCGCGTGTAGGTGAACTTCAGCGTCTCGATCTGCCCGTCGGTGAAGCAGGCCGCGGCCGTGGTGTCCGCCGGGTTCGGGTCCACGCCGCCCGGGCAGCGCTTGGCGGTCCAGGGGTTGTAGCCGGGTGGGTGCTGCCTGACGTCGAAGACCTTGCGGCAACCCATGTAGTTGTTGATGACGCCGTCCAGCAGGCCGTCCAGGCCGTCGCACTGGCGCATGAACTCGGTGCTGATCGCCGTGCGCTTGGCCTGGGTGACCCAGTTGTCCAGCGGGATCTCCTGGATGCGCTGCGCGGCGCGGCTGAGCGCGAGGTTGGAGAAGCTCAGCACCGGCACGGTGACCGTGACACCGTCGAAGTCGGCCGGGTAGCGCTGGGCCATCGTCAGGCCCTCGCGTCCGCCCTGCGAGCCGCCGAACCAGTAGCGGTGGACCGGCGCGCCGCCGTAAGCGCGCTGCTGCAGCACGCCCGCGGCGTCGTAGGTCTTCTTCATCTGCATGTAGCCGAAGTTGCGGATCGACTCGTCGTTCACCGCCCACGCGGGGTTGGCCTGGTGCCCGGAGTCGCTGCCCGCCGTGGCCATGCCCAGGTTGTTGTAGGCCGCGCCGCCCAGCGCGGGGATCGACCCGTTCATCCCGGCCCCGCCCATCTGCGCGTAGCGGTGGGCGTAGCGCTGCGGCAGCGTGACGCCGAAGTTGATGTTCGGTGCCGCGGGATCGATGGGGGTCATGCTCCCGTTGACGCGGCACAGGGCCTGGTTCGCTGCGGTGGCGTTGGTCCAGGTGGTCGCGGTGATGTTGACGCCGCTCACCGGCTCGCCGATCAGCGACGGGTCGATCGACGTGCCCAACCTGGACGTGTTGCAGTCCGTCGGCGTGATCACGTGCACCTGCAGCTGCGCGACGGCCGCGGCGTTCGCGCGCGGCCGCAGCTGCACGGTGTTCGCGCCGGCCTGCAGGCCGGTGACGGTGCCCTCCAGCGCGTTCTCGTCGGGCACCGGCTGCAGCATCGGCGTCACGTCCTGTCCGTTGAGCACCACGGCGATCTGCCGCGCGGTGGCATGGGACGGCGCCGTCACCTTCAGCACGATCGCGCCGGGGTCGCCGGGCGGGAACGCGAAGCTGGCGATGTCGAACGGTCGCGCTTGGGCCTGGGCGGCCGGGCTCGCGGCGGCGAGCGCCAGCACGGCCGGCAGCAGCACGTGGACAGGTCGTGATCTCATCACTGTGGTCTCCGTGTGGCGGATGTCTCCGCGGGTTGTCGGCGCGACACGGCCCGCGAGGGTCGCGCGCGCCTGTTGGAAGTCGTGCGGGTGCCGCTGGCGTTCACCGGTCGGGTCTGCCCGCGCATGCGGCCGGCAGGGTCCGGCCTCACCATTGCCCGTAGAACACCCCGGCGCGCTTGTGCGCCGCCGTGCCGGCCTCGTTCTGCGCATCGGTGACGGTAGTGCGGTGGCGCCGAGCGGCCACGAAGGCGAGCAGCCGGTCGCGCAGCTGCGCACGCACCGCGGCCGTGGCCGGGTCGCGGCCGCGGTCGTGGAACTCGTCGGGGTCGGCCTGCAGGTCGAACAGTTGCTCGGGTTCGTCCAGCCAGTACACGTAGCGCCAGCGCTCGCTGCGCAGGCTGAAGGCGCGGCAGCGGTCCACCCGCTTGCCCAGCGTCAGCCGGGCCTGGCGCCACGAGTAGTCCAGCTCGCTGTAGGTCATGTCGCGCCAGTCGGCCGGGTCCTCGCCGTGCAGCAGCGGCAGCAGGCTGCGGCCCTCGACGCGGTGGGTGGGCACCGGCACGCCCAGCGTGTCCAGGATCGTCGGCACCACGTCGACCGATTCGACGAAGCGGGCGTCGCTGCGGCCGCGCGTGGCATCGGCCTCGCGCCGCGGGTCGACCACGATGAAAGGCAGCTTCTGCACGGTGTCGTGGAACAGCTCCTTCTCCCCCAGCCAGTGGTCGCCCAGGTAGTCGCCGTGGTCGGCGCAGAAGATGACCAGCGTGTCGTCGAGCACGCCGTGCGCGGCCAGTGCGTCGAACAGCCGCCCCAGGTGGTGGTCCAGCTGCGTGATCAGCCCCTGGTAGGCCGGGCGCACGGTGCGTATGCAGTCGTCGCGCTGGAAGCTGACGCTTTCCTCGTGCCGGCGGTAGGCGGCGACGACCGGGTGTTCGTCCACGCGTTCGGACTCGCTGCGAACGACGGGCAGGCACTGGTCCGCCGTGTACATCGCGTGGTAGGGCGCCGGCGCCATGTAGGGCCAGTGCGGCTTCACGTAGCTCAGGTGCAGCACCCAGGGCCGGCCGCCCATGCGCTGCACGAAGGCGATCGCCTGGTCGGTCATGTACGCCGTCTCGGAGTGTTCCTCCTTCACGCGCGCCGGCAGGTGGCAGTTGCGCATGAACCAACCGCTCTTCACCTGCCCGTCGGGGCCGATGCCGGCGATCACGTGCTCGGTCCATGGGTCGTCGCCGGCATAGCCCATCGCGTGCAGGAAGGCCGGGTAGCCACTCTCCGCGCCCGGTGCATGGTGGCCGTCGTAGCGGTCGATCTCCTCGAAGCCGCCGCGCTCCAGCAGCGTCGCCAGTTCGTGGCCGCCTTCCAGGCCCAGCCGCGCCAGCCCGGCGCGGTCGGGCATCACGTGCGTCTTGCCGGCCAGCGCCAGCCGGTGGCCGGCGTCGCGCAGCATCTCGCCCAGCGTCACCTCGCCCACCGACAGCGGCACGCGGTTCCAGGTGGCGCCGTGGCTGATGGGGTAGCGGCCGGTGTAGTAGCTCATGCGGCTGGGGCCGCAGACGCCGCTGTTGGCGAAGGCGTTCGTGAAGCGCACGCCGCGCGCGGCCAGCGCGTCCAGGTTGGGTGTCCGCAGGTACGCATGACCGGCGCAGCCGAGATGGTCCCAGCGCAGCTGGTCGGCCATCACGAAGAGCACGTTCACGGTGCCGGCACCCCGCGCGTCAGGCTCACTGCTCGGGTTTGAAGCCGGAGGCGCGGATGACCTCGCCCCAGCGCGCATGGTCGGCGCGCAAGATGGCCGCCAGCCGGTCGGGGCCGTAGCCGGTGGGCTCCACGCCCATGTCCTGCAGCCGCCTGCTGACCGCCGGGTCCTGCACCGCGGCCATCGCCGCGTGGGCCAGCCGGTCCACCGCTGCCGGCGGCGTGCCGGCCGGCGCGAACAACGCGTACCAGGGCTTGGCCACCAGGTCGTAGCCCAGTTCGCGGAAGGTCGGGACGTCAGGGAAGGCCGGGTCGCGCTTGTCGCCGGCCACGGCCAGCAGCCGCGCGCGGTCGGCCTGCACCAGCGCGCGGATGTCCGCGGCCACGGTGGACAGCGCCGAGATCTCGCCGCCGGCCAGCGCCTGCATGGCCGGCGCCGTGCCCTTGTACGGCACGTGCGTCATCTCCAGCCCGGCGGCGCGGCCGAACATGACGCCGAAGAAGTGCGGGATGCTGCCCGGCGCGGCGGAGCCGTAGAAGCCGTTCTTCTTCGGGTCGCTCCTGACCCAGGCCACGTACTCGGCCAGCGTCTTCGCCGGTACCGTGGGTGCGATGCCCAGGCCAACCTGGAAGTCCGCCAGGTGCGCCACCGGCGCGAAGTCGGCAAACGGGTCGTAGCGCAGCTGGCCGGGGTAGCTGTGCGGGAAGATGCCCATCGTCGCGATCGGCGTCATCAGCAGCGTCAGGCCGTCCGGCGCGGCGGCCTTGACGACCTCGTTGCCGATGCGCCCGCCCGCGCCGGGCTTGTTCTCGACGATCACCGTCTGCTTCAGCGTGCCCGCCATGTGCTCGGCGACGATGCGCGCCAACGTGTCGCTGGTGGCGCCTGCCGGGTAGCCGACGACGATGCGCACCACGCCGGCGCTGGGTGCGGACTGCGCCAGCGCGCAGGTCGCCGCGAAGGCGGCCAGCACCGCCGCGATCAGGGGTGAGATGAGGCGCAGGCCGGGCATGCTGTCTCCTTGTGCTGCTTGGGATCGGGGCCAACGTGGTGGCGGCAGTCTGCTTGCTGGCCCTACAGTTGTTGAAATCAACCGACACCGGGGATCACCCTGAGCCTGGACGCACCGACCACGCTGGACGAGCTGCTGAACTACCGGCTGCTGCGCCTGTACGCGCTCGGCGGCGCACCGGTGGTGCGGCTGCTGGAAGGCCGCTACGGCATCGCGCGGCGCGAGTGGCGGCTGCTGGCGGTGCTGGCGGCGCGCGGGGCGCTGTCGCCTTCGGCGCTGGCCGACGAGGCGCACCTGGACCGCCCCCGCACCAGCCGCGCCATCGGCACGCTGGCGGCCAAGGGCCTGCTGGAGCGCGTGCCGCAGCCCGGCGACCATCGGCGCGCGCGCGTCGCGCTCACCGCCGGGGGGCGGCGCCTGTTCGATGAGATCTTTCCGCAGGTGGCGGCGATCAACGCCGAGCTCGTCGGCGTGCTCGGCGCGGCGCAGCAGCGCACGCTGGACGATGCGCTCGCGCTGCTCACCGCGCGCGCAGAGCGATTGAACGCCGAGCGCGTGCAGGACGTGCGGGCGGACCGCCGCGCAGGGGGCTCACGGCGGGTGCGACGGATTCGGCAGGGCGACGATGACGGGCGCTGATCGCTTCGCGCCGGCCCCCCATCGCGGGCGGTTCCTGGCGGCCGGGCTGCCTTACGGGCTGGGCAGCGGCTGCGCTGTCGTCGACTTCGAGCCGCGGCGCTGGATCTGCATGCTCGATCTGCGGCCGCAGCCTTGCGTCAGCGCAGCCGGCGCGCCCAGTCTTCGGCGTCGAACCCGACCGTGACGCTGCCGTCGGGCCAGCGCACCACCGGTCGACGGATCACGCTGGGCTGGCGCAGCATCAGCGCGCGCGCCGAAGCGGCGTCGGCGACGGCCGCCTTCGCCGCATCGTCGAGCTTGCGCCAGGTCGTGCCCTGGCGGTTGAGCAGCCGCTCCCAGCCCAGCACCCCGATCCAGGCGTCGAGCGCGTCGCCCGGCACGCCGGCCTTCCTGAAGTCGTGGAAGTCGGCGGCGCGGCCATGATCGACGAGCCAGGCGCGGGCGCGCTTGACGGTGTCGCAGTTCGAGATGCCGTAGACGGTCGGGTTCATGTTCGCACAGTGGCTTCAGTCGCGTTGCGACGGCGCGTCGCAGACCGGGTCGACCATGTAGCCGCCGCCATCGAGCGCGCGTCCCGCGGCGTCGAAGGTCATGCGAAACCACAGGCAGTCGTTGGTCGGATAGCGCCACGACCACACCACGTGGCCCTGCCAGCCGACGCGCTGCACCTCGCCCGGACGCCCGACGCGGCGCAGCACCTCGTCGGCGCTCAGCCCCGGCGCGAGCGTCGCGAAGTGGCGTTCGCCCAGCACCTGCTCGGCACGCACCGCACGCCCGCCGGCGTCGAGGTCGACCATCCAGGTCACGCGGCCGAACGGGCCGGTGGCGAACTCGAGCCGCGTCGTGCCGTCGGGCATCGCGTAGCGGCCGGTCGGCGCGCCGAGCGTGCGCACGACCTCGGCCTCGCCCTGACCGGGCTGCACCGGCACGCCGAGCGTGGTGCACCCGGCGACAAGCAGCAGCCAGCACCATCCCAGTGGCTGCACCGCGTTTCGCGCGACGCGCCACGCACGAAACCGCGACCTCGAAGCGGCCGCCGCGCGTCCGGCGGTGCGCGGGTCGCGACCCGGGGACAACGAGGCGCCGAACGCGCTGTGCAGGGGGTTCATCTGGGTTCTCTCATCGGTGATCGCATCGTGGACCGGGGGGCCCTGGGATGGCGAGCACATCACTCGCGCACGCGGCCCGACCGCTCGAACTGCGGCCGTACCTGACCGGCGCTCGCGTAGGCGGGTTGCACGTGCCGCGGGTCGGTCGGCGCCACCTGCCGCGCCGGCGCGACGAATGCCGGGGCTGCGGGGGGCGGCGACGGCGCGAGCCGGTCCAGCTCGTCGATGCGGTCGAGGTGGCGGACGATGTCGTCGAGGCTGCAGCGGCCGATGCGGTAACACGACGGCAGCGCAGGCGCCCAGCCTGCGCGCGACGCCGTGCCGCGCCACGCCAGCGGCGGCGGCACGGGCCCATGCGCCCACCGCGGCGGGGCGTGCACCAGCCACGCCGGTTCGCCCAGCGGATGATGCCCCTGCGCTGCGGCCAGTGCCGGCAGCATCGCGATGGCCGCCGCGGTCAGCCTGTTCAGACACCCTTGCATCGGCGCATCGTAGCGCCGGGCGAGCCCCGATGCACCGACGCGGCGATGCCCGGCCCCGCGGCCGGCGCACGGCGCCGGCCTCAGTGCGCGGCGATCACGACGTGCAGGTACCGCGGCCCGTGCGCACCGAGCACCAGGCTGCCCTCGATGTCGGTGGTGCCGCTGGCCCCGGTCACGAGGTTGGCGTTGCGCGGCGGCTTCGCGCCCTCCACCGCCCGCGCGTAGTCCTCGAGGTAGGCGAGGATGCGGCCGGCGTGCAGCAGCACCACGTGGTGCAACGGCAGGAAGTGCGCCAGCACCGGCGTCTCGTCGTCGGAGTGGAACACCAGCGAGCCGGTCTCGGCGATGCCCCAGCGTGCCAGGCCGACCGCTGCCGTCTCGTCGGGCGCCACCGTGTCGTGCACTTCGAACCCCGACCAGTCGAGCGCGCGCAGTGCGGCCGCGGGCTGCCGTGCGATCGCCGGTGCGAGCCCGCGCGCGTCGAGATAGCGGCGCACCGCCGCGGGCATTTCGTCGGCGTGACCGATGCGGTCCACCGTTGCCGCGACCTTGGGCGTCGTCACGCGCGCGACGAAGGCGTCGACGAGCGACGTCGCAAGCAGCGCCGGACGCGTCGACGCCGGGTCGTCGAGCAGCGCGGCAGCGTCGCGCCGGATCTGCGCCGCTTCGGCACTGCGCGGGCCGAGCGCGGCACGCACGGCGCCGAGGATGATCTCGCGCGCCCTCACCGCGCGCCCCCCGCACCGCCCGCGCCGCCGTCGTCGCCCGCCGCCAGCATCGCCATGAAAGTCTTGCGCGCCGGTGCCGGGAAGTCGCGGTGCCGCGTCCATGCCCCCAGCCCGGGCATGCCGCGCACCCAGCCGCCGCGCGCGAACAGCCGCATCGCGCGCACGCCGATCGACGCGCCCAGCCGGTACAGCCACGGCCGCGCCGCGACGAACGTGAACACGCCCAGGCCGAAGCGCATCGTGCCCGGCTCCAGCCCCTCGCGCCACGAGCGGTCGCGCCAACCGCGCAGCAGCGTCGGCAGCGGGATGTTCACCGGGCACACCTCCTGGCACTTGCCGTTGAGCGTGCAGGCGTGCGCCAGTTCGCGCGAGGCCGGCAGGCCGTCGAACACCGGCGTCAGCACGGCGCCCATCGGCCCCGGGTAGGTGCCGCCGTAGGCGTGGCCGCCGAGCTGGCGGAAGACGACGCAGTGGTTCATGCAGGCGCCGCAGCGGATGCAGCGCAGCATCTCGCGCAGCGCGGCGTCGCGCAGCATGCGCGTGCGGCCGTTGTCCACCAGCACGATGTGGAAGGCTTCGGGGCCGTCGCGGTCCCCGGGCTGCTTCGGCCCGCAGTGGAAGGTGGTGTACTGGGTGACGTCGGCGCCGGTGGCCGAGCGCACCAGCAGGCGCAGCAGGGCGAACGCGTGCGCGGTGCTGGGCACCAGCTTCTCGATGCCGGCGGTGACGATGTGCACGCGCGGCGGCGAGGTCGTCAGCTCGGCGTTGCCCTCGTTGGTGACGGTGCAGGTGGCGCCGGTGTCGGCGACGAGGAAGTTGGCGCCCGAGATGGCGACGTCGGCGCTGAGGAATTTGTCGCGCAGCTCGCGCCGCGCGCTGTCGACCATGGCCTCGATCGTCTCGTCGCGGTGCGGCACGCGGTGCGCCTGCTTGAACATCGCCGAGACCTGCTCGCGCGTGCGGTGCATCGACGGCCAGACGATGTGCGACGGCCGGTCGCCGCCGAGCTGCACGATGTGCTCGGCGAGGTCGGTCTCGACGCGCTCGATGCCGGCGGCGTCCAGCGCGTGCGGCAGCCCGATCTCCTCGCCGAGCATCGACTTCACGCGAGTGACGCGCTTCGCGCCGGCCTCCCGGCACAGCGCGACGACGATCTGCGCGGCCTCGTCGGCCGTGGCCGCCCAGTGGACCTGGGCGCCGGAGGCGATCGCGTTGCGCTCGAACTCGGCCAGGTAGTGGTCGAGGTGGGCGATGACGTGGTCCTTGATGCGCTGGCCGCGCGCGCGCGCGGCCTCGAACTGCGGGAACTCGGCCAGCGCGGCGGCGCGCTTGCGCTCGGCGGTGCCAGTGGTGCGGTCGATCGCGAGCTTGAGCGTCGGGTCGGCCAGCGCCGCGTCGGCACGCGCCTTGAACGGGACCGGTGCGGCCTGCATCGCTCAGCCTTCCTCGCCGATGGCGGCGCCGGCGCGACCGGCGAGCACCTCGGCGGCGTGGAAGACTCGCACCGCGGAGCCGTTGCGCCTGAGCTTGCCGGCCATGTTGAGCAGGCAGCCCATGTCGCCACCGAGCAGCAGCTGCGCGCCGCTGCGCTCGATCGCGGCGGCCTTCTCGCCGACCACCGCGTTGGAGATCGCCGGGTACTTGACGCAGAAGGTGCCACCGAAGCCGCAGCACACGTCGTGGCCCTCCAGCGGCTTCATCGTCAGCCCGTCGACCGCCGCCAGCAGCGCGCGCGGCTGTGCGTGGACGCCGAGCTCGCGCAGCCCGGAGCAGCTGTCGTGGTAGGTGGCGCTGGCGTCCAGCCGGCGGCCCGCGGGCCGGAAGCGCATGACGTCGACGAGGAAGCTCATCAGCTCGAAGCTGCGCTCGCCCAGGCGGCGCGCGCGCTCTGCCCAGGCCGGGTCGTCGGCCAGGGCCTCGGGGTAGTGGGCACGCGTCATGCCGATGCACGAGCCCGACGGGGCGACGACGTAGTCGTAGGGCTCGAAGGTCTCGATGAAGCGCCGCGCCAGCGCCGCGGTGTCGCGCGTGTCGCCGCTGTTGAAGGCCGGCTGGCCGCAGCAGGTCTGCGCGGCGGGCACCTCGACGCGGCAGCCGGCCTCGCGCAGCAGCTGCAGCGCCGCGAAGCCGACGTTGGGCCGCATCGCGTCGACGAGGCAGGTCACGAACAGCGCGACGCGCGGCGGCGACGCCGTCGACGGAACCGGGGGACTGGCCATGGGCATGCTCTCGGTCGGGGGGGCGGGGGGCGCGGCCCGGGCGTTGCGCACTGCTGCGGGCGCGACGTTAACGCATCGCGGCGTCGGACGGCGAGCGCACGGCGACCGAAGCTCAGGGCAGCCTCACGCCGATCAGCGGGTCGCTCCAGTGCAGCAGGTGCATCGCGGCCATCGCCAGCGCGCCGGTCAGCGCCACGTAGTAGACGGTCGGGAAGATCGTGCGACGCAGCGTCTGGCCCTCGCGCCCCATCAGACCGACCGTCGCCGACGCGGCGACGACGTTGTGGATCGCGATCATGTTGCCGGCCGCCGCGCCGATCGACTGCGCCGCCACCATGGTCGCGCCGCTGACGCCCAACGCCTGCGCGACGCTGTACTGGTACTCGCTGAGCATCAGGTTGGACACCGTGTTGGAGCCGGCCAGGAAGGCCCCGAGGGCGCCGACGGTCGGCGCGAACAGCGGGTAGACGTCGCCGACCGATCCCGCCACCCAGCGTGCCATGACGATCGGCATGCTCGCCAGCTCGTGGGCGTTGACACCCGACTGGATCATGATGCGCACCATCGGCACCGTGAACACCAGCACGAAGCCGGCGCCGAGCAGCGTGCCGCCCGACTTGCGCGCCGCCTTGACGAAGCCGACCACCGCCATGCGGTGCAGCACGATCGTGACCAGGCACACGAACACCAGGATGCCCCCCGGCAGGTACAGCGGCTGGAAGTCGCCACCGATGCCGGCCTCGCCGAGGATGTGGCGCGTGCCGACGCTGACCGACTGCAGCCAGGCCTTGAACGGCTCGACGGTGCGGCTCGCCACCAGGATCAGCGCCAGCAGGCCGTAGGGCAGCCAGGCGAGCAGCGTCGGGATACGCCGGCTGCCGAGCTCGTCGAGCTTCATATCGATGTTGCCCATCCATTCGGAAGGCCACTGCTTCGGGTCGGCGAAGTCCCAGGGCTGCTTCGGCACCAGAACGCCGGCGCGCGCGGCCAGCGTCGCCAGCGCGAGGCCGAACAGGCCCCCGAGCAGCGACGGGAACTCCGGACCCAGGTAACGCCCGGCCAGCCCGTAGGGAATCGTGAAAGCGAACGCGGCGAACAGCGCGAACGGCACCGCCGGCAGCGCCTCGGCCCACGAGCGGTTGCGCCCGAAGAAGCGGGTCATGAACAGCACCAGGATCACCGGGATCAGCGTGCCGGCGATCGCGTGGCCGAGCGCGACGCGTTCGACGACGAGGTCGAAGAAGTCGGCCCAGGTCTGGCCCTGCGCGGCCAGCGCCTGCGTCATCGACTCGCGCTGCAGCCCGCCCTGCACGCCGACGATCAGCGGCGTGCCGACCGCGCCGAACGACACCGGCGTCGACTGGATGATCATCCCGAACATCACCGCCGACAGCGCCGGAAACCCCACCGCGACCATCAGCGGCCCGGCCACCGCCGCCGGCGTGCCGAAGCCCGACGCGCCTTCGATGAAGCAGCCGAACAGCCAGGCGATCAGGATCACCTGGATGCGCCGGTCGGGGCTGATGCGCGCGAAGCCGCTGCGGATGCAGGCGATGCCGCCCGAGTGCTTCAGCGTATTGAGCAGCAGCAGCGCGCCGAAGATGATCCACAGCACTTGCACCGTGATGATCAGCCCCTCGAGCGTGGCCGCGGCGACGCGGTTGAAGCTGACGCCCCATGCGGACAGCGCGATCGCCGCGGTGACCACGTAGACCAGCGGCATCGCGCGCCTGGCCGGCCAGCCGAGGCCGACCAGCAGGACGCCCGACAGGGCAATCGGCGCGAAGGCCAGGAGGGCTTGCAGGCCCAGGGTCACGTGGGCGTTCCTTCCGCAGACGGCCAGGTGCGGCGCCGATCGGTCGACCCGGCGGGCGACTTCGCTGCGCCGCGAAGCCGGTGTGATCGACGGTTCCGTTGGCGCCGCCGAGAGGCGACCGGCGCCTTGTCGGTCAGGAACCTCTCGCTGTCAAGCGCGTGCCGGGTCCGCTGCGGCGCTACCGCCGCGTCGAGCCCGTGGCGTGCGTCGCCGCACGGCGACGGCCGACGCGGCACACTGCAGGCATCGAGTCCTGACCTGGAGAGGCCGCCCGTGCCCGACGCACCGCAAGACCCCGGCGCCGACCGCGTCGCGTTGGACTACCCGTTCGACGGCCCGCCCACCCCCGGGCGCACCACCGAGATCGCCCCCGGCGTGCACTGGATGCGCATGCCGCTGCCGTACGCGCTGGATCACATCAACCTCTACGCGATCGACGACGGCGCCGGCTGGGCCATCGTCGACACCGGCACGCGCACCGACGCCGTCACCGCGGCCTGGCGCGAGCTGTTCACGCTGTCGCCGCAGCGCTCGCTGTCGCGCATCTTCGTCACCCACATGCACCCCGACCACGTCGGCATGGCCGGCTGGCTGGCACGCAAGTTCGGCGTGCGCCTGTGGATGACGCGCCTGGAGTACCTGAGCTGCCGCGTGATGGTGGGCGACACCGGCCGCGAGGCGCCGCCGGAGGCGATCGAGTTCTACCGCCGCGCCGGCTGGGGCGACGCGGCGATCGAGACCTACCGCGCGCGCTTCGGCAACTTCGGCAAGCACATCCACCCGCTGCCCGACAGCTTCCGCCGGCTGCACGACGGCGAGCGGCTGGCGATCGGCGCGCACGAGTGGGAGGTCATCGTCGGCACCGGCCATTCGCCCGAACATGCCTGCCTGTACTGCCCGACGTTGAAGCTGCTGGTCTCGGGCGACCAGGTGCTGCCGCGCATCTCGTCGAACGTGTCGGTCTACCCGCTCGAGCCCGACGCCGACCCGCTGGCCGAGTGGATGGCCTCGCTCGACAAGCTGCAGCGCCTGGTGCCCGACGACGTGCTGGTGCTGCCGTCGCACAACGAGCCGTTCCGCGGCCTGCACCGTCGCATCGACGCGCTGCGCCGCGGCCAGGAACTGGCGCTGGCGCGCCTGCGCCGCACGCTGGGCACGCCGAAGCGGGCGATCGACGTCTTCGCGGCGCTGTTCGCACGCTCGATCCCCGAGGACAACGTGCCGCTGCTGGGCATGGCCACCGGCGAGAGCCTGGCCTGCCTGAACTGGCTGCTCGCTCGCGGCGAGGCGGTGCGCGAACGCGGCGCCGACGGGGTCGACCGCTATCGCGTCGCGTGACGCGAGCGCACGGGCCGACGCACGTTCGCTCGCGATCACCGGTAACAGTCGCGACAACACGCAACGGCGGGACGCGCCGCGATCGAGCCCGACGCCTTCGGCGCATCGGTCGGCTGCGGCGCGCCACGCCGCGTGAAGCCGCGGCCACCGCAGTGCACAGGTCCCTGTCGAACCGGACTCCGCCGGCCACGAGGTGCGGCACCTAGGGATTCCCGGCGGCCGCGCGCGGCCAGACGATTCCGCCCCCTGTCCCGACGGGTGGAGGGTCGCCGTGGAGATCGAATCGTTCGTCAAGAGCGGCTTTGCCACGCTGGGCGCCACCGAACTGCTGGCCGCACCCGTCGACGCGCTGCACGGGACCACCGCCGCGCAGGCCGGCGCACTGCGCGAGGTGCTGGGCATCGCCAGCGTCTTCGACCTCGCGGCGTCGCAGCTGCTGCACGCACTGCGCGCCGCGCTGGCCAGCACGCGGCCGCGTCTCGCTGCCGACGTGCTCGACGCGGCGGCCGCCGGCGACCCGCCGCTGGCGAATGCGCCGCTGGCCGCGCTGCGTGCCGTCGGGCCCGACGGCGCGGCGAAGCTGCAGGCGGCGCTGGGGATCGGCACGGTCGGTGAGCTCGCCGCATGGCCGCCCGCGCTGGCGGCACGCGACCTGCTGGCGAGCGCCTGCGTTCCGGAACAGGCGCCGGGCTTCGACCCCGAGGCGCCTGCCGACCTGCTGCCGCGCATCGGCGAGCACGCGAGCGACAAGGTCTTCTACCGCACGCTGCTGGTCGACAGCGTCGCCGCGCCGGTCGACCAGGGCGCCGCCGCCGCGATCGAGGACGCCGAACCCGTGGACCTCGGCGCCGCGCTGGGCGCCGGCACGCCGTTCCGGCGCGTGGCCACCGGCGCACTGCTGACGTTCAGCCAGAGCTGGTTCGCGCAGGGGCTGGCGCTGGGCCAGCTGCTGCACAGCCTGTCGCTGGCGCCGGGCGAGAGCACGCGCATGGCGATGATCGACTGGTCGCGCCAGAGCCGGGGGCGCAGCAGCGAAGCCGTCAACGACAGCGAACGGCTGTCGAACACGACCACCCACCAGCGTGCGTTGTCGGAGGTGACCGAGGCCACCGCCTCCGAAGTGCAGGGCGGGCGCACGCGCACGACCTCGTCGTCGTCGACCTCGCAGGGCGGCTCGGCGCTGGGCTTCGAGATCGGGCCGATCGCCTTCGGCAGCAGCGGCGGCAGCTCGCGCACCAAGACCGAGGCGATGACCGTCTCGAGTTCGTTCGGCCGCCGCGACCTCGCCAGCAGCACCGCGCAGCGGATCAACGACGTCAGCCAGCAACAGGCCAGCGCGGCGCGCAGCCGGCGCGCGAGCGTGGTGCGCGAGCTGAGCCAGAGCGAGCACGAGGCGCTGTCCACACGCGTGATCGCCAACTACAACCACATGCACACGCTGAACGTGCAGTACTACGAGGTGGTGCAGGCGTTCCGCGTGACGACGCGGCTCGAACGCGCCGAGCGCGTGATCTTCGTGCCGATCCAGCTGATCGACTTCGACGACGCCTCGAACATCGAACGCTTTCGCGCCGAGCTGGCCGAAGCCGCGCTCGACGCGGCCACGCGCCAGCGCCTGCTGCTGTTCGGCAGCGTGCTCGTGCGCAGCCGCCGTCCGCGACGCATCCGCGCGCTCGACGGACGCTTCGTCGCGACGCTGGCGCTCGCCGTCGACGCGGTGGCGACTTCGCCGGCCCCGGCGCCGGCCGCTGCGCCGGCTGCCGCGCCGGCACCCTCTCCCGCACCGGCACCCGCACCGGCCACCCGCCGCACGCTGACTGCACGCGCCGGCGTGCTGCAGCGTTTCAGCGCCGACGGCTGGGACACCGAGGAACTGCGCGCGCTGGTGCGCTGCGGCGTGCGGCCGATCGCCACGCAGCTCGAGACCGTGCTCACGCTGCCGGCCGAGACGCTGGTCAGCGCGATCGTGCTGCCGTCGGACCTGGCACTCGCGATCGAGGTGACGCGGCGCGACGGGTCGGTGGTGCCGCTGGTCGACCCCAGCGCCTCGGGGGCACGATTCGTCGCCCCGGAGGCGGTGCGCGAACTGGCCGCGGTGTCGCTGCGCAGTGCGCTCATCGTGCCGAAGGAGACCACCGTCACGCTGCAGCTGAACCTTCAGGGCACCGCGACGCCGGTCGGCGTGCCGGTGACGCTGCAGCCGGGCGGGCCGCTGTCGGCGCTGCAGCGCGTCGTCAGCTTCGACGCCCCTCCCGAGCAGGACGAACTGCTCGTGCACCTCAAGGCCAACGCGCTGCACTACACGCAGGCGGTGATGCGCACGCTCGACGAGTCGGTGCTGTCGGCGCTGCTGGCGCGCCTGAGCTTCGGCGGCGTGCCGCTGGCGCAGTGGGTCGACCACCAGCCGG
>CAZUBF010000077.1:0-16909 GCA_964618555.1 uncultured Azohydromonas sp.
CTCGACCACGCCGATGATCAGCCCGCCGACGATCGCGCCCGGCAGGCTGCCGAAGCCGCCGACCACCGCCGCCGGGAACGCCTTCAGTCCGATGAAGCCCATGTTGGCGTGCACGAAGGTGATCGGCGCCAGCAGCAGCCCGGCGACCGCGGCGACCACCGCCGCCAGCGCCCAGACCACGCCGTTGAGGCGTTTCACCGGGATGCCCATGTAGTAGGCGGCCAGCTGGTTCTGCGACGCGGCCTGCATCGCGATGCCGACCTTGCTGCGGCTGAACAGCAGGTACAGCGCGCCGCACAGCAGCGCGGTGATGCCGATCACCACCAGCTGCTCGACCGCCAGCACGACGCCGCCGAGCGGGATCACCTCGTCCTTGTAGGGCACCGGCAGCGTGTGCGTCTCGGTGCCGATCACCGGCACCATCGTGATCGCACCGCGCGCGACGTAGCCGATGCCGATGGTCAGCATCACGATCGAGAACGCCGGCTGGCCGAGGATCGGCCGGATCACGGCGCGCTCGAGCGCGAAGCCGAACACCGCCATCGCGGCAATCACCGCGGGCACGGTGATCCAGAACGGGAAACCCAGCACCGTCAGCAGCGCCAGCCCGAGGAAGGCGCCGAGCATCATCAGCTCGCCCTGCGCAAAGCTGACGGCCTCGGTGGCCTTGTAGATGAGCACGAAGCCCAGCGCGATCAGGCCGTAGATGCAACCTTGCGCGATGCCGCTGACGAGTATCTGCAGGACCTGCAAACGAAGCCTCGGGCCGGGTTCGGGCTATGCTGGACGTGGGGACGCGCAGTTGTAGCGAAATCCCGCCGCCCACCGTGCGGGAGGAAACCCGCAAACCACCCGCGACGAGGTGTCACGATGGAGACAGTGCAGGACGGCGTCGGTGTCGAGCGCGACGGCGCCGTGTGGATCGTGCGACTGCATCGGCCCGACGTGCGCAACGCCGTCGACGGTCCGGTCGCCCGGGCACTCGCCGACGCGTTCCGGCGCTTCGACGCCGACCCCGGCGCGGGCGTCGCGGTGCTCACCGGCGGCGACGCGGTGTTCTGCGCCGGCGCCGACCTCCGGGCGATCGCCGACGGCGGTGGGCGCATGAACCCGCTGCACGACGACCTCGACGCCGATGCCCCGATGGGGCCGACGCGCCTGCGGCTGTCGAAGCCGGTGATCGCCGCGGTCAGCGGCCACGCGGTGGCCGGCGGGCTCGAGCTGGCGCTGTGGTGCGACCTGCGCGTGGTCGACGACTCGGCGGTGTTCGGCGTCTACTGCCGTCGCTGGGGCGTGCCGCTGATCGACGGCGGCACCGTGCGGCTGCCGCGGCTGATCGGCGAGAGCCGCGCGCTCGACCTGATCCTCACCGGCCGCGCGGTCGACGCCGACGAGGCGCTGGCCATCGGCCTGGCCCACCGGCGCGCCGAGCCCGGGCAGACCGCGCTCGACGCCGCACTCGCGCTGGCGCGGCAGCTCGCCGCGCTGCCGCAGACCTGCCTGCGCTCCGACCTGGCCAGTGTGAAGGCGCAGGCGGGGCTGCCGCTGCGCGACGCGCTGGCGCGGGAGTTCGCGTTGGGGCGCGCGACGCTGTCGTCGGGCGAGAGCCAGGCCGGCGCCGGACGATTCGCCGCCGGCGCCGGGCGGGGAGGGCGGCCGGCCTGATCGTCGCCGGCGAGTGACGCCGTTACGCGTTGAACACGAAGCGCGTGCCGGTCGACGATCGCACGAAGCGCTCGGGCATCTCGGTCTGCACCATCGAGACGAAGGTCTCGCCCGAGCAGTGCATCGGGATCAGGAAGTCCGGGTTGATCGTCTTCAGCTCGGCCAGCGTCTGCCGCTGGTAGTCGACCGCGTGGGGTGCCAGGTGGAAGCCGCCGAGGATCGCGTGCACCTTGTCGGTGCCGGCGACCTGCATCGCCTTGCGCACCGAGTTGACGATGCCGCGGTGTCCGCACGAGGTCATCACGACGAGGCCGCGGCCCCTGAGGTGGTAGGCGATCGCCTGCTCGTGCTCGAAGTCGTCGGGCACGGCGGCGGTCAGCGTGCGTTTGGCTTCGGGCAGGCGCTCGGGCGCGCAGCCGAGTGCGCCCTGCATGCCCACGGTCATGCGCGTGGGCGCCAGCACGCGTTCGAACGAGCCGCGCGCGATCGTGCCGGTGGTGAACCCGTGCGACGCGAGCACCGATGCCCGCTCGGCGAAGGTGACGGTGAGCCCGGCGGCGCGGATCGCGTCGCGGTCGAGCGCGCCGAAGCTGCCGGCCTCGCCGGGCACGTTCAGCTCGCGCGTGCAGAAGCACTCCTCACTGCCGAGGTAGAACGGCAGCCCTGCCTTGAGCTTGCCGCGATTCGCCTCGAGGAAGCCGACCATGCCGCCGAAGTGATCGAAGTGGCCATGGCTGAGCGCGACCGCATCGAGCCTCGAGGTGTCGATGCCGCACAGCAGCAGGTTGTTCAGCAGCGCTTCGGGCGTGTAGCCGAAGTCGAGCAGCACCTGCCGCGTCTCGTCGCCGCGCGCCGACTCGACGTGCAGCGACAGCCCCCACTCGTTCTGCAGCGTGCGCCGCGGCGGCGTGCGCGGCGCGACCGCGAAGCCCAGGCGCTGCACCTGCAGCGAGCCCAGCGTGCGCGGTGGCTCGAACGCGTGGTGGTACGAATCGGTCACGACGCGGATCGCGACGCGGTCGACGACGGGCACGTCGGCGGGTTTCTCGACCGGTGACGCCACCGCGACGCGGCCGCCGAACAGGCCGCCGGCCGCGAGAGCCGCCAGCGAGCCGCTGCCGGCGCGCAGCAGCCGCCGGCGGCCGGCGCTGGCCAGGTAGTCGTCGTGGCGCGTCGCGTGGTCGTTCATCGTCGTCTCCCGGGTGTCGTGGACGGATCGTGCGGCCGATGCTACGGAGGTTGCCGCCGGCTGTCACTATTGATCCGGGGCCGGCGTCAGCGGCGCCGGCGCTTGGGCGGCGGCGCGGCCCCGCGTTTGCCGGTGACGTCGCGCGACCGGGCGGACCGTGCGTCGGCGCCAGCGGGCGGCGCCATGTACGCGTCGCCGGTGTCGCCAGGCTCCAGCTCGGGCAACGGGCGCCCCGAGTCGCGCCACTCGACCGCGGCCTGGAAGCCGTGCGCCTCGGCGTACCGGCGGAACCACGTGCCCTCGGGCGAGTGGCGGGTGATGCCGTCGAACAGCGTGGCCAGCGTCTGCGTCTGCGCCAGCCCCATCGCCTCGACGGCCTGGTTGATCACGAGTTTGTGCATCATCAGCTGCGCGGTCGGCACGCCGGCGATGCGTTCGGCCAGAGCCTGCGTCGCGGCGTCGAGGTCGGCGCCGGGTATCGACTGCGTCGCCAGACCCCAGTCGGCGGCGGTGCGCCCGTCGATCAGGTCACCGGTGAACAGCAGCCGCTTGGCGCGCATCGCCCCGACGCGGTAGACCCACATCGCGGTGGTCGGGCAACCCCACACCCGCGCCGGCATGTAGCCGATCTTCGCGTCGTCGGCCATCACCAGCAGGTCGCAGGCGAGCGCGATGTCGCTGCCTCCGGCCACCGCGTAGCCGTGCACCTTGGCGATCGTCGGCTTGTGGCTGCGCCACAGGCTCATGAACTGCTCGGTGTTGCGTTGCATCAGCCGGTAGTCGCGCATCGGCTGCCACGGCATCGGCTGGTTCGCGGCGTGCGCGTGCTCGGCGTAGAACTTGAGGTCGTAGCCGGCGCAGAACGCGTCGCCGGCGCCCTGCAGCACGATCGCGTGCACGCGCGGGTCGTCGTTGGCGCGCCGCACCGCGGCTTCGATCTCGCCGGGCATGCGGTCGTCGATCGCGTTCAGCCGCTCGGGGCGGTTCAGCGTGATCGTCGCGATGCGCCCGCGCACCGCGAGTCTGAGCGTCGTGTCGCGTGCCATCAGATCCGCAGCTGCCTCGCGGCGAGTTCCTTCATGATCTCGTCGGCGCCGCCGCCGATCGCCAGCACCTTCACCTCGCGGTAAATGCGCTCGCTCTTCGTGCCGCGCATGTAGCCCATGCCGCCGAGGATCTGCACGGCGGCGTCGGCGCACCACTGCAGGGTCTGCGTGGCGTGGTTCTTCAGCAGGCACAGGTCGGCGACGGTGTCGGCGTCGGGCGCGTCGCCGGCGGCGTCGAGCCGTCGCGTGACGTCGCGCAGGAACGCGCGGCTGGCGGCGATGCGCATGCGCATGTCCATCAGCCGGTGGCGGATCACCTGGTGCTCGGCGAGCGTGCGGCCGAAGGTGCGCCGCTGGCGCGCCCAGTCGAGTGCCTCGTCGTGGGCCACCTGCGCGAAGGCGACCGCGCCCGCGGCGAGCACCAGGCGTTCGCCGTTGAAGTTCTCCATGATCAGGCGAAAGCCGGCGTGCTCTTCGCCGATCAGGTGAGGCACCGGCACGCGCACGCCGTCGAAGCGCAGGTGCGCGGTGTCGCTGCACCACCAGCCCATCTTCTTCAACGGCGTGCGCGACAGCCGCGGCGCGTCGCCCGGCACCGCCAGCAGCGAGATGCCGCCGGCGCCGGGGCCGCCGGTGCGCACCGCCACCGTCAGCCAGTCGGCGCGCATCCCCGACGTGATGAACACCTTCTCGCCGTCGATCACGTAGTGGTCGCCGTCGCGCCGCGCGGTGGTGGCCAGGTGCGCCACGTCGGAGCCGCCGCCGGGCTCGGTCACCGCCAGCGCGGCGATGGCCTCGCCGGCCAGCACCGGCGGGATCACGCGTTGCCGCAGCCCGGCGCTTCCCGCGGCGAGCAGCGGAGGCAGCGCGATGTGGTGCGAGAACAGCCCGGCCAGCAGCCCGCCGCTGCCGGCCTGCGCGATCTCCTCGACGGCGACCAGGCGCGTCGCCAGGTCGCAGGGCGTGCCGCCGTAGGCCTCGGGATAACCGAGCCCGAGCAGGCCGAGCTGCGCCGCGCGCCGGTACAGCTCGCGCGGGAACGCCCCCGCCTCGTCCCACGCGTCGACGTGGGGCGCGATCTCGCGCGAGACGAAGCGTCGCAGACCGGCGCGAAAGTCGTCGACCTGCGCCGGGTCCACGCGCGTCACGCCGCGGGGTCGGGCAGGTAACGCACGGCCAACACGCCGTCGATGCGGCGCAGGTCGGCGAGCACGGCGTCGGCCACCGGGCTGTCGACGTCGACCAGCGTGTACGCCATCTCGCCGCGCGACTTGTTGACCATGTTGTGGATGTTCAGCCCCGCCTGCGCCACCGTCGTCGAGATCTGCCCGAGCATGTTCGGCACGTTGGCGTTGGCGATCGCCACCCGCCACGGCGACTCGCGCGCCATCGTCACCGCGGGGAAGTTCACCGCGTGCTCGACCTGGCCGTGCTCGAGGTAGTCGCGCAGCTGGTCGATGACCATGCGCGCGCAGTTCTCCTCGGCCTCGCGCGTCGATGCACCGAGGTGCGGCAGCGCGACGACACGCTCGTGGCCGTGCACGACGGCGTTCGGGAAGTCGCACACGTAGGCCGCCAGCGCCTTGCGCTCGAGCGCGGCGACGACCGCCGCGTCGTCGACGACGCCCTCGCGAGAGAAGTTCAGCAGCACGGCGCCGGGGCGCATCAGCGCGACGTTGTCGGCGTTGACCAGGCCGCGCGTGGCCTCGACCAGCGGCACGTGCAGCGTGACGAAGTGCGAGTGCTTGAGCACCTCGGCGACGCTGGCGGCCTTCTTCACCTGCGACGGCAGGCTCCACGCCGCGTCGACGGTGATGTGCGGGTCGAAGCCCATCACGTCCATGCCGAGTTTGATCGCCGCGTCGGCGACCAGGCAGCCGATCTTGCCCAGCCCGACGATGCCCAGCGTGTGCCCGGCCAGCTCGAACCCGGCGTAGGCCTTCTTGCCGTCCTCGACCCGCCGGTCGAGGTCCGGCGCGCGCGGGTCGAGCGCGGCGACGAAGCGCAGCGCCGGCGCCACGTTGCGCGCCGCCAGCAGCATGCCGGCGAGCACCAGTTCCTTCACCGCGTTGGCGTTGGCGCCGGGCGCGTTGAACACCGGCACGCCGCGCGCGCTCATTGCCGCCACCGGGATGTTGTTGGTGCCGGCGCCGGCCCGGGCGATCGCCTGCACGCTGGAGGGCACCGGCGCGGCGTGCAGGTCGGCCGAGCGCAGCAGGATCGCGTCGGGCTCGGCGAGGTCCTTGCCGACCTCGTAGCGCTCGGAGGCCAGCCGCTTCAGGCCCTGCGCCGAGACCTGGTTGAGCACCAGCACGCGCAATCGACGGTGCGTCGGGTCAGCCATGTCGCGCCTCGAACTCCTTCATGTACTCGACCAGCGCCTGCACGCCGGTCAGCGGCATCGCGTTGTAGATCGACGCGCGCATGCCGCCCACCGAGCGGTGGCCCTTGAGCTGCACCATGCCGCGCTGTTCGGCGCCCTTCAGGAACGCGGCGTCGAGCGACTCGTCCTTCAGCTTGAACGGCACGTTCATGCGCGAGCGGCTGTCGTGGGCCACCGGGCTGACGTAGAACCCGCTGCCGCCGTCGAGGAAGTCGTACAGCAGCGCCGCCTTGCGCTCGTTGTGCTCGGCCATCGCGGCCAGCCCGCCCCGGTCCTTCAGCCACTGGAACACCAGCCCGGCGACGTAGATCGCGTACGTCGGCGGCGTGTTCAGCATCGAGTCGTTGTCGGCGAGCTGCTTGTAGTCGAACACCGACGGGGTGATCGGCAGCGCCTGGCCGATCAGGTCGTCGCGCACGATGACGATCGTCAGCCCCGCCGGCCCGATGTTCTTCTGCGCCCCGGCGTAGATCAGCCCGTAGCGCGCCACGTCGACCGGGCGCGACAGGATGTTGCTCGACATGTCGGCCACCAGCGGCACGTCGCCGGTGTCGGGCGTCCAGTGGTACTCGACCCCGCCGATCGTCTCGTTGGCGCAGATGTGCACGTACGCGGCGTTCGGGTCGAGCTGCCACTGCGAGCGCGGCGGCACGTGCGTGAAGCGGCTCGCCTCGGCGCTGGCGGCGATGCGCACCTCGGCGTACTTCTTCGCTTCCTGGATCGACTTCTTCGACCACTCGCCGGTGTGCACGTAGTCGGCGCCGGTGCGCCCGCGCAGCAGGTTCATCGGCACGATGGCGTTCTGCGCGATCGCGCCACCCTGCAGGAACAGCACCTTGTAGTTCGCGGGCACGGCCAGCAGCTCGCGCAGGTCGGCCTCGGCCTGCGCGTGGATCGCCATGTACTCCTTGCCGCGGTGGCTCATCTCCATCACCGACATGCCCGAGCCGCGCCAGTCGAGCATCTCGGCGGCGGCGCGTTCGAGCACCGGTTCGGGCAGCGCGGCGGGGCCGGCGCTGAAGTTGATCGCGCGGGTCATGGACGGGGTCTCCGGGGGTAGGGACGGGGCGGGATGCGCGCGCAAGCTTAGCCGATGCGCCGGGCACGGCTCGGTTATCGTGCGCCCATGGCCGCCTGCGCGTTCGACACCACCTTCTTCTGGCACGACTACGAGACCTTCGGTCTCGACCCGCGGCGCAGCCGCCCGGCGCAGTTCGCCGGCGTGCGCACCAACGCCGCGCTCGACGAGATCGCGCCGCCGGTGATGCTGTACTGCCGCCCGGCGCCGGACTTCCTGCCCGATCCCGACAGCTGCCTCGTCACCGGCATCACGCCGCAGCGGGCGCTGGCGCAGGGCGTCGCCGAGCACGCCTTCGCAGCGGCGATCGAAGGCGAACTGGCCGCGCCGGGGACGGTGGGCGTGGGCTACAACAGCATCCGCTTCGACGACGAGGTCACGCGCCATCTGTTCTGGCGCAACCTGATCGACCCTTACTCGCGCGAGTGGCGCAACGGCTGCGGGCGCTGGGACCTGCTCGACGTCGTGCGCTGCACCTACGCGCTGCGACCCGAGGGCATCGAGTGGCCGCTGGGCGACGACGGCCGGCCGACGTTCCGTCTCGAGAAGCTGACCGAGGCCAATGACCTGGCGCACACGTCGGCGCACGACGCGCTGAGCGACGTGCGCGCGACGATCGCGCTCGCCGGGCGGCTGCGCAGCCGCAAGCCGAAGCTGTGGGACTTCCTGCTCGAGCGACGCGGCAAGCAGGCGGTGGCCGACGAGATCGCCTCGGCGCAGCGTGCCGGCCAGCCGTTGCTGCACGTCTCGGGGCGGTACCCCGTCGAGCGCGGCTGCCTGGCGCTGGTGTGGCCGCTGGCGCCACATCCCACGAACCGCAACGAAGTCATCGTCTGGGACCTGTCCGAGGATCCGCAGCGACTGGCCGGGCTCGACGCGGCGCAGTTGCGCGAGCGCCTGTTCACGCGCGCCGCCGAACTGCCCGAAGGCGTCGAACGGCTGCCGCTGAAGACGATCCACCTGAACCGCGCGCCGGTGGTGATCGGCAACGCGAAGGTGCTGACGCCCGCGATGGCCGAACGCTGGGGCGTCGACGCGCAGCTTGCCACGCGCCACCTGCACGAGGCGCAGCGCCTGGCACCGTCGCTCGCCCGGCTGTGGCCCGAGGTGTTCACCCGGCCCGCACGCGCCGAGCCCGCCGACGTCGACGAGGACCTGTACGGGGCGCTGCTCGGCGACGGCGACCGCCGCGCGCTCGAGCGGCTGCGCGCGCTGCCTCCGGCCGAGCTGGCGCACCGCCGACCTGCGTTCGACGACCCGCGACTCGACGAACTGGTGTGGCGCTACCGCGCGCGCAACTTCCCCGACACGCTCGACGACGACGAGCGCGCGCGCTGGCAGCGGCACTGCGCGGCCCGGCTGCACGACGGCGCCGGCGGCGCGCTGACGCTGGCCGCGTACCTGGACCGCATCGACCTGCTCGCCGAAGCGCACGCCGACGACGAGCGCAAGCAGGCGGTGCTCGAGGCGCTGGCCGACTACGCGGGGGAAGTGGCGCCGGGATAGGCGGACCGCCCCGGCTGCGGCTTCGGCGCGACCGCATCCACGCGGAGCCCGGGGGGCGCGATGCGTTCGGGTCCGCGCAGGCCGACCCTTGCGTCCGCTCTGGTCCCTCCGAGGCGGCGCCGCCGGCGCACCGGCGAAGCCGGATGCGCTTCGGTTGCGCCAGGGCATGCGCCGTGCGGCCGCGGGTGACGCCTCGGCGGCGGCCGCCGGGTGGTCGGCCGGCGTCGTGCCGTCGTATCCTGCAGGGGTCGACGCCCGTGCGTCGAGTTCCCGACCCCCATGGACATCGCCGCCCCGAACCGCGTCAGCCGCAGCTACACGCAGGTCCTGGCCGCGCCGCCGTCGGCGGTGTTCCCGCTGCTGTGTCCGGTGCGCGAGGCCGAGTGGTTCGAGGGCTGGGACCCGCTGCGGGTGCTGTCGTTTTCGGGCGCGGCCGAACCCGACTGCGTGTTCGTCACCGCCGCCGCGCCGCACGACGACGCGGTGTGGGTCGTGACGCGCCACGAAGCCGACTCCGGTGTCGTGGAGATGATCAAGGTCACGCCGAAGGTCACCGCGTGCCGGCTGTCGATCCGCCTGCGTGCGGTCGACGCGGGCTGCGAGGCGACCGTCACGTACACCCACACCAGCCTCGGCCCGGTGGGCGACGACTTCCTGCGCTCGTTCACCGAGGCCGCGTATCGCTCCTTCATGCACGACTGGGAGCGGCGGCTCGATCACCATCTGCGGCATGGCTCGATGCGGCGCGACGCCCCCGGACTCGACCCCGCCGCTGCAGGCCGGCCCGCGGCGGCGGTGCAGGTCGTCGGCATCGACCACCTGGTGCTGCGTGTCGTCGACCTCGAGCGCATGGTGCGCTTTTACGGCGACGCGCTCGGCTGCCGCGTCGAGCGCCGGCGCGACGACCTCGGCCTGGTGCAGTTGCGCGCCGGGCGTTCGCTGATCGACCTGGTGGCGGTCGACGGGCCGCTTGGCCGCGCCGGCGGCGCCGCCCCTGGCGCGCAGGGGCGCAACCTGGACCACTTCTGCCTGCGCGTCGAGCCGTTCGACGAGGCGGCGATCCGTGCCCGTCTGGCCGACTGCGGCGCGGCGGCGGGGCCGCTCGCGTCGCGCTCCGGCGCCGAGGGCGAGGGCCCGTCGCTGTACCTGGACGATCCCGAAGGCAACGTCGTCGAGATCAAGGGCGGGGCGACGACGCCGACCACGGCACGCTGAACGGTCGCCGGCCGCGACCGCTGGCCCGGTGCCCCGACGATCGGACGCGAACCCGCATGCGTGCCGCCGGCCGGCGCTTGCCGAAGGCGGTGCGCGGTGCGAGCATCGCGGCGCGGCCGGCGTGCCGCGCCATCCCAACCCCGCCGAGGAGCTGCCATGTCCAAGCCCGCGTTCGATGCCGACGCGCTGATCTCGATGTTCGAATCCGCCACGGCGCAGCAGTCCGACCAACTGCGCCAGGCGGTGACCCAGGCCACGCTGCAGGCGCTGCAGGGGCGCGAGCTGACGCTGAAGAACATCCGCGCGACGCTCAAGAGCGTGACCGAAGCCGCCGGCGCCGGTGTCGCGAAGAACGCCCTCGGCGCCGACGTCGCGCCGCTGCTCGATCAGGCCGTCGCCGGCATGGACGAGGCGCTGCTCAAGGCGGTCGACGCGAACCGCGTCGCGCTGCAGCAGTTGCTGGCGCAGGGCGCCGACCTGCGCGAGAAGCACCTGAAGAAGGCGCTCGACGACCTCGACAAGATCGAGGACACGCTGATCGGCACCGTGAAGAAGGCCGCCGAGGGCTCCGGCGCGACGTTTGCCGGCCCTTGGAACCAGGTGCTGGAGAAGATGCAGGCCGGCGGCACGCTGTCGGGCGGGCAGGCGGCCAAGACCGTCGAGCAGATGCTCGCGCAGATGCAGGACGCCGCCCGCGAGGGCCGCCGCGCCGGGCTGCGCGCCGCACAGGCGCTGGCCGAGAGCTACGCGGCGATGGCCAGCGGCGTGCTGATCGGGATGTCCGAGGCGCTGCAGCGCGGCAGCGGCAGCGCGCCCGCGGCGAAGAAGGCCGCGCCGCGCAAGTGACCACCGCCGGCGTGCGACGGGTGGTGCGCGATCAGTGCGCCGCCTGTCGCGTCGCGCGGTGCGTGGCTTCGACTGCGGCGCCCAGCTCGAGCACCGCCAGCGCGTAGTAGCTCGAGCGGTTGTAGCGCGTGAGCACGAAGAAGTTGTGCGTGCCGGCGACGTGGCTCGGCGGCCTGCCGCCGTTGTCGACCTCGACCAGCGCGAGCAGCCCGTCGTGTGCGCGCCCCGCGTCGTCGAGGCGGGCGCCGCGCTCGGCGAACTGCGCGGCGCTGAAGCTGGGCACGATGTCGGGCGCCAGCAACGTCGAGCGGTCGAGACGATCGTCCGGCGGCGTCACCGCGTAATGCGTCGGCAGCGCGCGCTGCCAGCCGTGACCGGCGAGGAAGTTGGCGACGCTGCCGATCGCGTCGGGGGCGCTGCTGCGCAGGTCGACGTGGCCGTCGCCGTCGTAGTCGAGCGCCCAGCGGCGGATGCTGCTGGGCATGAACTGCGGCAGGCCGATCGCGCCGGCGAAAGAGCCACGCACCGACGACGCGTCGAGGTCCTCGCGCGCGACCCAGGCCAGCAGCTGCGCCAGCTCGTCGCGGAAGAACG
Organism: uncultured Azohydromonas sp.; assembly: GCA_964618555.1. Lineage (GTDB taxonomy): Bacteria > Pseudomonadota > Gammaproteobacteria > Burkholderiales > Burkholderiaceae_C > Calidifontimicrobium. Next base: position 11,523 of record CAZUBF010000077.1, read on the forward strand.
CACTGCGGTCGCTGCGCCCGCTCGGGAAGTCGAACGCCAGCGTGGCCAGCGCGTCGACGGTGCGGTAGCTGCCGGTGTGGCGGCCGTAGAAGGTCTCCACCCCGACGATGCCGACGATCACCGCCGACGGCACGCCGAACTGGGCTTCGGCGCGTTCGAGCACGGCCTCGTGGTCGCGCCAGAACGCGACGCCGGCGCCGATGCGCTGCGGCTCGACGAAACGCGCGCGGTACGCCGACCAGTCCTTCGCCGTGCCCGGCGGCGGCGGCATGATCAGGCGCGTCACCGCCGCGACGTGGCGCGCCGGGCGCAGCTGGCGTTCGATCCATGCGGCGTCCAGGTCCAGCGCCTGCGCCGTCTCGGCAATGAAGCGTTGCACGTCGGCGCGCTCGAGGTACGGCGCGCGCGGTTCGGCCCGGGCGGTTGCGTTCCAGGCGGCCAGCGGCCACAGCGCGAGGGCGGCGCCGAGCGCGCGGCGGCGTGGGTTCGGAGACGGCATGGGGCGATTATCGCGAGCGTGCACGCGCCTGCTTCGCGGCGGCGGTGGCGGCGCGTTCGAAGTCGCGCTGCCAGCGGCGCAGCGGCGGCGGTCGCGTCGCCCGCGGTGCGTAACGCGCGGCGTCGAGCAGGCGCAACTGCTGCGCGAGCGCCGCACCGGCGTCGCCCAGCTCGGCGCGCACGCGTTGCGCCAGCGTGCGCGGCGCCTCGTGCTCGGCGGCGGCCACCCCCAGCTCGGCCAGCCGCTCGCGGATGCGGCGGTGCGCGCGCTTCCACGGGTCTTGCCGCCAGCGGTCCCAGGCGGCCCAGCCGGCGCCGGCCAGCGCGGCGGCGCTGAGCAGCGCGACCAGCAGCAGGCCGAGGTCGGCCCAGTCGGGCGAGTCGACGCCGAGCCAACGCAGCAGGTCGAACTGCTGGCCGCGCGAGTAGTTCAGCACCCGCTGGTTCCACTCGTGGTTCAGGCCCTCCCAGGCCCGGCGCAGGGTGGCCAGCAGCTCGGGGTTGACGCTGCCGAGCGCGCCGGCCACGAGCCCCGGCGCCGGGCGCAGCGAGACGCTGCGCTCCACGCGTTCGGGCGCCACCGCGGCGGTCGGGTCGACGCGCATCCAGCCGCGCCCCGCCACCCACACCTCGGCCCAGGCGTGCGCGTGGCTGTTGCGCACCACGACCCAGCCGTCCTGCAGCACGCTGTCGGCGCCCTGGTAGCCGGTGACCACGCGGGCCGGCACGTCGAGCGCGCGCATGACGACGACGAACGCCGTGGCGAAGTGTTCACAGAAGCCCTGGCGGCGGTCGAGCCAGAACTCGTCGATGGCGTGGCGGCCGCGTTCGTCGCCGTACTCGCCCGGCGTGAGCGTGTAGGCGAAGCTCTCGGCGCGGATGTGCCCGATCAGGCGCTGCACCAGCGTCAGCGCGTCGGCGTCGGCGTGGGCGCGGCGGAATTCCGCCGCCCAGGCCAGCGTGCGCGGGTTGTAGCCTGGCGGCAGCGCGAGGTGGTCGCGCAGCCCGAACACGGGGTCGCGCGGGCCGTGCTCGAAGCGCGGGTAGGCGCGGGTGCGCAGGTGCACGCGATCGACCAGCGGACGGTCGGCGAGCCACTGCAGGTCCTCCGTGAAGCGCAGCTGCAGTTCGGCCACCTTCGGCGCGCGCTCGCCTTCGGGCGGAGTGACCTCGAGCAGCGTCAGCGACGGCAGCCGCGACGGCTCGATCACCACCTCGTAGTCCAGCGGTGCACCCGCCACGCGCAGTTCGGCACGCGGGCGCAGCTCGGCAGGAAAGCTCGGCACCAGGCGGCGCCAGTCGCGGCCGTCGAACTGCGACAGCACCGGCCCGCGCCAGTACAGCTGCGACGCCGGCGGCGCCGGGCCGTCGAAGCGCACGCGAAACGCGATCGTGTCGTCGAGCGCGAGTTCGGCCACGCCGCCCAGCGTCAGGCTGCCCGACAGCCCGGTCTTGGCCATCGCGTCGTGCGGCAGGCCCCACAGCGGGCCGAAGCGCGGGAACAGCACGAACAGCACGACCATGATCGGCGCGCCGAGCAGCGCGGCGCGCCCGGCGAGCATCGTGGCCTGGCGCAAAGGCGGCCGGCCCACCGGCATGTGCGCCAGCACCAGCGCCGTCAGCAGCCCCCACACCGCGACCAGCATCGCCGCGGCCACCGCGAGCGACTGCGAGTACAGGAAGTTCGTCAGCACCAGGAAGAAGCCGAGGAAGAACACCACCAGCGCGTCGCGGCGCGCACGCAGCTCGAGCGTCTTCAGCACCATCAGCACGACGAGCAGGGTGACGCCGGCGTCCTTGCCGAGCAGGGTGCCGTGGCTCCAGTAGGTCAGCACGGCGGCGACCAGCAGCACCGCGATCACCGACCAGCGCCCCGGCAACGGGCGCTGCAGCAGCGCCAGCCGCGCGCGCCACAGCAGCACGGCCGCGGTCATCGCGATGCACCACGCCGGCAGGTGGCCGGCGTGCGGCAGCACCGTCCAGCCGATGACGCCGAGCAGGAACAGCACGTCGCGCGCGTCGCGCGGCAGGTGCGCCCAGCCGGGCCACCAGGTGGCGATGGTCAGGCCGCGGTCGATCGCGGCGATCGTGCGCTGGCGGTCGATGGCCATCGGTGGAACTCAGGCGCCGCGTCGCGCATCGCGCCCGGCGATCGCGACGGTGCGCGGTGGTCGCAGTGCAACGACTCTCGTCGGCGCGTCGCGGCAGGCGCCCACCGCGACCGATGAAGCGCACGCCGTCCAGCGACCCCCGCGGAACCGGCTTCGCCGGGCTGCCGGCGATGCCCCCTTGGGCCACGAAGGGGCTCGTTCGGGGCCCGGGGGAGCCGTCGCAGGCGCTTCGGGGGGAGTCATGTCAGTACAGCGCCAGCGCCTCGAGCGCGCGACGGCGGTGCGCGTCGCCCTGGCCCGGCGGCAGTTCGATGCCGGGCAGACGCAGTCCGTGGTGCAGGTCGGCGCGCTCGGCGGCGAGCACCCAGGCGGCCAGCCGCGACAGCCGCGCCTCGGCGTCGCCACGCCCGGCGGTGGCCGTCCAGTCGAGCCAGAGTTCGCGTCCGGCCGGGCCGCGGGCGTCGCGGCTGACCAGCTCGCCGGTGCGCGCTGCCTTCTTCCACACCACCTGGCGCAGCGTGTCGCCGCGCTGGTAGGCGCGCACGCCGTCGAACTCGCCACGGTCGGCACGCGCTCCCGGGCGTTCGCCGGCACGCGGCGTCGGCGCCGGCAGCGGCGCGGCCGGTTGCTCGGGCGCCGGCCAGGCGAGCAACTGTGCCTGCGGTCGCCACAGCGACCACGCGCGGAACAGCCCGAACGGGAACTGCGTCTCGACGCGCAGCACCGGCACCGCGTGCGGCCCGCGTCGCGGCGGCACGAAAGCCAGGCGCGCCACCGCCTGACCCAACGCCGGCACGTCGACCCAGGCCACGTGCCGCTCGGCGCGCGGCGCGTCGAAAGCCACGCCGATGCCCTGCCGCGCCTGCGACGGACTCGTCAGCACCACCTCGACCGTCGCCGGTTCGCCGGCGAAGCCCGGCGCCGGCGTGCGCAACTGCAGCGTCAGCCCGCGCAGCGTGCCGTGCGTGACGTGCATCGACACCAGCCCGGCGCCGGCGAGCAGGAAGGTCAGCACGTAGCCGAGGTTGAGCTGGTAGTTGATCGCCGCCACGAGCATCAGCAGCAGCGTGAACGCGAACAGCGCGCCGGCGCGCGTGGGCACGATGTAGACGTTGCGCTGCGTCAGCGTGCAGCGGTCGGTGCGCGGCAGCCGCGCCAGCCACCAGCGGTGCCAGCGCTGACGCAGCGAGGGCCCGGCCGAGGTCGTGGTCGCCATCGGGCCTTCAGCGGCGCGGCGACGTGCGGCAGCCGCTGCGGACGGCGCCGCTCACGGCAGCGCCACCGCTTCCATCATGGCGCGCACCTGCTCGACGCGCCCGCGCCCGGCGCCGGCCGCCGGCACCAGCCGGTGCGCGACGCATTGCGGCAGCACCGCCTGCACGTCGTCGGGCGCGGCGTAGTCGCGTCCGTCGAGCAGCGCGCGCGCCTTGGCCGCGCGCAGCAGCGCGATGCCGGCGCGCGGGCTCAGCCCCTCGACGAACCAGCGGCCGTTGCGGCTGGCGGCGATCAGCGCCTGCACGTAGTCGAGCAGCGCGTCGGACGCGTGCACGGCCAGCACCTGCCGCTGCGCGACGAGCAGCTCCTCGCCGTCCATCACCGGCGCCAGCCGCTGCACCAGGCCGCGCCGGTCCTCGCCGGCGAGCAGCGCGCGCTCGCTGGCGCGGTCGGGGTAGCCGAGCGTGATGCACATCAGGAAGCGGTCGAGCTGGCTCTCGGGCAGCGGGTAGGTGCCCAGCTGGTCGCCCGGGTTCTGCGTGGCGATGACGAAAAACGGCCGCGGCAGCGCGCGCGTGTCGTTCTCCACCGTCACCTGCTGCTCCTCCATCGCCTCGAGCAGCGCGCTCTGCGTCTTCGGGCCGGCGCGGTTGATCTCGTCGGCGAGCAGCACCTGCGTGAACACCGGCCCGGGGTGGAACACGAACGCCTCCTTGCTGCGCTCGTACACCGACACCCCGGTCAGGTCGCTGGGCATCAGGTCGGCGGTGAACTGCACGCGGTTGAAGCTCAGCCCCAGCGACACCGCCAGCGCGTGCGCCAGCGTCGTCTTGCCCACGCCCGGGACGTCCTCGATGAGCAGGTGCCCGCCGGCCAGCAGGCAGGCCACGCAGTCCTCGATCTGCGGCCGTTTGCCGACGATGATCGTGCTAATCTGGTCCACCAGCCGGGCCAGCTGCGACGAAAGCGGCAAAGTCATCGGCCGCACGATACCTTCAATCGAGTCACGCTTCATGAGCACTGCCTTCTACAGCCACGCGGACTGCCGCGCCCACGACATGGGGGCCGGTCACCCGGAGTGCCCGCAGCGGCTGGACGCGATCAGCGACCACCTGCTGGCCACCGGGCTGGACGTGGCATTGGAGCATCGCGAGGCACCGCTGGCTTCGCTCGAGCACCTGCAGCGTGCGCACAGCGTGCACTACGTCATGGAGCTCAAGAGCCTGCTCGAGCAGCTGGCCGCCGACGGCGAGACGAAGGCGCTCGACCCGGACACCGTCGCCAACCCCGCGACGTGGCGCGCCGCGCTGCGCGCCGCCGGGGCCGCGGTGGCGGCCACCGACGCGGTGCTCGCCGGCGAGGTGCGCAACGCCTTCTGCGCGGTGCGCCCGCCGGGCCACCACGCGACGCGTGACCAGACGATGGGCTTCTGCTTCTTCAACAACGTCGCGGTCGCGGCGCGCCACGCGCTGGACGTGCACGGCCTGCAGCGCGTGGCCATCGTCGACTTCGACGTGCACCACGGCAACGGCACCGAGGACATCATCGCCGGCGACGAGCGCG
>CAZUBF010000078.1:0-16849 GCA_964618555.1 uncultured Azohydromonas sp.
GCGCGCCGACCGCCAGCCCGAGTTCACGCAGATCGACATCGAGACCTCGTTCCTCGCCGAGGACGAGATCCGCACCATGTTCGAGGGCATGATCCGCAGCACGTTCCAGCACGCGATCGGCGTCGAGCTGCCGGCGTTCCCGGTGATGCGGTACGCCGAGGCGATGCACCGCTTCGGCAGCGACAAGCCCGACCTGCGCGTGCAGCTCGAGTTCACCGAGCTCACCGACGTGATGGCCGACGTCGACTTCAAGGTGTTCTCCGCTCCGGCGACGACGCCGGGCGGTCGAGTCGTGGCGCTGCGCGTGCCCGGCGGCGGCGAGATGAGCCGCGGCGAGATCGACGGCTACACCGAGTTCGTCAAGATCTACGGCGCCAAGGGCCTCGCGTGGATCAAGGTCAACGACCTCGCGAAAGGCCGCGAGGGCCTGCAGAGCCCGATCGTGAAGAACCTGCACGACCGCGCCATCGCCGCGGTGCTCGAGAAAACCGGGGCGCGCAACGGCGACGTGATCTTCTTCGGCGCCGACAAGGCGAAGGTGGTCAACGACGCGATCGGCGCGCTGCGCCTGAAGGTCGGTCACAGCGAGTTCGGGCGCGCGCGCGGCCTCGTGCGCGGCGACTGGGCGCCGCTGTGGGTGATCGACTTCCCGATGTTCGAGTACGACGAGCAGGCGCAGCGCTGGAGCGCGATGCACCACCCGTTCACGAGCCCGAAGGACGGCCACGAGGACTGGCTCGAGACCGACCCCGGCCGCTGTCTCGCCAAGGCCTACGACGTGGTGCTCAACGGCATCGAGCTCGGCGGCGGATCGGTGCGGATCCACCGCGAGGAGGTGCAGAGCAAGGTGTTCCGCGCGCTCAAGATCGACGCCGAGGAGGCGCAGGCCAAGTTCGGCTTCCTGCTCGACGCGCTGCAGTACGGCGCGCCGCCGCACGGCGGCATCGCGATCGGCCTGGACCGCTTCGTGATGCTGATGACGCGCGCCGAGTCGATCCGCGACGTGATCGCGTTCCCGAAGACGCAGCGCGCGCAGTGCCTGCTGACGGGCGCGCCCGGCCCGGTCGACGAGAAGCAGCTGCGCGAGCTGCACATCCGGCTGCGCAACCCGCAGCAGGCGTGACCCCCACGGCTTGACGCGCGTCAAGCCACGGTCGTCGCGACGCCGGCATGCTGCGGCGCATGACGGCCGCACGCCACCCGGTGACGTCCTGGCTGGCGGCGGTGCGCCCGGGGTTCCTGGTGGTCACGCTGGCCAGCGCGATGCTGGGCGTGGTCGTCGCCTGGTCGTGCGGCTGCGGCCGCGACCTGCCCGCGGCGGCGGCGACGCTGGTGCTGGCGCTGCTCGCGCACGCCGCGGCGAACCTGTACAACGACTGGGGCGACGCGGTCGGCGGCTCGGACGCGATCAACCACGCACGCATTGCGCCGTTCACCGGCGGCTCGCGCGTCGTGCAGGACGGCGTGCTCGGCGCCGCGCAGGTGCGCGAGGCGGCGCAGATGCTGGCCATCGTCGTGGTCGGCGCAGGCGTGTGGCTGGCAGCGCGCGCCGGTCCCGGTTTGCTGCTCGTCGGCATCGCCGGGTTGACGCTGGGTTGGGCCTACTCGAGCCCGCGCGTCGCGCTGATGGCGCGCGGCTGGGGCGAGGCCGCGGTGGCCGCCGGCTGGTGGCTGGTGGTCGTCGGCGCCGACTACGTGCAGCGGCAGCGCTTCGACGCGATCCCCGCGGTCGCGGCGGTCAGCCCGGCGCTGCTGATCGCTGCGGTGCTGTGGGTGGCGGAGTTTCCCGACGCCGAGGCCGACGCACGCGCCGGCAAGCGCACCCTGGTGGTGCGCCTCGGGCCGACCGTGGCGGCCTGGGCCTTCGTCGCGCTGGTCGCCGCGGCGCACTTGTGGGTGTGGGCGTGGTGGCGCGCGCTGTGGCTGCCCGCGCACGCCGGCTGGGCGCTCGCGTCGGCGCTGCCGGCCGCCGCCGCGGCGGCGTGGCTGCTCGCGCACCGGCGCACGCCGCTGCGGCTGCGACCGGCGATCGTGCTGACGCTGGCCGCCGCGGTGCTGCACCCGCTGTTGCTCGGTGCGGCGTTCGTCGCGGTCGCGGCGCTGCGCTGACTGCGCGCCCGCGCGCGGCCACAATGGCGCGATGAACGCGAACCCGACGCCGACGGATCCGGGCCACGACGATGACTGAACCCCGCCGTCACAAGATTCCCGAGTCGGTGCTGGTGGTGATCCACACGCCGGCACGCGAGGTGCTGCTGATCGAGCGTGCCGACAAGCCCGGTTACTGGCAGAGCGTCACCGGCTCGAAGGACCGGCCCGACGAGCCGTTGGTGCAGACCTGCGTGCGCGAGGTCGCCGAGGAGACGGGCATCGAGGTCGGCGGCGACGAAGTCCCGCTGGCGGCGCTGCGCGACTGGTGCGTATCGAACCGCTACGAGATCTATCCCGTGTGGCGCCACCGCTATGCGCCGGGGGTGACGCACAACACCGAGCACGTGTTCGGCCTGACGCTGCCGCGCCGCGTCGCGGTGCGACTGAACCCGCGCGAGCACCTGCGCTTCGAGTGGCTCGAGTGGCGCGAGGCGGCCGACCGCTGCTTCTCGCCGAGCAACGCCGAGGCGATCCTGCAACTGCCGCGCTTCCTGCCCGGCGACACCCCTCGAGGCTGCGGGTGACCGGGCTCAAGCTGCTGCAGTCGACGCTGCTGCCGCCGGCCTCCGGCGACAGCCGGGTGCTGCGCGTGGCCACTTACAACATCCACAAGGGCGTGCGCGGCGTCGGGCCGCGCAAGCGCCTGGAGATCCACAACCTCGGGTTGGGCATCGAGGCGCTCGACGCCGACCTGGTGTTCCTGCAGGAGGTGCGGCTGCACCACGCGCGCGACGCGCGCCAGTTCGATCGCACCTGGTTCGGCTGGCCGCAGCAGGGGCAGGCCGAGTTCCTCGCGCCCGAGGGCTACGACGTCGCGTACCGCACCAACGCGGTGACGCGCCAAGGCGAGCACGGCAACGCGCTGCTGTCGCGCTGGCCGATCGGCGAGCCCGGCCACCACGACGTGTCCGACCACCGGTTCGAGCAGCGCGGCCTGCTGCACGTGCCGGTGCAGTGGCACGGCGTCACGCTGCACACGGTGGTGGCGCACCTCGGGTTGATCCACTCCAGCCGCGTGCGCCAGGTGCAGCGCCTGGCCGCATACATCGACGCCCACGTGCCGCGCGGCGCGCCGCTGCTGGTGGCCGGCGACTTCAACGACTGGGGCGAGAAGCTCGACGCGCCGATGGCCGAGTTCGGGCTGGCGCGCGCGCTGGCGGCGCACCTGCCGGCGGCGCACCGCCTGACCTTCCCGTCGCGCGTGCCGGTGTTCGCGCTCGACCGCGTGTACATGCGCGGGCTCGCGTGCCGATCGACCTTCGTGCCGCGCGGCGGCGCGTGGGCGCGCATGTCGGACCACCTGCCGCTGGTGGTCGAGCTCGAGATGGAATGACCCCCCTGTGGCGTCTTCGGCGTGTCGACGCCCTCGCGGAGCCCGGGCGGTTCGCGACGCGGCCGGGCCCGCGCAGGCGAACCCCTCGCGTCGGCGCCCAACGCCCCCGGCGGTGGCTGCGCGGGCTGGATCGCTGACGTGAACAGGGGTGCCGACGACGTCGCCGACACGGCCGCGTCGCGCGTCGACGAGGGGGCCCCGTCGTCGGCATGGCAGGCGCTGGCGGCGCACCACGACCTGCGCTGGTACGAGCACCCGCGCGCGCTGTTCAGCGGCGGCAACCGCGTGCGCCTGCTGCGCGGCGGCGACCAGATGTTCCCGGCGATGTGCGAGGCGATCGCACGCGCGCGCGCCGACGTGTGGTTCGCCACCTACATCTTTCATCACGACGAGGCGGCCAGGGCGGTGGCCGACGCGCTGGCCGGCGCGGCGCGGCGCGGCGTGGCCGTGCACGTGGTCGTCGACGGATTCGGCAGCCTCGATGCGCTGGACGCACTGCGGCGCTGGTGGGACGGCAGCGGGGTGCGGCTGGCGGTGTTCCGTCCGCTCGTCAGCTGGCGCGCGCTGCTGCAGCCCGAGCACCTGCGGCGCCTGCACCAGAAGCTGTGCGTCGTCGACGGCGAGGTCGGCTACGTCGGCGGCATCAACGTCATCGACGACCGCCACGACCTGCGCCACGGGGCCAGCGACGAGCCGCGGCTGGACTACGCGGTCGAGGTGGCCGGCCCGGTGGTCGCGCCGGTGCTGCAGACCGCGCAGGCGGTGTGGCACCGCGCGTCGTTCGGCCACGAGTGGTCGGATCAGATGCTGGCCATCGCGCGCAGTGGCGCTCCGCTGGCGCGCGTGCGCTCGATGCTGCGCGAGGTGCGCATCGTCGCCGGCGACAGCGTGCTCGCCGACAGCCCCGACGCGCCGATGCTCGCCGCCTTCGTCGTGCGCGACAACCTGCGCCAGCGCCGCGCGATCGAGCGCAGCTACATCGACGCGTTCCGGCGCGCGCGCACGCGCATCGACCTGGTCAGCCCGTACTTCTACCCCGGGCGGGTGTTCCGGCGCACGCTGCGCGACGCGGTGCGCCGCGGCGTGCGCGTGCGCCTGCTGCTGCAGGGCAAGGTCGACTACCGCATCGCCGGCATGGCCGCGCGGTCGCTGTACACCGAACTGCTGTCGCGCGGCGTGCGCATCTACGAGTACCAGGCGGCCTTCCTGCACGCCAAGGTGGCGCTGGTCGACGACGACTGGGCCACCGTCGGCAGCTCGAACATCGACCCGATGTCGCTGCTGCTCAACCTCGAGGCCAACGTGATCGTGCGCGACGGCGGCTTCACGCGCGAGTTGGCCGGCGAGATCGAGCGCGCGCTGGACGCGTCGCGCGAGATCACCCGACCCGGGCTGCCGCGCGGCTGGTGGGCGGTGCTGCAGCGCGGCTTCGTCGCCTGGGTCGCGCGCGCGTACATGCGCGTGGCGGGCATCGGCGGGCGGTACTGACGCTGCCCGCGCGGCCCGCGCCCGTGTCAACGAGCCGGCCCGGCCCGCGGATCGTCGCCGTAGCGGTTCGGGCCCGCCGTGCCCCGCATCAGCCCGTTCTCGATCAGCAGCCACAGTCCGCCGATCAACGGGATCAGGCCGACGAGCACCCACCAAGCCGACTTGTCGCGGTCGTGCCAGCGCTTGATCGAGATCGCCAGCGATGGCCACAGCAGCACCAGCGTGACGACGCCGGCCGCCGGGTCGGGGGCCATGCCGGCGATGCGCAGCAGCGCGTTCAGCAGCAAGCCGATGCCCAGCATCGCAGCGACGCCGTACAGCCACCAAGTGCGCCGCGCGATGCGCCCGCGCGGGCTGAGGAAGATCTGCGCCGGCTCCATCGGCTCGGCGGGGCGGTGGGGGTCGGGGGTGGACACGCGGCGCTGCCGGGGGGTGGCGAAGCGGCGAGCATAAGCGCGCCGGCACGCCCGCCCCTACCATCGCGCGGTGAACGCGACCGCACCCGGGGCGAAAGGCGACGGCGACCTGGTGGTCGTGCGCCCCCAAGGCCTGTACTGCCCGGCGGGCGACTTCTTCATCGACCCCTGGCGCCCGGTCGAGCGCGCGGTGGTCACGCACGCGCACGCCGACCACGCGCGCCGCGGCCACGCCCACTATCTGGCATCGGCCGCCGGCGCCGGCGTGCTGCGCGCGCGGCTGGGCGACGACATCGCGCTGCAGGCGCTGGCCTGGGGCGAGGGGGTCGACCATCGCGGCGTGCGCCTGAGCCTGCACCCGGCGGGCCACGTGCTCGGTGCGGCGCAGGTGCGCCTGGAGCACCGCGGGCGCGTGTGGGTCGTCTCCGGCGACTACTTCGTCAGCGCGCACGACGAAACCAACCCGACCTGCGACGCCTTCGAGCCGCAGCGCTGCGACGTGTTCGTCACCGAGTGCACCTTCGGCCTGCCGCTGTACCGCTGGCGACCGCAGGCCGAGGTGTTCGCCGACGTCAACGCCTGGTGGTCCGACAACGCCGCGGCCGGCCGCGCCAGCCTGCTGCTGGCCTACAGCTTCGGCAAGGCGCAGCGGTTGCTGGCCGGCGTCGACCCGGGCATCGGCCCGATCGTCGTGCACGGCGCGGTCGACGCGGTGAACGCGGCGTACCGCGCGCAGGGCGTGTCGCTGCCGCCGACGCAGGCGGCGCAGGCGCTGCACGCAGCCGACCTGCGCCGCGCGCTGCTCGTGGCGCCGCCGTCGGTGCGCGGCAGCACCTGGCTGCAACGCTTCGCCGGCGCCAGCGAGGCCTTCGCCAGCGGGTGGATGCAACTGCGCGGCGCGCGCCGGCGCCTGGCGCTGGACCGCGGGTTCGTGCTGTCGGACCACGCCGACTGGCCGGGCCTGCAGCGTGCGATCGCCGCCACCGGCGCGCCGCGCGTGATCGTCACGCACGGCCACGAGGCGGCGATGGTGCGCTGGTTGCGCGAGCAAGGGCTGCAGGCCGGCGCCTTCGCCACCGAGTACGGCGACGAGGCGCTCGGCGATGCGCCGGCGTGAACGGCCGGCGCGCGCGCCTCAGGGCGCGACGCGAAGCACCTCGCCGGCGCCGGCGGTGATGCCGTGGTTCGTCACGAACACCGCACCGTCGCGGTCCACCGCCACCGAGGTCGGGCGGTCGAGCCCGACGAGCACCGGCGTGCGCGAACAGTCGGGTGCGACGCGCGTGAGCCGCCCCGAGTTCGGCGGGAAGAACAGTCCGCCGGTGGCGTGTTCGACGACGTACAGGTCGCCGCCCGGTGCGAACGCCAGGTCGGTGATCGTCTTGAATCCCGTGCAGTGCACCGCGGGCGCCTGCCCCGGCACGACGCGGTAGACGCTGGCGACTCCCTGCACGAACGGGAAGCCGGTGAGCAGGCCGACGTACAGCGCGCCGTCGGGGCCACGCGCCACGCTGGTGGGCACCGGCTCGATCATCGGCGGGCCGACCGGGGTCGGGTTGGGCAGGGCGGAGAACACCGCCAGCGTCTGGATCGTGCCGTCGGCAGCGACGCGCACCAGTGCGTTGGCGCCGGCGTCGACGATCAGGCGGCCGCCGGGCTCGGCGAGCACGCCGAAGGGGTTCGAGTCGATCGCGCCGCCGCCGGGGTTCTCGGCTGCCTCGTGGGCCAGCACGTCGGCCACCACGCGCCACCGACCGCTGGCGGCCAGGTGCAGCAGCGTGCCGCTGTAGGTGCCGCCCAGCGCCTGCCGGAACGCCGCGTCGCCGCCGAGCCCCATCGTGACGTACGCGCCGCCCGTGCCCTGGAACGAGACGTCGGTCGGGCCGCTGGCCGACGAGCCGTCGGGCAGCGCGTGCGACTCGAAACCGTCGGCCACGCGCGACTGCTGTCCGCGCCACAGCCGCGAGACCGCGCCGCTGCGGCCGAAGCAACGCAGTTCACCGGGGCCATGGACGACGCAACTGCCGTCGCCGCCGCGGCCGGCTTCGGCCACGTACAGCGCGCCGTTCGGCGCGAACGCCATGCCGCGCGGGTTGTCGAGCCCGCTCATCACCACCGTGTAGGGCGACTGCGCGAGGGCGCCGCCGGCCAGGGCCAGCGCGGCGATGCAGGTCGCCGCGAACGAGACCACCGGGGAACGTTGCATGCTGCCTCCTGTTGCGTGTGGCCGCGCCTGCCGGGCGCGGTGCCGCATTGATGCCTGCGCTTCGAGCTTGGTCAATCCCCAGGAAGCCAAGGCTTGTGCGGGGGCGCGAATGGGCGAAGATCCACGATGGCGATGCCGGCGAGCGGTTTCATCGGCGCCCGCGGCGACCGCAGCGAACACGATGCGCAAGCGTGCCTTTGCACTGTCCAGGGTCTACGGCCTGCTCGAACCGGGCCCGGTGCTGCTGCTGGCCACCGCGCACCGCGGCCGCGCCAACGTGATGACGCTGTCGTGGCACACGATGCTCGAGTTCGAGCCGCCGCTGGTGGCCTGCGTGGTCAGCGATCGCGACCACAGCTTCGCGGCGCTGCGCCGCACGCGCGAGTGCACGCTGAACATTCCCACCGTCGAGCTCGCCGCGGCCGTCGTCGGCTGCGGCAACACCAGCGGCGCGCGAGTCGACAAGTTCGCGGCCTTCGCCCTGACGCCCGTGGCGGCGTCGATGGTCGCGGCGCCCGTGATCGACGAGTGCTGGGCGAACCTCGAGTGCCGCGTCGTCGACACGCGCGGCGTCAACCGCTACGGGCTGTTCGTGCTCGAGGTCGTCGCCGCGCGGGTCGATCCGCGTCGCACGGACCCGCGCACGCTGCACCACCGCGGCCGGGGCCACTTCATGGTCGCCGGCGAGACGATCACGCTGCCGTCGAAGATGCGCTGAGCGCGCCGACCTCAGCGCGGCGCGGCGAGCGCGCAGCGCGCGACCTGCTCGATCGCCGCCGCGGCGGTGTCGACGTGCACCACGCCGTCGACGCGCGGGGCGCCCTCGAGCCCGACCACCAGCTTGCCGAACTGGCGGCCGAAGGCCACTTCGCTCAGCGTGCCGAAGTTGTCGCCGATCGCCACCAGGCACAGCGCGGCGCGCGCGATGACCGCGTTGCGCGCCTCGCCGATGCCGGTGGCGAGCACCACGGTGGCGAACGCGTTGGCCTCGGCCGGGTCCGCGTCTGGCAGCACGCCGATGGCGATGCCGCCGCCTTCGGCGGCGCCGCGGCAGGCGCCTTCCATCACCCCGGCGCGGCCGCCGCAGATCAGCGCCAGCCCCATGCGCGCGACGCCGCGGCCGACCTCGCGCGCCGCCTCGATCTGCGCCGGCGTCGCCGCGCGCGGGCCGATCACGCCCACCGGCACGCGCAGCGCTCGCTCGCGCTGGCGCTGCGCGACCTCGTCGACCAGCGCCTGCACGGCAGGGGGCAGCGGCGGCGTCACAGGTGCTTCTCGTGCCGGGCGCCGAACCAGGCGCCCACGGTCATGATCGTCGAACACGCCGCGGTGATCAGCAGCGCCAGTGCCGCCGCGGCGGGGAAGTCGGAGCCGGTCTCCGAGATCAGGCTGTACAGCTGCAGCGGCAGGATCTCGAGCCGCGTGCCGACCAGCGCCAGCGCCGTGCCGTAGGCACCGAACACCACCGCGGCGATCAGGCAGCCGCTGGCGACGATCGGTGCCGCGAGCTGCGGCAGCATCACCTGGCGGAACGCCTGCGCCGGGGTCGCGCCCAGCGACTGCGCCACCTCGAGCTGCGCGCGGTCGAAGTTGACGAACACCGGCAGCACGCCCATCACGACGCGCGGGATCAGGTAATACGACGACGCGAACGCGAGGCCGGTGGGCGTGAACAGCGCCTTGCCGAGCACCGCGGCGTCGGCGCCGGCCAGCGCCAGCAACTGCGTCACCAACCCGGCGCGACCGTAGGTCAGGATGAAGCCGTAGGCGACGATCAGCCCCGAGAAGGTCAGCGGCAGCGCGATCACGAACGCCAGCAGCGTGCGCCTGCGCTCGTCCATGCGCGACAGGTGCAGCGCCACCGCGACGCCGACCGCCAGCGACAGCGTCGACGCCACCAGCGTGAGCACCGTGCTGCCGAGCAGCGACGGCCAGAAGGTGGGCATCGCGACGACGCGGGCGAACGCGTCGCGCCCCTCGCGCAGCGCGTCGACGACGACGGCGGCCACCGGCAGCGCGAAGAACAGCGCCAGCAGCAGCCCCGCCGGCGCCGCGAGCAGCGCGAAGGTGGCGCGGTTCATGACGCGCGCGCGGCCTCGTCGGGATCGGGCCCACGGGCCCCCCGGCGCGCGTCGCAGCGCCGCCCCCGGGCAGACGCCGCGCCTGCGGCCCGGCCGGTGCGCGGGGGTCGCGCCCCCGCGGGGCAGGGGGCCGCAAGCCGCTTCGCAGGGGGTCTCATCTCACCCCGGTGGCCGTGACGTACCCCTGGTCGATCTCGGCCTTCTTGGCGGCCGCCGCGCGCACGTCGAGCGGGCGCACCTGCGGCGCGGCGGGCATCTTGTCGGCCACGCTGGCCGGCAGCGCGACGCCGGGCACGCTCGGGCGCACGAAACCCTCGGCGAAGATGCCCTGGCCGAAGTCGCTCATCACGAAGTTCAGCCACAGCTTGCCGGCGTTCGGGTTCGGCCCCTTCTCGACCAGGCTGATGCCGTACGGCGCCGCCGCCGACGCCTCCTTCGGGATGACCACCGCCACCGCGTCGCCGAGGCCGTCGGTGTACTTGGCCTTCAGGCCGTCGTTCTCGTACGAGATCCAGATCGGGATCTCGCCCTTGACGAACTGCGCGTACGGCGTGGTGCCGAGCACGCGCAGCACGTTGCCGGCCTTGTGCAACTGGCCCAGGTAGTCGAGTCCCGGCTTGACGTTGTTCATGTCGCCGCCGTTGCCGAAGTTGGCGGCGAAGGCCAGCACCTGGCCGACGCCGGTCGAGCGCGGGTCGAGGTAGACGACGGTGTTCCTGTACTCGGGCTTGAGCAGGTCGGCCCACGACTGCGGTACGTTCTTCACCAGCTTGGTGTTGACGATGAAGGCGATGGTCAGCGAGTGGATCGTGAACCAGCGCCCCTCGGGGTGGCGGAACACGTCCGGCAGCTTGTCGAAGTTGACCGGCCTGAACGGCGCCACGAGCCCCTTGTCGGCCGCGTCGACCGCCGAGGCGGCGAAGTAGTACGCCGTGTCGGCCTGCGGGCGGTTGCGCGCCTTGTCGAGCGCGACGACGGTGGCCGCCGAGCCGAGGTCGTTGTAGACGATCTCGACCTCGGGGTAGCGGTTCTTGAAGGCGCGGAACTGCGCCGCCCAGTTGGCCCAGGTCGGCCCGGTGTCGAAGCTGACCACCATGCCTTCCTTGCGCGCCGCCTCGTACAGCGCCTTCTCGCCCGGGTACAGCTCGGGCGAGTTGGTCACGTTCTGCTGCGCCCACAACGGCGCGCCCGCGGCGGCCAGCGCGCCGGCCACCAGCACATGTCTGCGCGTGCTCATCACGATCTCCTTCGCTTCAGGGGTTGGACAGGAACTGGACCGCCGCCACCGGGATGCGCACCCGCGACAGCGCCGCGCGCGAGGTGGTCTCGAGTTTGAGCACCGCCTCGCCGATGGCCAGGTCGAGCTGCCGCGTGGCGCCGAAGAAGCGGTCCTTCAGCACGCGCACCTCGAACACGTTGGTGTCGTCGCCGCCGCCGTCGGCCAGCGGCTCGAGCCGCTCGGGGCGGACCAGCGCCTTCAGCGGCGCGCCGTCGCGCTGCCCGTGGGGAGGCGTGCGCAGCCGCCCGAGCGCGAAGTCGCCGTGCTCGGGGCCGGCGGCGCGACCTTCGAGCACGTTGGCGCGGCCGACGAAGCCGGCCACGAAACCGTCGACCGGGCGGTCGTAGATCGCTGCCGGCGTGTCGCACTGCACCAGCCGGCCGTCCTTCAGCACCGCGATGCGGTCGGCCAGCGACAGCGCCTCGTCCTGGTCGTGCGTGATCAGCAGCGCGGCGATGTCGTGCATCTTCTGGATGCGCCGCACCTCGTCGCGCATCGCGACGCGCGTGGCGGCGTCCAGTGCCGACAGCGGTTCGTCGAGCAGCAGCGCCTTCGGCTCGAAGGCGAGCGCGCGCGCCAGCGCGACGCGCTGCTGCTGGCCGCCCGACAACTGCGCCGGCAGCCGATCGGCCATGCCGGCCAGGCCCACCATCTCGAGCATCTCGTCGGCCTTGCGCCGGCGTCGTGCGACGTCGATGCCGCGCACGCGCAGCGGGTAGGCGACGTTCTCCCACACGCGCATGTGCGGGAACAGCGCGTACGACTGGAACACGATGCCGCAGCCGCGCGAGGCGACGCTGGCGTGCGTCATGTCCTGACCGCCGAGCCGCACCACGCCCGAATCGGGGCGGAAGAACCCGGCGATGAGCTTGAGCAGCGTCGTCTTGCCGCAGCCCGACGGGCCGATGCACACCACCAGTTCGCCCTGCCGCAGCTGCAGCGTGAGGTCGAAGATGCCGGCCTTGCCGCCGGGATAGCGGTAGGTCACGCGGTCGAGCTCGACGGCGAAAGGCATCGGCAGGTCCTCAGCGGGTGCGCAGCGCGAAGCGCGTCGCGCGCTGCGTCGACAGCGCGCCGCCCACCGACGCGGCAAGCGCCAGCACGAGCAGGATCACGGTGGCCGCGCAGGCGAAGCCGGTGGCGCCGTAGAACGCCTGCAGCAGCACGACGGGGTAGGTGCGGTTGAGGAAGCCGGCGACCAGGTTGGAGAACTGGAACTCGCCGATCGACAGCGCCGCGACGACGATCAGCCCCGACAGGATCGAGTGCCGCAGCGACGGCAGCACGACGTGGAAGAAGCGCTGCATCCCGCTGCTGCCGAGCGACTCGGCAGCCTCCTCGAGCACGTGCAACCCCAGGCGCTGCATGTCGGCGACCACGGCCTGCAGGAAGTACGGCAGGCCGAGCACGATGTGCCCGGCGATCAGCAGCCACACGCTGCCCAGCCAGGGCAGTTGGTCCGACGAGAAGACGAGGATGAAGCCGAACGCCAGCACCAGCGGCGGCAGCGCCACCGGCAGCTGGTACAGCGCGCTGGCGACGGCGCGGATGCGCGGGCTGCGCGCGCGGAACACCGCGTAGGCCAGCGGCAGCCCGATGGCCAGGCAGGCGGCGCAGGTCACCCCGCCGACGAGCAGGCTGGCCGCGAAGGCGCGGCGAAAGCTCGGGTCGTTGGCGACCTCGAGGTACCAGCGGCCGGTGAAGCCGGCGGGCAGCAGGGTGTTCAGCCACAGGTCGCCGAACGAGCCGACGAACAGCAGCACGATCGGCGTCGCGAGGTACGCCAAGTACAGCCCGGTCACGACGCGCGGCAGCATCGTCGCGTTCAGCGGTGGGGGTGGCGGGTCGCGATCGAGGCCGGGTCCATCGGGCGGTCATGCGTCGACAAACGGCGCGACTGTGCCATCGCCGTGTGACGCGTACTTGACGCCGGTCAAATGACGCCGGTCAAATCTCCCCGATCCCGTCCCCGGGGGCGGTGCGCGGTGCGCGGCGCTCAGTCCCGAGCGCGCACGCGCTGGCCTTCGCGCATCGTGCTGCCGGGGTAGAGCAGCACGGTCTCGCCCTCGCGCACGCCGCCGCCGACCCAGGCGGAGTCGGCGTTGCGGTCCCGCAGTTCGACCCCGCGCGAGCGTGCGCGACCGTCCTCGACGACGAACACGCGCCAGCGCGCGCCGTCGCGCACCAGCGCCGCGCTGGGCACCAGCAGCGCGCGCTCCTGCGCCGCGACGACGATGCGCGCATCGACGCGGAAGCCGTCGCCCAGCGCCGGCGCGCCGCGTGCGGCGTCGGCATCCAGGTCGACGATCACGTTGACGCGCTGCTCCTCGATGCCCAGCGCCGAGACCTTCGTGAAGGCCACCGGCTCGATGCGCGCGACGCGTCCGGACAGCGTCGGCGCCCCGGCACCGAGCGACAGCGACACCGGCGCGCCCGGCGCGATGCGCAGCGCGTCGCCCGACAGCACGTCGATCACGGCCTCGAGCGCGCCGGTGTCGCCGATCTCGAGCAGCGGCTGGCCGACGGCCACCGGCGCCGCGCTGTCGAGGTGCAGCTTGACGACGCGCCCGGCGACCGGGCTCCTGAGGTCCCAGCGCCCGGCGGCCGGCGCGGCCGAGGACGCGCCGACGGGCCCGGCGCGGCCGAGCGCGGCGCGCGCCTCGGCGAGCGCGAACTCGGCGGCGTGGAGCTCGGCGCGCCCGGCGTCGAGCGCACGCTGCGCGCCCTGCTCGGCGAGCACCGCCTGGTCGCGCGCCGACGCGGCGATGAAGTTGTCGCTGGCCAGCTGGCGCGCGCGACTGGCCTCGAGCCGCGCCTGCGCCAGCGCGGTCTCGAGCCGCCCGACCTGCGCCGCGGCAGCGCTGCGCGCCGCGCCGGCGCTGCCCAGGCGCTGCTGCAGGACGTCGCGCGTGCGTGCGTCGATCATCTGCGGCGCCACCGGCACCAATGTCGCGACGACCTGGCCGGCGTCGACCGCGTCGCCGACCTTGAGCACCGGGCGCGCCAGTTCGCCGGCAGTCGGTGCGGCGACCAGGTAACGGTCCCTCAGGCGCAGCCGACCGTCCTCCTCGATCGCCTGCTCGAAGCGTGCGATCCCGACGGGCGCGGTCTCGACGCGCAGCGGCCGCGGCTGGAAGGCCCACCAGCCCAGCGCCAGCACCGCGGCGATCAGCGCCGCCGCAACGGCCCAGCGCCCGAGGCGGGGGCGCCCGTTCTTCCTTGTCGTCGTCGCATTCATTCGCGCACCTTCAGCACCGCGACCAGGTCGAGGCGGTCGACGTGGCGGCGCACCAGCAGCGCGCTGGCCACGCCCGCCGCCAGCACCGTCAGCGCCGCCACCGCGTAGGTCGACGGTTCGATCACCACCGGAAAGTCGATGTTGTCCGAAGACATCAGCTGCATCAGCAGCGTCGCCAGCGCCCAGCCCAGCGCCGCGCCCACCGGCAGCGCCAGCAGCAGCTCGGCGCCGAGTTCGGCGAGCAGCAGCACCGAGACCTCGCCGCGCGTCATGCCCAGCACGCGCAGGCTCGCCAGCTCCCAGGCACGCTCGCTCAGCGCGATGCGCGCCGCGTTGTAGATGATGCCCACCGCCATCGCGATCGCGAACACGGTGAGGATGCCGCTGAACACCCCCATGTTGCGCGAGGTCGTCTCGTCGAACGCGGCCATCGTGCCGGCCTTGTCGAACACCGCGTTGATCGCCGGCGCGGCCTTCACCGCGGCCCAGAACTCGCCCATGCGGCGCGGGTCGACCTGCAGCGCCGCGACGGCGACGCCGTCGCCGTCGCGCGCCAGCCGGTTCATCGCCTCCAGCGCCATGTACAGCTGCTTGCCGAACATCGTGTGCACGACGTCGACCACCTCGACTTCGGCGCGCGTGCGGTTCCACAGCCTGAACTCGACCTCGACGCGGTCGCCGACGCGTGCGCCCAGCGCGCGTGCCAGCAGCCCCGACAGCACCACACCCTGCGCCGGCATCGCCACCGCGCCGCGCTGCTCGTCGACGACGCGCATCAGCCGCGCGTCGGGCACGAAGCCCGACAGCAGCGTGTCCTCGGCGCGGCCGCGCAGGCGCACGCGCACCGGCTCCGTGCGGTAGGCCTCGGCGTCGAGCACGCCCGGCAGGCGCTGCAGGTCGCGCACCACGGTGGTCGCCACCGGCCGGTGGAAGTCGACCAGCACGTCGCCCTGCTGCACCTGGCGGAACTGCACGTCGACGATGTGCGCGATCGCGTCCAGCCAGAACGCGCCCGAGATCTGCAGCGCCACCGCCATCGCGATGCCGGTCACGGTCAGCGCCGCGCGCAGCGGCCGGCGCTCGAGGTTGCGGATCACCATCAGCGCGCCGGCCCCGACGTGGCGCCGGAACCCCAGTCGCTCGATCAGCGTCGGTCGATACGCCGGCGGCGCGGGCGGCTGCATCGCCTGCGCGGGCTTGAGGCGCACCACCGCACGGATCGCGGTCCAGGCGCCGAGCGCCGCGGCCGCCGCCGCGATCGCCGCCGACACGCCGACCAGCCACGGCGTGGTCACGTAGTCCAGGCTGCCGAAGCGGAACACCTCGTCGTACAGCCCCAGCATCAGACGGCCGATGACCACGCTCAGCGCGAGCCCGGCGACGACGCCCAGTCCGGCGACGACGATCGCCAGCTTGACGTAGTGCCAGGCGATCGCGCCGTCGCCGTAGCCCAGCGCCTTCAGCGCCGCGATCTGCCCGCGCTGCGTCGCCACCTGGCGGCTGAGCACGACGTTGAGGATGAACATCGCCACGGCGAGGAAGATCGCGGGCAGCACGGTGCCCATCACCTTCAGCTGCGACAGCTCGTCGTCGACGATCTGCGCCGACATCTGCTCGTCGCGCGCCGCTGCGCCGATCGCGCCGTAGGGCTCGAGCAGGCGGTCGACGCGCTCGATCACCGCGTCGGCGGAGGCGCCGGCGTCCAGGCGCAGCGCGAGCTGGTTGAACGCGCCGTCCATGTCGAAGGCGTGTGCCATGCGCAGGTCGTCGATCCACCAGATGCCGAAGTAGGCGTCGTCGGGCGCGCCGCCGCGCGTCGCGAACACGTACTCCGGGGTGGCCACGGTGCCGACGACGTGCACGCGCTCGAGCCTGCCGTTGAGGATCGCACGCACGGTGTCGCCGGGCGCCAGTCCGCGCGCCACCGCGAAGCGGTCGCTGACCACCGCCTCGAGCGTGCCGTCGGCTTCGGGCCAGCGCCCGCTCTTGAGCGTCAGCGCGTTCAGGCCCTGCCGGCGGTCGTGCACGCGAGCCAGGTCCAGCCCGATGAAGCGCCCGGTCACCGGCGCATCGACGCCGGCGACGTCGACCTGCGCGTCGAACAGCACCTCGAGCTTGACCTCGGCGACGCCGTCGACCGCCGCCAACCGCTCGCGCAGCGCCAGCGGCGCGCGCTTGACCGCGGCGAACACGTCGGCGAGGCGGTTGTCGCGGTAGAACGCGTCGCGCGACGACTGCAGCGACGCGTGCACCGAGAACATGCCGACGAAGCCGGCCACGCCGATGGCGACGACGACGGCGATCGTCGCCACCTGCGCGCGCAGCCGCGCCAGGTCGCGCCACAACTTGATGTCGATCGCCTTCACCGCGGGCTCACCAGCGCAGCGACTCGACCGGCACCTTGGCCGGGTTGACCTGCACGTCGACGATGCGGCCGTCGGCCAGCCGCAGCACGCGGTCGGCGATGCCGGCGATCGGCGCGTTGTGCGTGATCACGACGGTCGTCGTGCCGAGCTCGCGGTTGACGCGCTCGATGGCCTGCAGCACCACGATGCCGGTGGCGCAGTCGAGCGCGCCGGTGGGCTCGTCGCACAACAGCACGTCGGGGCGCTTGGCGATGGCGCGCGCGATCGCCACGCGCTGCTGCTCGCCGCCCG
>CAZUBF010000079.1:0-16157 GCA_964618555.1 uncultured Azohydromonas sp.
GGATGAAGCCCATGTCGAGCATGCGGTCGGCTTCGTCGAGCACGAAGATCTGCACGTGCGACAGGTCCAGCGTGCCCTGCTGGTGGTGGTCGAGCAGACGGCCGGGCGTGGCGACGAGGATGTCGATGCCCTGGCGCAGGCGGTCGATCTGCGGCTGCATGCCCACGCCGCCGAACATCACCATGCTCTTGAGCTTGAGGTGCTTGCCGTAGGTGCGCACGCTTTCCTCGACCTGCGCGGCGAGTTCGCGCGTCGGCGTGAGGATCAGCGCGCGGATCGCGACGCGGCCGCGCGCGTCGCGCGCCGGCGGCGCGCTCGACAGGCGTTGCAGCATCGGCAGCGTGAAGCCGGCGGTCTTGCCGGTGCCGGTCTGCGCGCCGGCCATCAGGTCGCCGCCGGCGAGCACGGCGGGAATCGCCTGCGCCTGGATCGGCGTGGGGGTGTCGTAGCCCTGCTCGCGCACGGCGCGCAGGATCGGCTCGGCCAGGCCGAGGTCGGTGAACTTCATTCGAGGATGTTTCCGTGGGACGAGCCCGTCGCCGCTGCAGGGCAGGGCGCCAGTCGCAGGCGTCGGGAGGGCGCGGCAGACGCGGCAAGCGCCGCGGGCGCAGGGGTCGGAGTTGACAGCGAACACGCCGACTGGAAGGCGTGTCGATGCCGCGGATTCTAGCCGTTCGCCGACGCGGCGCCTCGCGTGCGGCGCGCACCGAGCCACAGCAGCACCATCGCCGCCGCCGTCAGCGGCACGCCGACCCACGACAGCCGCGCCAGCCCGAGCGGCTGCATCGCCAGCCCGCCGATGGCCGCACCGAGCGCCGTGCCGCCGTACAGCATCGAGTTGTTCAGGCTCAACAGCAGTGGCGCCTGCGCCGGCGCGAGATGGGCCAGGCGCGACTGCTGCGGCGGCATCATGCCGAAGCCGGCGATGCCCCAGACGACCAGCGCCGCCATCATCGCCGGCCAGTGGCCCGCGGTCAGCGGCAGCAGCGCCATCGTCGCGCCGAGCACGACGAGCTGCACGCGCAGGCATCGCTCGGCGCCGAAGCGGTCACTCGCGGCACCGCCGGCGAGCGAGCCGGCGACGCCGGCCAGGCCGAAGAAGGTCAGGGTCAGTGCCTGCATCTCGCCGCTCATCGGCACCAGCGCCTGCAGCACCGGGCCGATGTAGCTGAACACCGCGAAGATCGCGGTGAAATACAGCAACGTCAGCGCGAGCACCGAGACCACGTCGCCGCGCGCGAGCACGCCACCCAACCCGGCGAAGCTCGCCCCCGGTGCCTGCACGTGCGCCGGCACGCGCCACGCCAGCGCCACCGTGGCCAGCGCCGACGCCGCCGTCGCGACCGCCACCGCGGTGGCCCAGCCGTAACGCAGCCCCAGCCACGAACCCAGCGGCACGCCGATCACGTAGCTCAGGCTGGCGCCGAGGAACACGAAGGCCAGCGCCTGGCCGCGGCGCGCCGGCTCGACGAGCGAGATCGCCAGGCTCGCCGCCACCGGCGTGAACACGGCGCCGGCGCCCATCAGCACGCGTCCGGCGAGCAGCGTGCCCAGCTGCTGCGCCAGCGCGCACGTCGCGTTGCCGAGCGTGAACAGCGCCATCGCGGCGACGAGCACGTGCTTGCGCGGCCAGCGTCCGCTGGCCATCAGCGCCAGCGGCGCGAGCAGCGCCGTCGCCAGCGCATAGGCCGTCATCGTCTGGCCCGCGGCGGCCAGGCTGACGCCGAGGTCGGTGGCGATGGGCCCGAGGATGCCGGCCACGACGAACGCCGAGGTGCCGATGACCAGGTTGCACAGCATCAGCAGCACGAGCGGGCGCGGCATCGCCGCACCCTACGTGCCCGAGGGCGCCGGCATCGCGGCGCCGCGCGAATCCCCCATGGCACGATCGGGATTCGGGGTTGAAATCGCCCGGTCGCGCCCCACCTGAACTTTCGACTCGATGCCCTGCTGCGACCGCGACCTCCGATGAACGCCACGCCGACTCCCGTCCTGATCCCTGCGCGACTGGCCACGGTGGTGCTGCTCGGTCGGCTGCTGCAGCAACTCGAGAGCCGGCCGCGCGGCGTGTCGGCGGCGCAGTACCGCACCCTGGTGCAGCGGCTGGCCGAGGCGCTCGACGCGCTGCCCGCCGACGACGACACGCGCTCGGCGCTGCGCCGGCTGATGGACCTGTGGCCGGCACTGGCCGAGGTCTACGAGAACCTGCACTACCGCCACGCCGGCTTGCTGCATTCACCGGTCGACGCGGCAGCACGCGCCGAACTGGCGGCGCGCGAGGCCATCGAGCGCGCCGCGGCGCGGCGCTGACCCCCCCGGCGTGATCCGGGCGCACGCTCGGGCGACAATGCGCCTGCGGCGGGCCCGGCCCGCCGAATCGATCCGATGGCAGGCACCGCCTGCCTTTTGTCTTTCTGCGCGTGCCCCCGGTCGGGGGCGCCGCCCGACCCGAAGCAAGGCAAGCCGATGGCCCAATACGTCTACACGATGAACCGCGTCAGCAAGATCGTCCCGCCGAAGCGGGAGATCCTGAAGGACATCTCGCTGTCGTTCTTCCCCGGCGCCAAGATCGGCGTGCTCGGCCTCAACGGCGCGGGCAAGAGCACGCTGCTGAAGATCATGGCCGGCGTCGACACCGAGATCGAAGGTGAGGCGACGCCGATGCCGGGCATCAAGATCGGCTACCTGCCGCAGGAGCCGCAGATGGACCCCGACCAGACGGTGCGCCAGGCGGTGGAGCAGGGCATCGGCGGCGTGCTCGCGGCCAAGAAGCGTCTCGACGAGGTCTACGCCGCCTATGCCGAGCCCGACGCCGATTTCGACGCGCTCGCCGCCGAGCAGGCCGAGCTCGAGGCGCTGATCGCCACCGCCGGCAGCGAGAACACCGACCTGCAGCTGGAGATTGCCGCCGACGCGCTGCGCCTGCCGCCGTGGGACGCGCAGATCGGGCAGCTCTCGGGCGGCGAGAAGCGCCGCGTCGCGCTGTGCCGGCTGTTGCTGTCCAAGCCCGACATGCTGCTGCTCGACGAACCGACGAACCACCTCGACGCCGAGTCGGTCGACTGGTTGGAGCAGTTCCTCAAGCGCTTCCCCGGGACCGTGGTCGCGATCACCCACGACCGCTACTTCCTCGACAACGCCGCCGAGTGGATCCTGGAACTCGACCGCGGCCGCGGCATCCCGTACCACGGCAACTACAGCATCTGGCTCGACCAGAAGGAGAAGCGCCTCGAGCTCGAGCAGCGCACCGAGGACGCGCGCACCAAGGCGATGAAGCGCGAGCTGGAGTGGGTGCGCAAGAACCCCAAGGGCCGCCAGGCGAAGAGCAAGGCACGGCTGGCGCGATTCGAGGAACTCTCCGACGTCGAGTACCAGAAGCGCAACGAGACCAACGAGATCTTCATCCCCGTGTCCGAGCGCCTGGGCCACGAGGTGATCGAGTTCGCCGGCGTCAGCAAGAGCTTCGGCGACCGGCTGCTGATCGACGACCTGAGCTTCAAGGTGCCTGCCGGTGCGATCGTCGGCATCATCGGCCCCAACGGCGCCGGCAAGTCGACGCTGTTTCGCATGATCCAGGGCAAGGAGCAGCCCGACAGCGGCACGATCAAGATCGGCCAGACCGTCAAGATGGCCTTCGTCGACCAGACCCGCGAGGCGCTGGAAGGCGACAAGACGGTGTGGGAGGACGTCTCGGGCGGGCTGGACAACATCACGGTGGGCAAGTTCGTGATGCCCAGCCGTGCGTACCTGGGCCGCTTCAACTTCAAGGGCAACGACCAGCAGAAGCTGGTGAAGAACCTCTCGGGCGGCGAACGCGGGCGGCTGCACCTGGCCAAGACGCTGGCGCGCGGCGGCAACGTGCTGCTGCTCGACGAGCCGAGCAACGACCTCGACGTCGAGACGCTGCGCGCGCTGGAAGACGCGCTGCTCGAGTTCGCCGGCAGCGTGCTCGTGATCAGCCACGACCGCTGGTTCCTCGACCGCATCGCGACGCACATCCTGGCGTGCGAGGGCGACAGCCAGTGGGTGTTCTTCGACGGCAACTACCAGGAGTACGAGGCCGACAAGGTCAAACGCCTGGGCGAAGAGGGTGCGCGCCCGCACCGGCTGCGCTTCCGGGCGTTGAAGTAGACCGCCCCGAAGCGCCTTGCGCGCTCCGCGCGCTCGCGGAGTTCGAGCGGTTCGCGAGTGGTTCGCGAGCAGGCGCCGCCGGCGGACCGGCGAAGCCGGGTCCGCGCCGGCCGCCCGAACGGCAGGCGGATGCGACCCCAGGTTGGCGTGCGGGGCGTGAGCGAACCCTGCCGTGGTTGCACTTCGTGACAAAGCCGGCGGCATCGTTGTTACGATCGCCGGCACCGCAACCCCACGGAGACTGCGCATGTCCACGCTGCGACGCCTGATCGCCACTGCCGCTGCCGCGGCCCTGACGCACGCCAGCCTGGTGCACGCCGCGCCTTCCGCGCTGATCTCGGCCGAACAGGTCGCCGGCGCGCAGGCCGCGTCCACGTCGTCCGAGTCGCACGCAAGGCTGCTGCAGCAACTCGACCGCGCCGAGGTGGTCGAGGCGCTGCGCGCGCGCGGCGTGTCGGCCGAGGCCGCGCGCGAACGCGTGGCCGCGCTGACCGACGCCGAGGCGGCGCACGTCGCGGCGCAGATCGACCAGGCGCCGGCCGGCGGCAGCGTGCTCGGCACCGTGGTGTTCATCTTCGTGCTGCTGCTCGTGACCGACATCCTCGGCTTCACGAAGGTCTTCCCGTTCACGCGATCGATCCGCTGACGTCCGTGTCGGTGGCCGGCCGGCGCCGGGCGCTGCGGCGCGCGGCGTTGCTGCTCGCCGCAGCGCTGCTCGGCGGCTGCGCTGCCCTCGACGCGCCGCAGTCGCGTGCGCTGAGTGCGGCGCCTCCTGCGATGCTGCGCGGCGCGGCCGAGCTGACCCGGGTGCCGTTCTTCGCGCAGGCGCAGTTCCACTGCGGGCCGGCATCGCTGGCGATGGTCGCACAGGCCGCCGGCGTCGACGTCACGCCCGAGGCGCTGGCCGACGGCGTGTTCCTGCCGGCGCGCGAGGGCGCGCTGCAGGTCGAGATGCTCGCCGCCGCGCGGCGCCAGAGCCTGCTCGCGGTGCCGCTGCCGCGCCGGCTCGACGCGCTGCTCGCCGAAATCGACGCCGGGCACCCGGTGGTCGTGCTGCAGAACCTGGCGTTGCCGATCGCGCCGCGCTGGCACTATGCGGTCGCGGTCGGCTACGACCTCGCCGCCGGCGAGATCGTGCTGCGCAGCGGAGACCAGCCGCGCCAGCGCATGACGCTGTCGACCTTCGAGCACACCTGGGCGCGTGGTGGCCACTGGGCCTTCGTCGCGCTGCCGCCACCGGCGTTGCCGGCCACCGCCGTCGAGGCCGACGCGGTACAGGCGGCGCTGGGCTTCGAGCGGGTGGCTGCGCCGGCCGACGCCGCGCGGGCCTGGGCCGGCGTGCGCGCGCGCTGGCCCGACCACCTGGTCGCCGCGATCGGCCATGGCAATGCGCTGTTCGCCGCCGGCGACGCCGATGCCGCGGCGCACGTGCTGGCGCACGCGGCGCAGCGCCACGACAGCGCCGCGGCGTGGAACAACCTCGCGCGGGTGCACCTGCAGCGCGGCGACCGCGACGCCGCGTTCGCCGCGGCCCGACGTGCGGTGGCCGCGGCGCAGCGCGAACCCACGTGGCGCGACGCCGCGGCCCAGACGCTGCGCCACGTCGAGCAGACGCCGTGATGCGCTGAGCGGTGCGCCACGGCACGCGCGCCGCGATGCTGGGGATTGCCGCCGCAAGCGGCCCCGCCGAGGATCGCGCCGCCACCGCCAGGAGCGCGCATGCCGAGTTTCCGCCCGTCCCGATCGTCGACTTCGAAGAAGAAGGCCGCCGCGGCCCGACCGGCCCGCGCCGCCAGCGCATCGACCTGGAAGCGCGTCGCGCGCCCCGACGCGATCGACTTCCGTGATCGCTGGTACGTGCCGGGCATCTCGTCGGCGCCGCCGGCCACGCTGTTCCCGTCGCAGCCGCTGCCGGTGAAGAACCAGCGCGACACCAACGCCTGCACCGGGTTCGCGCTGGCTTTGGTCGTCGAGCACCTGCTGCGCCGCGCCGGCCGCGAGCACGAGCCGGCCATCTCGCCGTTCATGCTGTACTCGATGGCACGCCGCTACGACGAGTTCCCCGGTTCGGTGGCCGACGAAGGGTCGAGCCTGCGCGGCGCGCTGAAGGGCTGGTTCAAGCACGGCGCGTGCCGCGAGCCGCTGTTTCCGGGCCTCGAGATGCCGCCGGCGGCGCCGCGCATCGACGACGACTGGTGGTACGACGCGGTGCGCCGGCCGCTGGGCGCGTACTACCGCATCGCGCCGAACCAGCTCACCGACATGCACGCCGCGCTCAACGAGGTGGGCGTGCTGTACGTCAGCTGCGGCTGCCACTCGGGCTGGGACGAGGGTGTGCGCGTGCGCCCGCGGCGCGACTGGCCGACGCGCTTCGACGACGTGTGGGAGATCCCGGTGCGCGGGGGCGAGGCCGAGCATGCCGGCCACGCGTTCACGATCCTCGGCTACAACGAACGCGGCTTCCTGGTGCAGAACTCGTGGGGCCCGGGCTGGGGTTCGCACGGTTACGCGCTGCTGACCTATGGCGACTGGCTGGCCAACGCGATGGACTGCTGGGTGGCGCAACTCGGCGTGGTCACGCAGGACCACCGCGACCTCGCGGTGGCCGACTCGCTGCGCCAAGACCCGCGCAGCGGCAAGGTGGTGCTGGCCACCAGCGAGGTGCTGCGCCACCGCGAGCTCGCGCCGTTCATCCTCAACATGGGCAACAACGGCGCGCTGAGCAACAGCGGCGTGTTCCGCACCACGCCCGACGACGTGCGCGCGATCGCCGACGTGCAGCTCGAGCGCGCGCGCGGCGAGTGGCGACTGGCCGACGGCACCGTCGACGTGTGCGTCTACGCGCACGGCGGCCTGGTCGGCGAGAAGGACGCGGCGAAGACCGCGGCGCGCTGGGTCCCGGCGCTGTACGAGGCGCGCATCTTCCCGATCTTCCTGATGTGGGAGACCGACTTCTGGACCACGCTGTGCGGCCTGATCGCCGACACGGTCAAGGGCGAACCGCGTCCGACCGCCGCCGGTGCGGTGTTCGAGCGCTGGTGGAACCGACGCCTCGAGCGCGCGCTGGCCCGGCCCGGCACCGCGCTGTGGGGCGAGATGAAGCAGAACGCCGACCTGATCAGCCTGTACCGCGAAGGCGTCGCCGACGACGAGCAGGCCGGCGCGGTGCTGCTGTACCGGCACTTCAAGCACAAGGTGAAGAACAAGAACGTGCGCATGCACTTCGTCGGCCACTCGGCCGGCGGCATCGTCGGCAGCCTGATGCTGCAGCGCCTCGCCGACGAGGGCATGCGTTTCGAGTCGGTGAGCTTCATGGCCCCGGCGGTGCGCGCCGACCTGTTCGCCGCGACGCTGGCGCCTATGATCCGCAAGGGCACCGTCGCGCGCTATCAGCAGTTCTCGCTGACCGCGCAGGCCGAGGAGGACGACCCGACCTGCGGCCCGTACCGCCGATCGCTGCTGCACCTGGTGGCCGAGTCGTTCGAGGGCGGTGCGCGCCAGCCGATCCTGGGCCTCGAAGGCGACGCGCGCGCGGCGCTCGGCGCGTTGCCGAACGCGACGCTGCATCTCGCGCCCGGCGCGCGCAGCAAGGCCAGCACGCACGGCGGCTTCGACGAGGACGACACCACGCTGCGCCAGGTGGTCCGCTTCATCCAGGGCGGCTGACGCAGCGCGCGAGACGCACCCCGACCGGC
The DNA here is from genome assembly GCA_964618555.1 of uncultured Azohydromonas sp. GTDB lineage: Bacteria > Pseudomonadota > Gammaproteobacteria > Burkholderiales > Burkholderiaceae_C > Calidifontimicrobium. The sequence goes on from CAZUBF010000079.1 coordinate 7,827, forward strand.
CCCGATTGACCGCGCCGCATCGCCGCGGTGTACTGCGCGCCGGACCCCGGTGGCGGGGGATGCAGGAGCAACGCATGATGGGCAGCACGATCAGCTTCCGGCGCCCGGACGGGCAGCCGGTCGACGGCTATCTCGCCGAACCGGCGTCGCCCGGGCCGGGCATCGTCGTGATCCAGGAGTGGTGGGGCGTGAACGACCAGATCCGCGGCGTCGCCGACCGGCTGGCACGGGCGGGCTACACCGCGCTGGTGCCCGACCTGTATCGCGGCAAGTCGACTCTCGCCGCCGAGGAGGCGCACCACCTGATGACCAACCTGGACTTCGGCGACGCCGCGTCGCAGGACGTGCGCGGCGCAGTGCAGGCGCTCAAGGCGCGCGGCTGCCCGAGGGTCGGCGTCACCGGCTACTGCATGGGCGGCGCGCTGACGCTGCTGGCGCTGACGATGGCGCCCGAGGCCGACGCCGGCGTCGTGTGGTACGGCTACCCGCCACTCGAGTTCGTCGACGCCGGCAAGATCAAGGGGCCGGTGATGGCACACTGGGCGACGCAGGATGCGGCGTTCGCGGTCGACGGCGTCGACGCGCTCGAGGCCAGGCTGCACGACGCCGGCGTCTCGTACGCCGGCCACCGCTACCTGGCGCACCACGCCTTCGCCAACGAAACGGCGCAGGGGCCGGGGCGCATCGCGGTGACGCAGTACGACGCGGCGTGGGCGCAGGTCGCGTGGGACCGCACGCTGCGGTTCTTCGGACGGCACCTGGGTTGAGCGCCGCCGCCGCGCGCGTCGTGCCGCGACCGCGGGCCTACAAGCGCCCGCCGGCGCGGTAGGCGTCGCGGCTGGCCGCGGGCACGACGGCGTTGAACGCCAGCGGCGTGAGCAGCGTCGTCACCAACCCCATCAGCACCAGCACCGAGAACAGCTCGGCGCCGATGAAGCCGCGTTCGTAGGCGATGCTCGCCACCACCAGCTCCATCGCGCCGCGGCCGTTGAGCACGCAACCCAGCGCGAGCGCCTCGCGGTGCGTCATGCCGGCGCGCCGGCCTCCCCACCATCCGGCCAGCACCTTCGACGCGACGGCGGCGAGCAGCACGACGACGACGAAGGGGATGTCGTCGAGCGAGTCCAGCGCGAACTCGAGGCCGATGTACGCGAAGAACACCGGCGCCAGGAACCCCCCGGTGACCGACCCCAGCGTGCGGCGCAGGTCGTCGTAGCGCGACGCGACGAAGTGCCGCTGGTCGAGCAGCAACGCGCCGAAGAACGCGCCGATCACGAAGTGGAAGCCCAGCGCCTCGCTGACCGTGCCGACGACCATCACGAACAGGATCACCACGCCGAACAGCGCGTCGGGGCCGAGCACCGCGACGATGCGCTCGGGCGCCGCGGCGATGTTCACGCCGCGCCGCTCGAGCAGGTGCAGGCTGGCGTTGAGCGCGATGATCGTCGCCGCCAGCGCCAGCAGCTTGAGCATCACCGTCGACCCGGCAGCGGCCACGGCGCTCCACGTGGTCTGCTCGGGCAGGGCGAGCAGCACGCCCAGCACGAACAGCGCCAGCACGTCGTTGATCACCGCGGTCGACACCGAGAGGTGGCCGATCGGCGTGGCGAGCATGCCGAAGTCCTCGAGCATCTTCACCGCCACCGGCAGCGCGGTGATCGAGATGCACAGGCCGAGGAACACGGTGCGCATCACGTCGAGGTCGAAGGCCAGGGCGACCGCCACGCCGGCGCCGAACGGCAGCACGAAGCCCAGCAGCGCGACCAGCAGCCCGCGCCCGCGCAGCGCCGCGACGATGTCGCGCAGTCGCATCTCCAGGCCCGCCGACAGCACGACGAGGAAGATCGCCAGCGACGCGATGCCCGACAGCGCCGCGTTGGGCTCGACCCACCCGAACACGCTGGGCCCGAGCAGCACGCCGGCGAGCATCTCGCCGACGATGGCCGGCTGGCCGTAGCGCGTGGCGAGGTGGCCGAGCAGGCGCGCGGCCACGAGCACGGCGAGCAGGCTGGTCAGGACTTGCATGCGGGCGCGGGCATCACGGCAGGGGCGGCGGCGCGCCGGCCGTCAGGGCTCGCGCCACAGCCAGGCGGCGCCGCGCACGCCGGACGCGTCGCCGTGCGCCGCCGGCCGCAGCGCGGTGCGCATCGGGTCGTCCGGCGCGCCGGCCGAGAACACCCAGCGGCTCCACAGCGCAGGCACGCGTTCGTACAGCCCGGCCAGCCGCGACAGGCCGCCGCCGAGCACGATCACGTCGGGGTCGAGCAGGTTGACCACCGCGGCCAGCGCACGTGCCAGACGCTGCGCGTGGCGCTCGAGCGTCGCGGCGCACGCGGCGTCGCCGGCGGCGGCGCGCTGCGCGATCTGCGCCGCGTCGACTGCCTCGCCGCCGCGGCGGCGGTGGTCGGCCGCCAGCGCCGGGCCGCTGAGCCACGTCTCGACGCAGCCGCGCTGGCCGCAATAACACGGCCGCGCCGGGTCGTCGTCGCCGGCCCACGGCAGCGGGTTGTGGCCCCACTCGCCGGTCAGGCCGTTGGCGCCGGTCAGCACGCGGGCGCGCACCGCGATGCCGCCGCCGACGCCGGTGCCCAGGATCACCGCGAACACCACGTCGGCGCCGGCCCCGGCGCCGTCCGTGGCCTCGGACAGCGCCAGGCAGTTCGCGTCGTTGGCCAGGCGCAGCGGCTGGCCGAGCCGCGCCTCGAGGTCGCGCTGCAGCGCACGGCCGTTCAGGCAGGTGGAGTTGGCGTTCTTCACGCGACCCGCCGGCGTCAGCGCACCCGGGTGGCCCACGCCGATCGTGAGTTCGCGGCCGACCGCGTCGCGCGCGCGCGCCACCAGTGCCGCGACGGCGTCGAGCGTCGCGTCGTAGTCGCCGGCCGGCGTGGGCACGCGTTCGCGCCAGCGCACGGTGCCGTCGGCGGCCAGTGCCGCGGCTTCGATCTTCGTGCCGCCGAGGTCGATGCCCAGCGCCGGCGGCGACGCCGCGTTCATCGTGCGTCCGCTGCGCGGGGCGTCACAGCGGGCGTGTGCGCGCTTCGAGCCAGGCGAGCGCGTCGCCGTCGACCAACGGCGCCAGGCGAGCGCGCACCGTCGCGTGATAGCGGTCGAGCCACTCGACCTCGGCCGCGTCGAGCAGCGAGCGCTCGACGCAGCGCGTGTCGATCGGGCACAGCGTGAGCGTCTCGAACTCGAGGAACTCGCCGAACTCCTCCGGCGCGGCCAACGACGCCGGCACGTTGAGCACCAGGTTCTCGATGCGCACGCCCCAGCTCCCGGGGCGGTACACACCGGGCTCGATCGAGGTGATCATGCCCGGCAGCATCGCGGTCGCCGGCTCGGGCATCGCGCGGCTGATCGACTGCGGGCCTTCGTGCACGTTGAGGAAGTAGCCCACGCCGTGGCCGGTGCCGTGGCCGTAGTCCAGGCCCGCGGCCCACAACGGGGCGCGAGCGACGGCGTCGAGCGCCGGCGCTGGCCAGCCGTGCGGGAAGCGCGTGCGCGACAGCGCGATCGTGCCCTTGAGCACGCGCGTGTAGTCGTGCCGCATCGCCGCGCTGGGCGTGCCCACGGGCCACACGCGCGTGATGTCGGTGGTGCCGCCCAGGTACTGGCCGCCGGAGTCGATCAGCAGCAGCGAGTCGCCTTCGATCGCCGCGTGCGACGCCGACGTCGCGCGGTAGTGCGGCATCGCGCCGTTGGCGCCGAACCCGGCGATGGTCGGAAAGCTCAAGCCGACGAAGCCGGGCTGCTTCGCGCGCTCGGCGCTGAGCCATTCGTCGACGGTGAGCTCGGTCAGCCGCTCGCCGCGTGCCAGCGCCGCCTCGAAGCGCGCGTAGAAGCGGCACATCGCGGCGCCGTCGAGCGCCATCGTCTCGCGCACGAAGGCGGCCTCGGCGTCGGTCTTGCGGCTCTTGGCCAGCGTGCTCGGGTTGATCGCCTCGACCACGGTCACGCCGTCGGGCACGCACTCGCGGAACGCCAGCGTGATGCGTTTCGGGTCGACGAGCAGCGTCGCGCCCGCCGGCAGCGTGGCCAGCGCGGTGGCGGCGCGCTCGTAGTCGTCGACGCGCACGCCGTCGGCGGCCAGCGCGCCGACCGCGTCGGCCGGCAGCTTGCCGGCGCCGACGAACAGCGTGGCCTCGTCGGCGGCGACCAGCAGGTGCGCGAGGAACACCGGGTTGTAGTCGACGTCGGCGCCACGCAGGTTGGTGATCCAGGCGATGTCGTCGACGGTGGACACGAAGTGGTGCGTGGCGCCGCGCTCGCGCATCGCCGTGCGCAGCTGCGCCAGCTTGTCGGTGCGCGCGACCGCGGCCTGCGGCGCGCGGTGTTCGTACACCGCCGCGCTCGGCAGCGCCGGGCGGTCGGGCCAGGCCTCGGAGAGCAGGTCGAGGTCGGTGCGCAGCGCCACGCCGGCCTTGTCGAGCGCGGCGCGCAGCGTCTGCGCCGCCGCCAGCCCGAGCACCGCGCCGTCGACGGCGACCGTCTGCCCGGGCTTCACGTGCGAGGCCAGCCAGTCGACGTGCGCGGTGGCGTTGCCGGTGGGGATCTTCTCGAGCGCGATGCCGCTGCCGGCGAGCTCGGCTTCGGCCTGCACCCAGTAGCGGCTGTCGGCGAACAGCGCCGCTTCGTCTGTCGTGACCACCAGCGTGCCCATCGAGCCGGTGAATCCCGACAGCCACTCGCGGCCCTGCCAGCGCCCGGGCAGGTACTCCGACAGGTGCGGGTCGCTCGACGGCACCAGCAGCGCGCTCGCGCCGTGGCGCGCCAGCGCCTCGCGCACGCGTGCCAGGCGCAGTCGGAACGGGGAGGTGCGGGTGTCCATGCGCGGCTCCTGTGCAGCGGGCATTCTAGGGAGCGTCGTCCGTGGCCGCCGTGCCTTCGTCGTGCGCCTGCAAGCGCCGGCGCACCAGCTGGATGTGGCTGCGCAGCGCGTACAGCTCGTCGGCGTAGCTCAGCGGCACCGAAATGCGGCCGACGCGCGCGTCGATCTCGTCGAGGCGGCGCAGCAGGTCGCCGGCGGGGCGTGCGCCCTCCGCGTCTTCCACCGCGCGCAGCTGCGCGTACCAGCGGAACACCCGCGAGCGGATGCGGAACTCCACCAGCGGCGGCAGCACGCGCGACAGCGGCAGTGCGATCGCGATCACCGACACCACCACCAGCCACATGCGGTCGACCAGGTTCGCGACCCAGAACGGCAGGTAGCGCTGCAGCCACGGCGTGCCGCTGCGGTACACACGCTGTGCCTCGGCGGCCAGGGGCCACTCGGTGGCCTCGGGCTTCGGGAACTCGCCGGCGTGCTGGAACCAGCCGGCGTTGCCGTGCACCTGTCGCGCGGTCTGCACCAGCAGCTGCACCAGCGCCGGATGCAGCGTCTCGCGCGCCAGCAGCGAAGCCGCCGGGGCGACCAGTCGCACGTCGGCCGGCGGGCGGTCGGCGGCGAGGTCCACCACCCCGCGCGGCAGCACCACCGGCGTCATGAACGGGAAGTGGCGCGACAGCGCCTCGGCCTGTGCGAAGTCGAACAGCGCGATGCCCGGCGTCAGCAGCAGCATCTGCACCATCGACGCCTCGGGCGCCGACGCCACCACCAGCGCGTCGAGCCGGCCGTCGAGCAGTTCGACCACCGCCGGCGTCAGCGGCAGCTGCGACAGCTTCAGCGCGTCGACGTCGACGCGGTAGGCGTCGAACAGGCGGCGCATCAGCGGCGGCACGCCGCTGCCCGGCGCGCCGACGTTCAGCCGCCAGCCGGCGAGTTGCGCGGCGTTGGTCAGCGCCGCGCCGCCGAGCAAGCGCTTCGCGCTGTCCTCGCGGTAGAACAGCCACACCGGCTCGTGGAACACGCTGCCCAGCGACTCCACGCCGTCGTCGGGTGGCTCGTCGACCGGGCGCTTGCCGCTGCTGCCGCCCTGCACGAAGGCGGCGTCGACACCCGACGCCGGGTCGCGCAGCAGCGCCAGGTTGTCGGCGGCGCCGCCGGTCTCGCGCAGCTCCACCTCGATGCCATGCGCACGCAGCGCGTCGGCATAGCGCCGGCCGAACTCGGCGTAGGCCCCCTGCGCGCCTCCGGTGGCCAGCGTCAGCCGCTTCGGCGGCGTGGGCTGCAGGGCCGCGTAGGCGGCGGCCAGCGCCGCCAGCACCAGCAGCAGCAGCGGCAGCTGCGCGACGACGAAGGCACGCAGCGACTGCCATAGCGACCGCACGCCGTGCTCGTCGTCGGGGTGGGGTGGTGCGGTGTCTGGACTCAAGGCAATGGCGCTGCGGCGACCGGACGCGCCCACGGTAGCACGCGCGACGGCGCTACGATCGCGGCCCGCCCCACCCACCGACCGAGCGCATGACCTTCGCCCCCGCTTCGCGCCCGACGCTGCCCCCACTGGCCGCGCGCAACGCGCGCATCGCGCCGTTCCACGTGATGGAACTCGTCAAGCACGCCGACGCCCTCGAGCGCGCCGGGCGCTCGGTGATCCACCTGAGCATCGGCGAACCCGACTTCACCGCACCGGCGCCGGTGGTCGACGCACTGGCGCGCGCGGCGCGCGGCGGCGACACCGGCTACACCTCGGCCCTGGGGATCGATGCGCTGCGCCGCGCGATCGCGCGCTGGCACGGCGACGAGTTCGGCGCCGACGTCGACCCGCAGCGCGTGCTGGTGACCGCCGGCGCGTCGGGCGCGCTGCTGCTGGCCTGCGCGGCGCTGGTCGACCCCGGTGCGGCCGTGCTGATGACCGACCCCGGCTACCCCTGCAACCGGCACTTCGTTGCCGCCTTCGACGGCGTGCCGCGGGCGCTGCCGGTGGGGCCGGCCACGCGCTTCCAGCTCGACGCGGCCGCGGTGCGCGCGCACTGGGCCGACGACGTGCGCGGCGTGCTGCTGGCCAGCCCGAGCAACCCCACCGGCACGTCGCTGCCGTTCGACGAGCTCGCACGGGTCGTCGACGCGGTGCGCGAGCGCGGCGGCTTCACGATCGTCGACGAGATCTACCTGGGGCTGAGCTACGGCGGGCGGCCGCGCAGTGCGCTGTCGCTGGGCGACGACGTGGTGGTGGTCGGCAGCTTCTCGAAGTATTTCCACATGACCGGCTGGCGGCTGGGCTGGCTGGTGCTGCCGCCGGCGTGGATCGGTGCCTTCGAGAAGCTGGCGCAGAACCTGTACATCTGCCCGTCGTCGCTGGCGCAGCGCGCCGCGCTGGCCTGCTTCGAGCCCGAGGCGATGGCCGAGTACCGCGCGCGGCGCGACGAGTTTCGCGCGCGGCGCGACTTCATCGTGCCGGCGGTGCGCGAACTGGGTTTCGGCGTGCCGGTCGAGCCCGACGGCGCGTTCTACGTGTGGCTCGACGCCGGTCGGTTCACCGACGACAGCGACCGCTTCGCCATCGAACTGCTCGAGGCCACCGGCGTCGCGCTGGTGCCCGGCAAGGACTTCGGCGCCCACGACCCGCAGCGCTGGCTGCGCCTGTCGTACGCGACGTCGATGGCGCAGCTGCACGAGGCGGTGCAGCGGCTGCGGGGTGGGCTGCGCCCGCGCGGCTGAGCGCGGCGCCGGCTTGGCTTTCCCCGCGGATTGGCTATGCTCGGCCCGTGGGAGGCCCGAGCCGGCTGCGGGGCGGGTGTTCCGCGCCGCTCGTCAGGCGCATCGCCGAGGCCACCGGGAGCACCACGATGACCATCGTTGCCGAGATCCTCAAGACCAAGACCGAACAGGCGGTCTACAGCATCGAGCCCGCCGTGTCGGTGCGTGACGCCGCGCAGCAGATGACGCTGAAGAACGTCGGCGCGCTGCTGGTGATCGACGCGGGCCGCGTCGTCGGCATCATCAGCGAGCGCGACTGCGCGCGCAAGGTCGCCGCCAGCGACCGCGTGGCCGGGGTCACGCCGGTGCGCGACGTGATGTCGTCGCCGGTGATGTACGTCGGGCCGCGACACACCAGCGCCGAGTGCATGGCGCTGATGACCGAGAACCGGCTGCGCCACTTGCCGGTGCTCGACGACGAGCGCCTGGTCGGCCTGATCTCGATCGGCGACCTGGTCAAGGACATCATCTCCGAGCAGCAGTTCATCATCGAGCAGCTCGAGCACTACATCACGGGCGGCGTGCGCTGAATGGGGTGACAACCCCCTGAGGCGCTTGCGCGCCTTCCCCCTTCTCTCGAATTGCTGCGCAATTCGGGAAGGGGGACGCTCCCAGCGCGGCGGGGCGGCCCTTGCGCGGGAGCCCTGGCATAGCTTGCGCTCGCTTCCTGCGGTGTGGGTGGAATTCGGCGCCACACCTCTTTCTATCTTGACTTTTTGAACCATGACCATGGCGACTTTGCACGATCCCAACTG
>CAZUBF010000080.1:0-15979 GCA_964618555.1 uncultured Azohydromonas sp.
CAGGATCATGTCCTTCTTGCGGTCGACGATGCGGAAGTAGCCGCGCTCGTCGACGACACCGATGTCGCCGCTGCGGAAGAACCCGTCGGCGGTCATCACCTTGGCCGTCTCGTCCGGGCGTTGCCAGTAGCCGGCCATCACCTGCGGGCCGCGGATCGCGATCTCGCCCGGCGTGCCCGGGGGCGCCTCGCCACCGGCGTCGTCGAGCAGCTTGAGCTCGGTGCCGGGCAGCGGCAGACCGATGCTGCCGGTGAACGCGTCGCTGTCGACCGGATTGCAGGTCGCCGACGGCGAAGTCTCCGACAGCCCGTAGCCCTCGACGATCGGGCAGCCGGTCTTCTCGAGCCACAGCCGCGCGGTGGCCGACTGCACCGCCATGCCGCCGCCGACGCAGATGCGCAAGTGGCTCCAGTCGACCTTGCCGACGTCGGGGTGGTGGGCGATCGCGCTGAACAGCGTGTTGACTGCCGGGAGGCTGTGGAAGCGGTGCCGCGACAGCTCGGCGAGCAGCGCCGGCAGGTCGCGCGCGTTCGGGATCAGCAGGTTGCACCCGCCCATGCGCATGCCCAGCATCATGTTCGCCGTGAAGCCGAAGATGTGGTACAGCGGCAACGCGCACACGGTGACGATCTGCTCGCCGGCCGGGACCTTCTTCAGCGCCGGCTGGTACCAGGCCTCGGACTGCAGCACGTTGGCCACGAGGTTGCGGTGCAGCAGCACCGCGCCCTTGCTGACACCGGTGGTGCCGCCGGTGTACTGCAGCAGCGCGATGTCGTCGGGGCCGACGCTCGGCGTGGTGTGGCGCAGCCGGCGGCCACGCGCGACCACGTCGTTGAAGCGCAGCGCGCCGGGGATCGCGTACGCCGGCACCAGCTTGCGCACGTTGCGCACGACGTGGTTGACCAGCGCGCCCTTGAGCCGCCCGAGCAGGTCGCCCATCGACGCGACGACCACCTTCTTCGTCGGCACCGCGTCGATCACCTGCTGCAGCGTGGCGGCGAAGTTCTCGAGGATCACGATGGCCTTCGAACCCGAGTCCTTGAGCTGGCGCTCGAGCTCGCGCGGCGTGTACAGCGGGTTGACGTTGACCACCACACCGCCGGCGCGCAGGATGCCGGCCACCGCCACCGGGTACTGCGGCACGTTGGGCATCATCACCGCGACGCGATCGCCGCGCTCGATCCCCTGCGACTGCAGCCATGCGGCGAAGGCCTGCGACAGCGCATCGACCTCGCCGAAGCGGATCGAGCGGCCCATGAACTTGTAGGCGCACAGGTCGCGGTGGCGGCGGAACGCGTCCTCGAGAAGCGCCACCAGCGACGGGTACACATCGGTCCTGATCTCGGCCGGCACGCCTGCGGGGTACTGCTTGAGCCAGGTCTTGTGCATCGCGCTGCGCTCGAGGGAACGGGCGATTCTGACGGAACGCTGACAGCGCCAGCATCAGGGGATTCGATAGCGGCACCGGTATGCCGCCGGGCCGGCGCGCTGCGGGCGCTTCGGGGGCGGTCAGTTCATGTCGATCGTGAGCACGCCGTCGGCCTGCCGCCACTGCAGCCGGCCGAGCACGTCCATGCCCAGCAGCGGGCGGTCGCGCAGCCCTTCGAGCGCGATCACGCGCAGCGCGCGCGCCTGCACGCCGCCGTCGAGCGCCACGTCGACACGCACCACCTGCCCGGTCACCGGCCCGCCGGCGGTGTGCGAGCGCACCTGGCCGATCGGCGCCAGGCCCAGTCGCGACGCCAGCGACGCCGGGATCGCCGTGCTCGTCGCGCCGGTGTCGACGAGGAAGTCGACGGCCACGCCGTCGATCGTGCCCGGCCAGTGGTAGTGGCCGTCGCGCGCGCGGCGGATCTCGATCACACCGGCGGCGGCGCTGAACTGCGTCGCGGCCGCCTGCCGCTGCCAGGCCTGCACCGCGACGAACAGCAGCGTGCCCAGCAGCAGCCAGACGGTGGCGATCTTCAACGTGTGCGGCAGGTCGCGCATGCCGCGACAATGCCATGGATCGCCCGCCCGCCGCAGCACGCCCTGCAGAAAGCCTTCGCGATGCGCAGCCTGTTCCACCTCGCGTACCATGTACACGACCTCGACGCGGCGCGCGCCTTCTACGGCGGCGTGCTCGGCTGCCACGAAGGCCGCAGCACCGACACCTGGGTCGACTTCGACTTCTTCGGCCACCAGCTCTCGCTGCACCTGGGCGCGCCGTTCGCGACCAGCGACACCGGACGCGTCGGCGAGCATCTCGTGCCGATGCCGCACCTGGGCGTGGTGCTCGAGCTGGCCGAGTGGCGCGCGCTGGCCGACCGGCTGGTGGCCGCCGGCATCGACTTCGTGCTGCCGCCGCAGGTGCGCTTCGAGGGCCTGGCCGGCGAGCAGTGGACGATGTTCTTCCGCGATCCGTCGGGCAACCCGATCGAGGTCAAGGGCTTCGCTTCGCTCGACGCGGTCTACGCGACGTAGGCGGCCACCGCTTGCTCGATCGCGCCGAACACCGACTGCCCGTCGCGCCCGCGCACGTCGGCGCGCACGCGGTCGCCGAAGCGCAGGTACGCGGTGCGCGGCGCGCCGTGCTCGAGCACCTCGAGCGCGCGCTTCTCGGCCAGGCACGCGAAGCCGCGCGACGCGTCGGCGTGGCTCGCGGCGCCGGCACCGACCAGGCTGCCGGCGCCGAGCGCGCGCGCGCCGGCGAGCCGCGCGACGAGCCGGCCGAAGTCGAAGGCCATGCCGTCGGCCGCGTCGACCAGCCCGACGCGCCTGCCGTTGACCGCGAACTCGACGCTCAGGTGCACGCGCCCGCGCTGCCACGCGTCGCCGAGCTCGTCGGGCGTCACCGCCACCGGCGCGAACGCGGTGGCCGGGTGCGCCTGCAGCGCTGCCGCGTCGTGCGCTGCAACTGCGGGCAGCGCATGGCGCAGGCTCCAGTCGGCGGCCAGCAGCAGCAGGCGCACGCCGTCGAGCGCGCGAGCCGCGTCGGCGCCGCGAGGAACGTCGCCGGTCATCGCGACCAGGCCGGCCTCGACGTCGATGCCGGCCTCCTCGTCGACGAAGCGCACTTCGTCGCAGGGGCCGAGGAAGTGGTCGCCGGCGCCGCGGCGCAGCGCCGGCGTGTGGTGCAGGTCGGCCTCGACCTCGACGCCGCGCCCGCGCGCCAGGCGCTCGACGTGGCTCGGATAGGCACCGACGACCCACTGGTGCGCGCGCGGCAGCGGCGCCATGCACCTCGACGGCTCGAAGGCGAACGCGTGCCGCGCCTTGCCGCCGTTGAGCGTCGCGTACAGGTCCTCGAGCTGCGGCGAGACGAAGTTCCAGTCGTCGAGCAGTTGCTGCAGGCGCGTGGCGATGCCGGTCGCAAAATGCGCGCTCGCGAGGTCGCGCGAGACGACGACGAGCTGGCCGTCGCGCGAGCCGTCGTGATAGGTGGCCAGTTTCATGGACGTGGATGACGTGAATGCGGCGGTGAAGGCCGCGATTGTCGCCAGCGCGGAGCGCGCGCCATGGCGCTGAGCGCGGCGCGGCGGCGCCGCGTCGCGCTGGCCGCGGCGGCGCTCGGCGCGACAGTGCTGCACCTGGGGCTGCTGCGCGGCGTCGCACCGGCGGCCCCACAGACGACGCCGCTGCGACTGGCGGCGACCGTCGAAGTGCGGTCGCTGCTGTCCGCGCCGATCGACGCCGACGTCGCCGACGCCACGGTGCCAGCTGCGCCTGCGGTTGCCGACGCACCCGCGGCCCCGCCGCCGCGAGCCACCCGCGTGCGCGCCGCCGCACCGCCCGCGGCGCAGTCGCCCGCCGTGGCGCGGCGCAGCGCCTCGCCCGCCGTGGCCGCGGCGACCGAGGTCGTCGCGCCGCAGTCCGTCGTCGACGCGCCGCCTCCCGCACGCGCGCCTGCACCCGCCGGCGACCCGGGTGCGACGCCGGCGCCGGACGCCGACGCGGCCGAGGCGTCGTCCAGCGCGCCCGCGTTCGACACCGTGCTCGCCGCCGTGACGCCCGCCGCTGCCGCCACCCCGGCGGCGGCCGAGCGCGTGCCGGTCTACGCGACGCAACTGCCGCCGTCGTTCCAGTGGCGCTACGCGCTGCGGCGCGGCATCGTGTCGGGCAAGGGCGCGCTCGACTTCCGGCGCGAGACGCAGCGCTACACGTTGACGCTCGACGGCAGTGTTGGCGGCCTGCCGCTGCTCGAGTGGACCAGCCAGGGCGGGTTCGACGATGCCGGCGTCGCGCCCGAGCGCTTCGTGATCCGACAGGTCGGGCGCAGCGCGCGCGCCGCCAACTTCCAGCGCACCGCGGGCAAGATCAGCTACTCGGCTGTCGAGACGCAGCACCCGCTGCCGGCGGGCGCGCAGGACCGGCTGAGCTGGCTCGTGCAGCTCGCCGGCGTCGTTGCCGCGGCGCCCGAGCGGCACACCCGCGCAGGCGCGCAGATCGTGCTGATGGTCACCGGAGTGCGCGGCGACCTGGCGCCGTGGACCTTCGTCTCGCACGGGCTGCGCCGCGTCGAAACGCCGGAAGGCGCCGTCGACGCGATCGAGCTGCGCCGCGAGGCACGGCACGCGTTCGACACGCGCGGGGAGGTCTGGCTCGACGCGCAGCGCCATCACCTGCCGGTGCGCCTGGTGCTGAGCACGATCGGCCGGCAGGGCGAGGTGACCGACGCACTGACGCTGGAGCTCGAGTCGACCGCACCGCGCTGAGCGCCGCGGCTGCCGGCGTCGTTCGCGCGGGCCGCGACAGCGCCAACCGGCCGCTCCCGCGACGCCGTGGACTTCAGGGCGCAGCGACGGACTCACTGCGGGAGGGCTTGATTCCCGCGCCGCAGGCCGCATCTCCCACGCCGAGGGTTGATGAAAGTCCCGCCATGCAGATGCTTTACAACTCGGATCAGTTCGCCGTGGTGCAGTTCGACCTGTCCGGCTTCGCCAGCGACGACGCACGCGAAGGCGGGCACGCGCGCGGCGGCTACGAGATCGTCGACAAGCTCGCGCGTCGCGAGATCTTCATCGACGGCGCGCTGGCGCAGCGCTTCCGCGCCGGCGTCGAGGCACTGATCGAACGCGAACCGTCGGTCGAGGCGATCGACGACTTCATCGCAGGCTACACGCAGCTCGCGCAGCAGCCGGTCGTGCTGCACTGAAGCGGCGCGCGGCGGCGCGCCGGGCCGACCCTTCGGGGGTGCCGCCGGCGCGTGACGGGCTTCACGACCCGGGCGCGGCGACGCTCAACGTTGCTGCCGCGACGCCGATACGGCAGCGATATGGCTGCGTGGTCCGACTCGATCCACCTGCAGACCGGCGACGCGCTGTCGATCGGCGCGCTGCTGGTCGCCGCGCTGCTGGTGCTGGTGCTGGCCACGCTGGTGCGCGACCGCCGCCGCGCGCGCCAGACCGCGTCGCTGGCCGCGTCGCTGCAGGACGCCAACGACGAGTTGCACAAGCTCGCCTACCGCGACGCGCTGACCGACCTCGCGAACCGGGTGCAGTTCGACACGCTGCTCGACCGCGCGGTGCGCCGCTGCGACGACCACGGCGGCGCCTTGGCGGTGCTGCTGGTCGACCTCGACGCGTTCAAGCCGGTCAACGACACCTTCGGCCACGGCTGTGGCGACGAGGTGCTGCGCGAAGTCGCGCGCCGGCTGGGCGCCGCCGCCGGTGCCGGGGTCGCCGCGGCGCGCGTCGGCGGCGACGAGTTCCTGCTGCTGGCCGAGGGCGACCGCGGCGCCGCCGCGGCGCTGGCGCAGCGCGTGCTCGGCGCGCTGGTCGCGCCGATCACCGCCGAGGGGCGCGAGGTGCACGTGTCGTGCTCGATCGGCATCGCGCTGTACCCGGTGCACGGCTCGCGCCCGACGCTGCTGTCGCGCGCCGACGCGGCGATGTTCGCCGCCAAGCGCTCGGGCGGCGCCACCTACGCGATCTTCGAGCCGTCGATGGAGCCCGACATCCGCGGCCACCTCGACCTCGCGCGCGACCTGCGGCGCGCCATCGACGCCGGCGAGCTCGAGCTGCTGTACCAGCCGAAGATCGACGCGCGCAGCGGCCAGGTCACCGCCGCCGAGGCGCTGCTGCGCTGGCACCATCCTCAGCGCGGGCTGGTCAGCCCGACGGTGTTCGTGCCGATCGCCGAGCGCCACGGGCTGATCGCCGCGCTCGGCCACTGGGTCATCGAGGACGCCTGCCGCCAGGCCCGCGCCTGGCGCGACGCCGGTCTGCGCATGCGCGTGGCGATCAACCTGTCGGCGTACCAGCTGCGCCGCGAGGACCTGGTCGACCGGCTGCTCGAGGCGCTGGCGCGCCACGGCGTGCGCCCGGCGCAGTTCACCTGCGAGATCACCGAGACGGTGGCGATGGAGGACACGCTGGTCACCAAGCGTGCCTTCGAGCGCCTGGGCGCGGCCGGCATGCACGTGTCGATCGACGACTTCGGCACCGGGTACTCGAGCCTCGCGTACCTGCGCCAGCTGCCGGTGCAGGAGCTGAAGATCGACCGCAGCTTCGTCACCGACCTCGCGGCCAGCGACGACGCGCGCGCGATCGTCGAGGCGGTGCTGCGCATGGCGCATGCGCTCGGGCTGAAGGTCGTTGCCGAGGGGGTCGAGACGCCCCAGCAGCGCGACATGCTCGTGGCGCTGGGCTGCGACGAGCTGCAGGGCTACCTCTTCGCCAAGCCGATGAGCGCGCGCGCGCTGACGCTGTGGGCCACCGACGACGGCCCGCTGCGGGCGCCGATCGACTTCCGCGCGTCGCTGTTCGCCGAGACGGCACCGGCGCCGCTGTAGGCGCGAGCGAGCCGGAGCGCCGCATCGGCGGCAGCCGTGCGTGCTCGTCACGTGGGCGGCCGTTGCGAAGATCCGGTTCGGACTGGGCTCCGGGGTCGCGGTGGGCGAGTCGCGGCCGTCAGGGAGCCAGCCGCTTCCTACAATCGCCCGATGCAACCCGTCGCCTACACCCGCGCCCAGGCGCTGCCCGCGCTGCTCGCGCAGCGCATCGCCGTCATCGACGGCGCGATGGGCACCATGCTCCAGCGCCACCCGCTCGGCGAGGCCGAGTTTCGCGGTGAGCGCTTCGCCGACCACCCGCGCGACCTGAAGGGCAACAACGACCTGCTGGTGCTCACCCGGCCTGCGCTGGTGCGCGACATCCACGACGCGTACCTCGCCGCCGGCGCCGACATCATCGAGACCAACACCTTCGGCGCCACCGCGGTCGCGCAGGCCGATTACGCGCTGGCGCACGTCGCGCGCGAGATGAACGTCGCCGCCGCGCGACTGGCGCGCGCCGCCGCCGACGCGGCAGCCACGCCCGACTGGCCCCGCTTCGTCGCCGGCGCCCTCGGGCCGACGCCGAAGACCGCGAGCATCAGCCCCGACGTCAACGACCCCGGCGCACGCAACGTCACCTTCGACGAACTGCGCGCCGCCTACCGCGAGCAGGCCGAAGGGCTGCTCGACGGCGGCGTCGACCTGTTCCTGATCGAGACGATCTTCGACACCCTCAACGCCAAGGCGGCGATCTTCGCGCTCGAGGAGCTGATGGACGACACCGGCGAGCGGTTGCCGGTGATCGTCTCGGGCACGGTAACCGACGCGTCGGGGCGCATCCTGTCGGGGCAGACGGTGGGCGCGTTCTGGCACTCGGTGCGCCACGCGCGGCCGCTGGCGGTGGGGCTGAACTGTGCGCTCGGTGCGGCGCTGATGCGCCCGTACATCGAGGAGCTGGCGAAGATCGCCGGCGACACCTGGATCAGCTGTTACCCCAATGCCGGCCTGCCCAACCCGATGAGCGAGACCGGCTTCGACGAGACCCCCGAGGTCACGGCGGCGCTGATGGAGGACTTCGCGCGCAGCGGCTTCCTGAACATCGCTGGCGGCTGCTGCGGCACCACGCCCGAGCACATCGCGGCGATCCGCGAGCGCGTCGGCGCCTACCGCTCGCGCGCGCGGCACGACCCGCTGTTCACGGCGCTGCTCGATCCCGCGGCGGCCTGAGCGCCGGAAGCTCCAGCTTCACGCGCAGCCACTCGGGCTGCGACGCCGCGACGCCGGTGATGCGCGTCGGCGCGACGCCACGGCGCACCAGGTGCACCCGCACCTGCACCGCACGGCGGTCGGCCAGCACGATGCCGGCGCCGGCGTCGCTGGGCGCGCGCACCTGCGCGCGCGCCGTCGGCACGCGCTGCAAGCTGGCGGCGACGTGGTCGAGCACCGACGCCAGCGCCGGGCGCAGCGCCGCCTGACCGGGTTCGAACCCCTGCACCGCCGGCACCTCGATCCACAGCGCCCCGTCGTCGTCGAGCACGACGACCGCCGGCGTGCCGCGCAGTGCCTGCGCCAGCGCGCGCTGCTCGCGTTCGAGCGACACCGCCGGCGCCGGCGCAGGGCGCGGGGCGGACGGCGGCGGCGCGACGACCTCGGGTCGCACGTCGACGTCGCCACCGCGCGGCGTACCCGCGCAGCCGGCCAGGCCCAGCGCCGACGCCAGCGCAACACCGGCCCACGCCGCGGGCGCGACGCGATCGCTGCGACGACGGTTCGTGCACTCCATGCGGCGCATTGGACCGCGCCGCGCGCGCCGCCGCAGCCGGGCAAACGCGTCGATTCGTAACCGCCGCCGGCGCACGGGTCGCCGCGCGGGCCTAGAATCCGCCCCGCATCCCGAGGAGCGTTGCAACGCCGGCCGACCACGGCCCCGGCGCCAGGCTCGGGAACCCCGGCGCGGCTGGCGCACCGGATGGCAACGGCGCTCGCCCACCGTCGATGCCGGCGGTCGCGGCGGGACCGCCGCGGCGCCGGCCCCAGCCGCGATGCCCGAAGCCGCCCCCGTTCCGCCTGCCCCGACCCCGCCGCCCGCCCCGCCGATGCGGCTGGCCGGCCTCGAACCGGTGACCCTCGGCGAAGGCTCGCTGTTCGTCAACATCGGCGAGCGCACCAACGTCACTGGCTCGAAGGCCTTCGCGCGGCTGATCCTCGGCGGACAGTTCGAGCAGGCGCTGGCAGTGGCGCGCCAGCAGGTCGAGAACGGCGCGCAGGTCATCGACGTCAACATGGACGAGGCCATGCTCGACAGCAAGGCCGCGATGGTGCGCTTCCTGAACCTGTGCGCCGCCGAGCCCGAGATCGCGCGCGTGCCGGTGATGATCGACAGCTCGAAGTGGGAGGTCATCGAGGCCGGGCTGAAATGCGTCCAGGGCAAGGGCATCGTCAACTCGATCTCGCTGAAGGAGGGCGAGGCCGCGTTCCGCCGCCAGGCGACGCTGGTGCGCCGCTACGGCGCGGCCGTCGTCGTGATGGCCTTCGACGAGCAGGGGCAGGCCGACAGCTTCGAGCGCAAGACCTCGATCTGCCAGCGCGCGTACCGCATCCTCGTCGACGAGGTCGGCTTTGCGTGCGAGGACATCGTCTTCGACCCGAACATCTTCGCGATCGCCACCGGCATCGACGAGCACGCGAACTACGCGGTCGACTTCATCGAGGCAACGAGCTGGATCAAGGCGAACCTGCCGGGGGCGAAGGTCAGCGGCGGCGTGAGCAACGTGAGCTTCAGCTTTCGCGGCAACGAGCCGGTGCGCGAGGCGATCCACACGGTGTTCCTGTACCACGCGATCAAGGCGGGGCTGGACATGGGCATCGTCAACGCCGGCATGGTCGGCGTGTACGACGAGCTCGACCCCGTGCTGCGCGAGCGCGTCGAGGACGTGGTGCTGAACCGCACGCCGGCCTACCGGCCCGGCGAGCCGCCCCTGTCGGCCACCGAACGCCTGCTCGAGATCGCCGAGGCGGTCAAGGGCGCGGCGCGCGACGACTCGGCGCGGCTGGCGTGGCGCGCGCAGCCGGTCGACCAGCGCCTGTCGCACGCGCTGGTGCATGGCATCACCGACTTCATCGTCGAGGACACCGAGCAGGCCTGGCGCGCGATCGAGGCCGCGGGCGGGCGGCCGCTGCACGTCATCGAGGGCCCGCTGATGGCCGGCATGAGCGTGGTCGGCGACCTGTTCGGCGAGGGCAAGATGTTCCTGCCGCAGGTGGTCAAGAGCGCACGCGTGATGAAGCAGGCGGTGGCGCACCTGCTGCCGTACATCGAGGCCGAGAAGCAGGCGCTGCTCGACGCCGGCGGCGAGGCGCGCGCGCGCGGCAAGGCCGTCATCGCCACCGTCAAGGGCGACGTGCACGACATCGGCAAGAACATCGTCGCCGTCGTCCTGCAGTGCAACAACTTCGAGGTCGTCAACATGGGCGTGATGGTCCCGTGCCAGGACATCCTCGCGAAGGCCAAGGTCGAGGGTGCCGACCTGGTCGGGCTGTCGGGGCTGATCACGCCCAGCCTCGAGGAGATGCAGCAAGTGGCCGCCGAGATGCAGCGCGACGACTGGTTCCGGCTGAAGAAGATCCCGCTGCTGATCGGCGGCGCCACCACCAGCCGCGTGCACACCGCGGTGAAGATCGCGCCGCACTACGAGGGGCCGGTGGTCTACGTGCCCGACGCGTCGCGCGCGGTGGGCGTGTGCTCCGACCTGCTCAGCGACGAGCGGCGCGCCGCCTACGTCGCCGAGGTCGCGGCCGACCACGAACGCGTGCGCCGGCTGCACGCGGCGAAGAAGACCACGCCGCTGGTCACGCTGGCGGCGGCGCGGGCGAACAAGACGCGCATCGACTGGTCGACCTACGCGCCGCCGAGGCCGCGTTTCATCGGCCGGCGCGAGTTCCACCACCAGGACCTGGCCGAGCTGGCGCGCTACATCGACTGGACGCCGTTCTTCCAGACCTGGGACCTCGCCGGACGCTTCCCCGACATCCTGCGCGACGACGTGGTCGGCGCCGAGGCGACGCGCGTGTACGACGACGCCAAGCGCCTGCTCGAGCGCATCGTCAAGGGCCGCTGGCTGAGCGCGAACGGCATCGTCGGCCTGTGGCCGGCGAACACGGTCGACGACGACACGATCGAGCTGTACGCCGACGAGCGGCGCGAGCAGGTGCTGCTGCGCTGGTCGCCGCTGCGCACGCAGACCGAGCGCCCGGTGGTCGACGGCGTGCGGCGGGCGAATCGCTCGCTGGCCGACTTCGTCGCGCCGCGCGGCGTGGCGCCCGACCACGTCGGCGTGTTCGCCGTCACCGCCGGGATCGGCGCCGACGAGCGCGCGCGGCAGTTCGTCGACGCGCACGACGACTACAGCGCGATCATGGTCAAGGCGCTGGCCGACCGGCTCGCCGAGGCCTTCGCCGAGTGGCTGCACGAACGCGTGCGCAAGGACCTGTGGGGCTACGCCGCCGACGAGCTGCTGACGCACGAGGAGCTGGTGGCCGAACGCTACCGCGGCATCCGCCCGGCGCCCGGCTACCCGGCGTGCCCCGACCACAGCGTCAAGCGCGCGATGTTCGAACTGCTGCACGCCGAACGCATCGGCATGGGGCTGACCGACAGCCTGGCGATGACCCCGGCGGCCAGCGTCAGCGGCTTCTACATCGCGCACCCCGACGCGACGTACTTCAACGTCGGGCGCATCGGCGACGACCAGCTCGCCGACTGGGCGCGCCGCCAGTCGCTGAGCGACGACGCGGCGCGCCGGCTGCTGGCGCCGGTGCTGCACGCCTAGCACCGGCGTCAGCCGCCGGGCAGCCCGCGCCGGTACTGCATCGCCTCGCCGAGGTGGGCCACGCCGAGCCGGTCGCTGGCGGCGAGGTCGGCGATGCTGCGCGCGACCTTCAGCACGCGGTGCAGGCTGCGCCCCGACCAGCCCAGCCGCTGCGCCGCCTGCTGCACGAAGCGCTGCGCGGCGTCGTCGAGTGCGCAGTGCGCGTCGAGGTCGGCCGCGTCGAGCAGTGCATTGATCCTGCCCTGCCGCGCGAGCGCGCGCTCACGTGCAGACGCCACGCGCGCAGCGACGACGGCGCTCGCCTCGCCCTGCGGCAGCGCCAGCAGCTCGGCCGGGGCGACCGCGCCGACCTCGACCTGCAGGTCGATGCGGTCGAGCAGCGGCCCCGACAGCCGGCCCTGGTAACGCGCCACCGCCTCCGGCGTGCAGCGGCACGCGCGAGCGCCGGCGGCAAGCGCACCGAGCCAGCCGCAGGGGCAGGGGTTCATCGCCGCGACGAGCTGGAATCGCGCCGGAAAGCTCGCCTGGCGCGCGGCGCGCGACACCGTGATGCGGCCGGCCTCGAGCGGCTCGCGCAGCGCCTCGAGGCTGGCGCGGCCGAACTCGACCAGCTCGTCGAGGAACAGCACGCCGCCGTGCGCCAGCGAGATCTCGCCCGGCCGCGGCGGCGAGCCACCGCCGACCAGCGCCACCGCGCTGGCCGAGTGGTGCGGCGCGCGCAGCGGGCGCTGGCGCCAGCGTCGCGCGTCGAAGCCCTCGGCGCCCAGCCCCTGTAGCGCGGCGCTGGCCAGCGCGTCGTCGTCGTCCATCGGCGGCAGCAGCCCCGGCAGCCGCATCGCGAGCATCGACTTGCCGCTGCCCGGCGGGCCGACCATGAGCAGACTGTGGCCGCCGGCGGCGGCGATCTCGAGCGCGCGTTTGGCCGCCGCCTGGCCGCGCACGTCGCGCAGGTCGGGCACCGCCGGTGGCGCCTCGCACGCCGGCGCGACGGCGCGAGGCAGCGGCGTCGCCACATCGCCCGGCTGCAGCGCGCGCACCACGTCGTGCAGGTGCGCCGCGGCGCGCACGTCGACGCCGTCGACCAGCGCCGCCTGCGCCGCGCTGGCCGCCGGCAGCACCAGCGCACGCCGGGCGCCGGCACGCCGGTGCGCCAGCGCCAGCGCCACCGCGCCGCGCACCGGACGCAGTTCCCCGGCCAGCGACAGTTCGCCGGCGAATTCGGCGGCGGCGAGCCCTTCCGCGTCGAGCTGCCCGGCTGCCGCCAGGATGCCCAGCGCGATCGGCAGGTCGAAGCGCCCCGACTCCTTCGGCAGGTCGGCCGGCGCCAGGTTCACCGTGATGCGCTTGTTGTGCGGAAAACCGAGCCCGGCGTGCGCCAGCGCTGCGCGCACGCGCTCGCGCGACTCCTTCACCTCGGTGTCGGCCAGGCCGACCAGGGTGAAGCTCGGCAGCCCGTTGGCCAGGTGCACCTCGACGCGCACCTCGGGCGCGTCGAGCCCGACGAGCGAGCGGCTGTACACGACGGCGAGCGACATAGCGGCGTTCCCGGCGGTCCGCCCACGGCCCCGTGCCGCGTTCGGCGCTGCAGCGATTGTGGGCGGCGCCGCCGGCGAGGCCGACCCCCCATCGGGGCCGGTGCGGCATGCACCAACGGCGTGCCGAAAGGCTCCGCGCACCGCGTCGGTGCACCAACGACGGGCGCCGCGGCGCCTCGCGACAACCGCCGCGCTGCGGCAACCGACGCGACAGACATGGCACGGAAGCTGCAGAAGGGTTGTCGACCTTCCATCCGTCCCTCACCCTCAGCGGAGTCTGCCCATGAAGAAGTCACTCGTCGCCCTGGCCGCACTCGCCGTCGCCGGCGCTGCGCACGCCCAGTTGTCGGCCAACGTCGCGCTGACCAGCAGCTACAAGTTCCGCGGTCAGGACCAGAGCGACAACCGCCCGGCGATCCAGGGCGGCTTCGACTGGACCGCCGGCGGCTTCTACGCCGGCAACTGGAACTCGAGCATCGGCTTCACCGACGCCGGCATCGAGTCGGACCTGTACGCCGGCTACCGTGGCGACGCCGGCGGCCTGGCCTACGACGTCGGCGTGATCGGCTACCTGTACCCGCGCTTCGGCGACGGCAACACCGTCGAGGTGTACGGCGGGGTCACCGTCGGCATGTTCACCGCGAAGTACTCGCACACCGTCAGCAAGGGCTACTTCGGGCTGGCCGGCGACCAGGAAGGCCGCGGCACGGGCTACCTGTCGCTCGCCGCCGCGGTGCCGGTCAGCGACGCGGTGACGATCGACCTCGGCGTGGGCTACACGCGTCTGTCGAGCGACCTGAAGGACGCCATCGGGCTGCCCAGCTTCTACGACTACAAGGTCGGCGCCTCCACGATGCTGCCGGGCGACTTCAAGCTCGGCGCCGCGGTCGTCGGCGCCACCAAGGACGGCGCGAACCAGTGGGGCGACGTGAACAAGGCGCGTTTCATCGTGACGCTGTCCAAGTCGCTCTGAGCCGTCCCCTGGGCCGGCCCGGCCCGCGCCCGGTGGCGGATGCGGCCCGGCGGCCGGCCCGCATCGGCGTGAGCCCGGTCGGCGCAACCCCAATGAACCCCCCGAAAGGAGCAACCATGAAGATGGTGACCGCGATCGTCAAGCCGTTCAAGCTCGACGAAGTGCGCGAGGCCCTCAGCGCGATCGGCGTGCAGGGCATCACGGTGACCGAGGTCAAGGGCTTCGGCCGCCAGAAGGGACACACGGAGCTGTACCGCGGCGCGGAGTACGTGGTCGACTTCCTGCCCAAGGTGAAGATCGAGGCCGCGGTCGAGGACACGCTCGTCGAGCGCGTCGTCGAGGCGATCGAATCGTCGGCACGCACCGGCAAGATCGGCGACGGCAAGATCTTCGTGGCATCGCTCGAGCAGGTGGTGCGCATCCGCACCGGCGAGACCGGCAAGGACGCGCTGTGAGCGGCACAACCCACCGAGGCAACCCCATGAAGAAACTGCTTGCCATCCTCGCCCTCGGCTCGATGCTGCTGGGCTTCGCGGGCGCGTCGTTCGCCCAGGACGCCGCGTCGGCGGCGGCTTCCGCCGTCGAGGCCGCCAGCGACGCCGCGGCGGCGCCGGCGCCGACCGAGGCCACCGCCCCCGCCGCCGCGCCCGCCGTGCACAAGGGCGACGTCGCGTGGATGATGACCGCCACGCTGCTCGTGCTGTTCATGGCCGTGCCGGGCCTGGCGCTGTTCTACGGCGGCCTGGTGCGCGCGAAGAACATGCTGTCGGTGCTGATGCAGGTGATGGTCGTGTTCTCGCTGATCAGCGTGCTGTGGGCCGTCTACGGCTACAGCCTGGCGTTCGGCGGCGAGGGGCTGATCATCGCCGGCTTCGACAAGTTGTTCCTGTCGGGCGTGACGATCGACACGCTGGCCGACACCTTCACCGCCGACGTCAAGCTGCCCGAGTACGTGTTCGTCGCGTTCCAGGCCACGTTCGCCGGCATCACCTGCGCGCTGATCGTCGGCTCGTTCGCCGAGCGCATCAAGTTCTCGGCGGTGCTGCTGTTCTCGGTGATCTGGTTCACGCTCGCCTACCTGCCGATCGCGCACATGGTGTGGGGCGCCGGCGGCTACCTGCTCGGCAAGGGCGCGCTCGACTTCGCCGGCGGGACCGTGGTGCACATCAACGCCGGCATCGCCGGCCTGGTGGGCGCCTACGTGCTCGGCAAGCGCGTGGGCTACGGCAAGGAGGCGATGCCGCCGCACTCGCTGCCGCTGACGATGGTCGGCGCCGCGATGCTGTGGGTCGGCTGGTTCGGCTTCAACGCGGGCTCGAACCTGGAAGCCACCAGCGGCGCCGCGCTGGCCTTCGTCAACACGCTGCTGGCCACCGCCGCCGCGGTGCTGACCTGGTGCCTCGGCGAGGCGCTGACCAAGGGCAAGGCGTCGATGCTGGGCGCCGCGTCGGGTGCGGTCGCCGGACTGGTGGCGATCACACCGGCGTGCGGCACCGTCGGCCCGATGGGCGCGATCGTCATCGGCGGCGCGGCGGGCTTCGTCTGCCTGTGGGGCGTCAACGGCCTGAAGCGCATGCTCGGCGCCGACGACTCGCTCGACGTGTTCGGCGTGCACGGCGTCGGCGGCATCCTGGGCGCGATCCTCACCGGCGTGTTCTCCGCCGCGTCGCTGGGCGGCATCAAGGGCGACGACTACTCGATCGCCTCGCAGGTGCTGATCCAGGCCGAGGGCGTGATCATCACCATCGTCTGGTCGGCGGTGGTCGCCTTCGTCGCCTACAAGGTCGTCGACCTGCTGGTCGGCCTGCGCGTGCCCGAGGAGGAGGAGCGCGAAGGCCTGGACATCACGTCGCACGGCGAGTCGGCGTACAGCAAGTAGCGCCACCCG
>CAZUBF010000081.1:0-15964 GCA_964618555.1 uncultured Azohydromonas sp.
GGCTGAGCTTCTTCATGTTCACCTACTTCACCGACCGCGACGGCAAGTTCCAGCTGTGCGCGCTCGCCGAGAGCAGCTTCGACCCGCTGGCGCGCACGACGAAGTTCATGCTGACGGAAGAGGCGCACCACATGTTCGTCGGCGAGTCGGGCGTGAGCCGGGTGATCCAGCGCACCTGCCAGGTGATGAACGAACTGAAGACCGACGATCCGGCGAAGCTGCGCGCCGCCGGCGTGATCGACCTGCCGACGATCCAGCGCTACCTGAACTTCCACTTCAGCGTGACCATCGACCTGTTCGGCGCCGACCAGTCGAGCAACGCCGCCACCTTCTATTCCACGGGCCTGAAGGGCCGCTTCGAGGAAGGCAAGCGCACCGACGATCACCAGCTGCGCGGCCAGACCTACAAGGTGCTGGAGGTGAACAACGGCATGCTCGTCGAGAAGGAGGTGCCGATGCTCAACGCGCTCAACGAGGTGCTGCGCGACGACTACATCACCGACTCGAGGGGCGGCGTCGAGCGCTGGAACAAGGTCATCGAGAAGGCCGGCATCCCGTTCCGCCTGACGGTGCCGCACAAGGCGTTCCACCGCAACATCGGCGCGCTCGCCGGCGTCAAGGTCAGCCCCGACGGCCGCCACATCCACGACCACGAGTGGAACCAGAACGTCGAGAGCTGGCTGCCCACCGACGAGGACCGCGCGTTCGTCGCCAGCCTGATGGGCCGCGTCGTCGATCCGGGCAAGTTCGCCAACTGGATCGCGCCGCCGGCGATCGGGATCAACCGGCAGCCGGTGAGTTTCGAGTACGTGCGCTTCAACTGACCGTTTCGCGGACGGCGGCGGCGCCGCCGCCGGCCGCGAAACGTCGGCGGGTGGGAACGCACGGGCCTGCGGCCCGGCGTTCAACCCGCCGCTTCTTTGGCGCGGTACCGTGCCGCGGGAGACTGGCGATGGACATGGCCGACAGCGGCGTCATCAAGCAGCACCTGATCGACCCCGAGATCTGCATCCGCTGCAACACCTGCGAGGTGACGTGCCCGGTCGGGGCGATCACGCACGACTCGCGCAACTACGTGGTCGACGCGTCCAAGTGCAACCTGTGCATGGACTGCATCCCGCCGTGCCCGACCGGCAGCATCGACAACTGGCGCACGATGCCGCGCATCAAGGCCTACAGCGTCGAGGAGCAGCTGCGCTGGGACGAACTGCCGCCCGAGCTGACGCCCGAGCAGCTCGCCGAGGCGGGCGTCGCGCCCGGCGCGGTCGCCGCAGCCGAGCCGGTTGCGCCGTCGCTGCCGGCGGCGGCCAGCGGCGACGAGGTGTTCCACAGCGCGCAGTACAACGCGCAGGTGCCGCCCTGGTCGGCGGCGCACGCGTACAGCAACCTGTACGGTCCGAAGGCGGCACACAAGTCGGTCACCGCGACGGTGGTCGGCAACGTGCGCGTCACCGAGGTCGGGCGCGAGTACGACACGCACCACGTGATGCTCGACTTCGGCGCGATGCCGTTCCCGGTGCTCGAGGGCCAGTCGATCGGCATCCTGCCTCCCGGCGTCGACGCCGCAGGACGCCCGCACCACGCGCGCCAGTACTCCGTGGCCAGCCCGCGCAACGGCGAGCGCCCCGGCTACAACAACCTCTCGCTGACGATCAAGCGCGTGCTCGAGGACCACCAGGGCCGCCCGGTGCGCGGCGTCGCGAGCAACTACATGTGCGACCTGCAGGTCGGCGACAAGGTGCAGGTGATCGGCCCGTTCGGCAGCACGTTCCTGATGCCGAACCACCCGAAGAGCCACATCGTGATGATTTGCACCGGCACCGGCAGCGCGCCGATGCGCGCGATGACCGAGTGGCGCCGTCGGCTGCGCAAGAGCGGCAAGTTCGAGGGCGGGAAACTGATGCTGTTCTTCGGCGCGCGCACGCCGCAGGAACTGCCTTACTTCGGCCCGTTGCAGAACCTGCCGAAGGACTTCATCGACATCCACTTCGCGTTCTCGCGCGAGCCCGGCAAGCCCAAGACCTACGTGCAGGACGCGATCCGCGCCGCCGCCGCCGACCTCGCGCCGCTGCTCGCCGACCCGAACGCGTACTTCTACGTCTGCGGCCTGAAGGCGATGGAAGAGGGCGTGGTGCTCGCGCTGCGCGACATCGCGCGCGACGCCGGGCTCGACTGGGACGCGGTCGGCGCGTCGATGAAGCAGCAGGGGCGGCTGCATCTCGAGACCTACTGAAGCGGGCCACCCCCGCAACGCCCGTGGCGCACCCGCGCCTTCGCAGAGCTCGGGGGGTTCGCGCGTCGTTCGGGTCTGCGCAGGCCGACCCTCACGTTCGCGCCCACCGCCGAACGGCACCGCCCCGGCCCATCGGCCACGCGCTCGCGCCTCGGCTTAGACTCATGCCGAACCAGCGACGCGGCGCCGCGGCCAAGGCCCGATGCGCGGCATCCGCTGGGTGGACGGGCATTCGCGGGACGGCGGGGTCGCCGGCGCGGCGGGGCCGATCGCGCGTTGATTCGGGAGCGTGCAGATGACTGTGGACCTGAGGGGGCAACCGGTGCTGGTCGTCGGCTCCGGCATCATGGGTGCCGGCATCGCGCAGGTCGCGGCGCTCGCCGGGCACCCGGTGCGGCTGTACGACGCGCGCGAAGGCGCCGCGGCCGACGCCCGCGAGAAGCTGGCGACGACGTTCGGCGGCCTGGTCGCCAAGGGCAAGCTCGACGCCGGGCAGGCCGAGGCCGCACTGGCTCGACTGCGGCCGGTGGCGGCGCTCGACGCCGCCGCCGACGCGCGGGTGGTGGTCGAGGCGATCGTCGAGAACCTCGACGCGAAACGCGCGCTGCTGCGCCAGATCGAAGGCATCGTCGCCGTCGACGCCGTGCTCGCGACGAACACCTCGTCGATCTCGGTCACCGCGATCGCCAACGGCCTCGCGCACCCGGGCCGCCTGGTCGGCATGCACTTCTTCAACCCGGTGCCGCTGATGAAGCTGGTCGAGGTCGTCTCGGGCCTGCACAGCGATGCGGCGGTCGCGCAGGCGGTGTTCGATCTGGCGCGCGACTGGGGCAAGGTGCCGGTGCACGCGAAGTCGACACCGGGCTTCATCGTCAACCGCATCGCACGCCCGTACTACGCCGAGACGCTGGCGCTGCTGCTCGAGCAGGCGGCCACGCCGCAGGTGCTCGACGCCTGCCTGCGCGCGGCCGGCTTCCGCATGGGGCCGTGCGAGCTGATCGACCTGATCGGCCACGACACCAACCTCGCGGTGACCTGCTCGGTGTACGAGGCCAACTTCCAGGACAAGCGCTATGCGCCGTCGCTGGTGCAGAAGGAGATGGTCGACGGCGGCCTGCTCGGACGCAAGAGCGGTCGCGGCTTCTACCGCTACGGCGGCAACGCCGCCGGCGCGCCGGCGCTGCCGGTGGCGGTGCACGAGGCGCCGGCGACCGCACGCGAGGTGGTCGTGCACGGCGACGGTGCCGTCGCCGACGCGCTGGAACAGGCCGCCGCGCAGGCGCTGACCGGGCAGGGCTGGGGCCCGGCACGCGAGAAGGGCACCGGCTGGACCGGGCTCGCGGTCGACGGCGCGCGGCTCGTGCTCACCGACGGGCGCACCGCCAACGAACTGGCGGCCGCCACCGGCTGCAACGACCTTGCGGTGTTCGACCGCCCGATGCAGCTGCCCTGGGCGCCGGGCAGCGCGCTGGCCTGGGCGCCGGCGGAACGCGCCGGCGCTGCGTGGCGCGCGCAGGCACCGGCTTGGCTGGCGGCGCTGGGGTTCGCGCCGCTGCCGGTGGCCGACGTGCCCGGGCTGGTCGTCGCGCGCACCGTCGCGATGCTGGTCAACGAGGCCGCCGACGCGGTGCTGCAGGGCGTGTGCACGCCCGAAGGTGCTGACGCGGCGATGAAGCTCGGCGTCAACTACCCGGCCGGGCCGTTCGAGTGGCTCGCGCGCTGGGACGTGCGCGGCGTCGTCGCGCTGATCGACGCGCTCGACACCACCTACCGCGGCGAGCGCTATCGTGTCAGCCCCTGGCTGCGCCGCCGCCTGCACGCCTGAAGCCCCGGAGACCGACGATGACCGAAGCCTTCATCTGCGACGCGATCCGCACCCCCATCGGCCGCTACGGCGGCGCGCTCAGCTCGGTGCGTGCCGACGACCTCGCGGCGATACCGTTGCGCGCGCTGATGGCGCGCAACCCGAAGGTCGACTGGGGCGCGGTCGCCGACGTGCTGTACGGCTGCGCCAACCAGGCCGGCGAGGACAACCGCAACGTAGCGCGCATGGCGCTGCTGCTCGCCGGGCTGCCGCAGGACGTGCCCGGCGCGACGATCAACCGGCTGTGCGGCTCGGGGATGGACGCGGTGGGCACCGCGGCGCGCGCCATCAAGAGCGGCGAGGCCGAGCTGATGATCGCCGGCGGCGTCGAGAGCATGAGCCGCGCGCCGTTCGTGATGCCCAAGGCCGAGGCCGCGTTCAGCCGCGCCAATGCGGTGTACGACACGACGATCGGCTGGCGCTTCGTCAACCGCCTCATGAAGGAGCGCTACGGCGTCGACTCGATGCCCGAGACCGCCGAGAACGTTGCCGCCGAATTCGGCATCGAGCGCGAGGCGCAGGACCGCATGGCGCTGGCCAGCCAGCTGAAGGCGGTCGCAGCGCAGAAGTCGGGCTTCTTCGATGCCGAGATCACGCCGGTGACGATCCCCGCGAAGAAGGGCGACCCGGTGGTCGTGGACAAGGACGAGCACCCGCGCGACACCAGCCTCGACGCGCTGGCCAGGCTCAAGGGTGTCGTGAAGCCCGACGGCAGCGTCACCGCCGGCAACGCCAGCGGCGTCAACGACGGTTCTTGCGCGCTGCTGCTGGCCAGCGAGCGGGCAGCGGCGCGCCACGGCCTGACGCCGCGCGCGCGCGTCGTCGGCATGGCCACCGCGGGCGTGCCGCCGCGAGTCATGGGCATCGGCCCGGCGCCGGCGACGCAGAAGGTGCTCGGGCAGACGGGGCTGGCGCTGTCGCAGATCGACGTCATCGAGCTCAACGAGGCCTTCGCCGCCCAGGGGCTGGCGGTGCTGCGACAGCTCGGGCTGGCCGACGACGATGCGCGCGTCAACCCCAACGGCGGCGCGATCGCGCTGGGCCACCCGCTGGGCGCCAGCGGCGCGCGGCTGGTGACCACCGCGGTCAACCAGCTGCACCGCATCGGCGGACGCTACGCGCTGTGCACGATGTGCATCGGCGTCGGGCAGGGCATCGCGGTCGTCGTCGAGCGCGTGTAACGGCCGGCGGCAGCGTTTCGACGCCGCTTCGCGTGCGAAGGCGTTGCCGCGTCCGGCCGGCGGTGCGGCCACGCGACAGTGTCAGGGTTGACAGGGTGGCCGGATCGGTCGCGTTGCGCACAATCGGCGCTCCGGGACGGGTCGGCGCGCCGGGCGCCGACCCGTCCCCATGAAGATCCGTTGGGGAGGCCTGCCGATGCTGCCGTTCTTCGCCGATCTCGTCGGCCGCACCGACGAGTCGCGCCGCGCCTTCGAGACGCACCCGGTGGTGCTCGACGCGGTCGCGCGCGGGCTGACGGTCGAGCGCTACCGCCACATGCTGCTCGAGCTGTACCACGTCGTGTGGCACTTCAACCCGGTGTGCGCGGTCGCGGCGAGCCGGCTCGACGACCGCTGGCGCGACATCCGCTACTTCCTCTACGACCACATGCACGAGGAACAGGGCCACGAGCAGTGGGTGATGAACGACCTCGATGCCATCGGGGTGCCCGAGGCGCAGGTGCGCGCGCACGCCCCGTCGCCGTGGACGCTGGGGCTGGTCGGCTACAACCACTGGGCGGCCGAGCGGCGCCACCCCTGCTCGGCGCTGGGCATGCTGTACACGCTGGAGGTCATCGCCTCGGTCTACGGCGGGCCTTTCGCGTCGGCGATCCAGGAGTCGCTGCTGCTCGACGGCGAGCGCGGCGTGTCGTTCATCGCGTCTCACGCGTCGATGGACGCCACGCACATGGCCGACCTGCGCCGGGTGCTCAACAAGATCGACGACGATGCCGCCCGCGACGCGGTGGTCGAGTCGGCACTGGTCAACTTCCACCACTTCACGGGCCTCGTCGGCACGTTATGAACCGCGACCTGGCCACCGGCCTGCCGGCGCTGCTCGGGCGCCCCTACAAGTATCTGCGGCTGGAGTGGACCTCCGATCTGGCCATGCTGCGCGTTCGCACGTGCGTCAAGCCGATCCAGTGCTACAGCCTGGCCGGCATCGCCGAGATGCAGCGCGTGCTCGACGACGTCGGCGCCAATTCGGGACTGGTGCGCCACCTGGTGGTCAGCTCCGACGTCAACGGGGTGTTCAACTTCGGCGGCGACCTGGCGCTGTTCGTGCTGCTGGTGCGCGCCGGCGACCTCGACTCGCTCAAGCTGTACGGCCGGCGCTGCATCGACCTCGTCTGGTGGCTCGAGAACGCGGCGCAGCTGGGCGTGCACACCACGGTGCTGGTGCAGGGGGACACGCTCGGCGGCGGACTCGAGTCGGTGCTGCCGTTCCACAAGGTGGTCTTCGAGCGCAGCGCGCAGGCCGGCTTTCCCGAGGTGCTGTTCAACCTGTTCCCCGGCATGGGGGCGTGGAACTTCACGATCCGCAAGGCCGGCTTCGCGGTGGCCAACGAGATGATCCTCAGCGGCCGGCTGTACAGCGCCGACGAACTGGTGCGCCGCCAGATTGTCGACGTCGTGGTCGACGACGGTGACGGCGACGCCGCGATCGACCACGTCGTGCGCGGCGTCGAGCCGCGACTGCGCGGCACGCTGGCGGCGCTGCAGGCGCGCCGCGTGGCCGCGCCGATCACCTACGAGTCACTGCTGGCGATCGTCGACCAGTGGGCCGAGGCGGCGATGAAGCTCACCGACCGCGACCTGCGGCTGATGGAGCGGCTGGCGCGCGCGCAGGTGCGCAAGGTCGGCGGCGCCGACGAGGGGGCGGTCGAGGAGATCAAGCGCATCGAACTCGACACGGCGTGGGGTGACGAGCGCGGACGTGTCCGCGAATGGTCGACGCCGTTCTAGCGTTCGGGCGACGTCCACCACTCGACTGGACGCAACCTCTGCCGTCGTGCGGGCGGACGCGGTCGCAACGGCGCCGGGCCCGGCACGCCCAGGCCAGCTCGAACGGGTCGCGCAGCGCGTCGACGACGCGCCTGAAGCCGGCCTCGTCGCCCGCCCAGGGCCACCTGCCGCCGGCGCGGTCCGGGAGGTTACCGTGGCGGCCCTTCGCGTCGCGTGACTGCGTCGGCAGTGCGCACGGGCGGCGTGGCGCCCTGCGCGCAGGCCGTCGCAGGCGCCGCGCGGATGCGCATCTTCACTGTCCGCCGGCGGTCAGCGTCATCAGCACGTCGGCGTACCAGGCGCAGTTCAGTCCCAGCGACTCGTCCTGCGTCGCGTCGCGGGTGGCCATGTCCATGCGGCTGGAGTGCACGCCCAGCAGACACCAGCGCGGCCGGCCCGCGCTGCCCGCATCCACCCGCGCCAGCACGGGCGAGCCGCTGCTGCCGCGGTGCAGGCGCGCGTCGGTCAGGAAGAAGCCCTGCCCCTGGAAGCGCGTGCCGTAGGCGGAGGCGACACTGGCCTGCCGCACCACGGGCAGGTGATGCACGGTGTCGAAGAAGCCGAGCGGGAAGCCCGGGATGGCCAGCCGGTCGCCGACCTCGAACAGGTCGAACCGGACCGCGAGGTGCTGCGCGCCGAAGGGCCGCACGACGCAGCCGCCCGGCAACGCGCCCCGATCGAGCTCGAGCACCGCCACGTCGACCTCGCCGCCGCTGTCGCGTGCCTGGCGCCACACGGCCAGGCCGTCGCGGTACAGCAGGATCGACAGCGTGGCCCGCTGCGTCAGGTCGCGCGCGTCGGTGTGCATCTCGATCTCGATGCGGTCGGGCGCGTGCCCGCTCGGGGCGTCGAACAGCACGTGCCGGCTGGTGACGAGGTAGAGCCGGCCGTCGCGTTCGAAGAAGAAGCCGCTGGCCGAGGTCAGACCCTGGCCGCCGGCGAACGTGAGCACGCGCGTGACGCCGAACAACGCCTCGTCCAGCTCGCGCACGTCGGCCGCGGGCGGCACCTCGGGTGACGGCGCATCGGTGCCCGGCGGTGGCGTGCCTTCGATGGCCGGCGGTTTGGATCGGTGAGCGGACAAAGGACCGTTCCAGGCAAGGGCTCGTCCCCGGCAGTGGCGACGCGTGCGCCGGTGGCGCTTCGAGCTGACCGCGACGAGGCGGCGTCACTTCCGGCGCACCCCGTTGCGCGCGGGATCGTACCTGAGGGTCCGGTGCGCGACGGCCACCGGCGCCGGGGGCCTGGCCGCCCGCCCGGCCCGCAGCAGATCGAACGCGTCGTCGCCGCAGGCGCCGGCGCTCACAGCCACTCGGCCAGCAGCCGACGCAGGTCCTCGCGCGTGTACGGCTTGGCGAGGTAGTCGTCCATGCCGGCGGCATACGCCAGCTCGGCGTCCTTCTCGAACGCATTGGCGCTCAACGCCAGCACCGGGGTGCGCGGGCGCTTCTCGCGCCGTTCGCGCTCGCGCAGCGCCTGGGTGGCGCCGTAGCCGTCGAGCACCGGCATCTGACAGTCCATCAGCACCAGATCGACAGGGTGGCGCTCGAGCAGTTCGAGCGCCTGCCGGCCATCCTCGGCCTCGACCACGTCGAGACCGAGCGAGCGCAGCATCTCGCGCGCGAGCAGGCGGTTGGTCGCGTTGTCCTCGGCCAGCAGCACCGTGCCCGACAGGCCCAGGTCCACCGGCAGGCTGCCCATCGCCGAATCGCCGGACTCGGTCGCGTGCTGGTCGAGGTCCGGCGGCAGCGCCAGCGTGAAACCGAAGGTCGAACCGCTGCCGGGCCGGCTGCGCACGTCGATGTGCCCGCCCATCGCCTCGACGATGCGCTGGCTGATCGTCAGCCCCAGCCCGGTGCCGCCGCGCAGGCGCCGGCTCGACGCGTCGACCTGGTAGAAGGGCTCGAACAGGCTGTCGAGCCGCTCGGGGGCGATGCCGATGCCGGTGTCGCGCACCTCGAAGCGCGTGCCGGTCCACCCCGCCAGCCCCCCTGCAGGTGCCAGCCGCAGCGTGACCGTGCCGCCGGCGGTGAACTTGATCGCGTTGCCGACCAGGTTGAGCAGCACCTGCTTGAGCCGTTGCGCGTCGACGAGCACGCGGTCGGGCGCCTCGGGCTCGATTTCGAGCTCCAGCGCCAGCCCCTTGCTCTGCGCATTGGCGCGCAGCAGCGCGGTGACCGAGCCGGCGAGCGCGTGCAGCGACACCGGCGCTGGCGTGAGCTGGAGCTTGCCGGCCTCGATCTTCGAGTGGTCGAGCACGTCGTTGAGGATCGACATCAGCGTCTCGCCCGAAGACGCGGCGGTCTTCACCAGTCGGCGCTGCTCGGGGTCGAGCTGGGTGCGGCGCAGCAGGTCGAGCGCGCCGAGCACGCCGTTCATCGGCGTGCGGATCTCGTGGCTCATCGTCGCGACGAACTGCGACTTCGCGAGGTTCGCCGCCTCGGCGGCCTCCTTGGCGCGCACCAGCGACGCCTTGGCGGCGTCGGACTCGAGCCCGGTGCGGATCGACTGCGCGGCGGTGCGCGAGTACTCGCGCGCCGCGCGCAGCATCGTCAGCCCGAAGATCAGGATCAGCAAGGCCAGCGCGACGGCGCCTTCGCCGCCGCGCAGCAGCGTGACGGCGAACAGCGACGCCGTCAGCGGCACCGACAGCAGCAGGAACGAGTGGCGCACCAGCGACATGAACAGCGCCGCCACCGCCACCGAGCCGCAGCAGATCAGCAGGTACGACGACTCGTCGAGCCCGTCCAGGCGAGGATAGATGTCCAGCGTCGCGACGGTCCACATGGCGCCGGCCAGTGCGGCGTTGCCCTCGAGTTCGAGCACCGCCTGCGAGACCTGGGCCATGCCGAGCTTCTCGATGGGCAGGAAGCGGCGCGCCGTCGACCAGCGCCACAGTCCGACCGCCAGCCCGAGCAGCGCCACCGACACCGCGGCCAGCATGCGATTCGCATCGACGCCGAGCCAGACGATCCATGCCACCGCGGCCAGTTGCAGCGGCACGCTGCGCCCCGCGTTGCGCAGCGTCAGGCGCAGCAGTTCGTGCTGAATCGACGCTTCGGTGACCGGGTCGCCGGGCATGCGGGGGAGATCGGCTCGGGTGCGGTGGCTCGGCGCAGTCTAGCGGCGGATGCGTCGGTGCTCACGTGATCATGTAGGCGCCGGCCGCAGTGGCGATCAG
Organism: uncultured Azohydromonas sp.; assembly: GCA_964618555.1. Taxonomy (GTDB): domain Bacteria; phylum Pseudomonadota; class Gammaproteobacteria; order Burkholderiales; family Burkholderiaceae_C; genus Calidifontimicrobium. The sequence continues at coordinate 10,284 of CAZUBF010000081.1, forward strand.
CCGGCCCTGCTCGTTGACCAGTCGCATCTGCGTCGAGCCGACGCGCCCGCCCAGGCGCGTCACCTCGGCCGACGCGGTGAACTGCTGGCCGATGCCGGGGCGCAGGTAGTCGACGCGCAGGTCGATCGTGCCCAGGCGCGCAAAGCGGTGCAGCACCTGTTCGGCGCTCTCGTGGGCGTGTTTGTCGCCGGCAGCGACCATCAGCGCGCAGCCGCCCAGCGCGTCGAGCGCCGCGGCGATCACGCCGCCGTGCAGCCGCCCGGACAGGTGGTGCCCGATCAGTTCGGGGCGCATCTCGAACGCGAACTGCGGCTGCGGGCGCAGCTGGCGCACGCGCACGCCGAGCACCTGGTTGAAGCGGATGCGGGTCTCGAACAGCTCGGTCAGCGTCGCGTCGAGCCGCGCCTGTTCGTCGGCGGTGCGCGGCGGCGCGGGGGGGTGGCTCATGCCGCCATTGTCGCCGCCGCGTCAGGCGGCGTGCGGGCGCAGGCCCAGCAGGCGGCGCGCCTCGGCGGGGCCCGCGACGTCGCGCCCGGCGCGGCGCGCACAGGCTGCCAGCGCCTCGATCAGCGCGCCGTTGCCCGGCGCGCGCGCGCCGCCGGGCAGGTAGAACGTGTCCTCGAGCCCGGTGCGCAGCATGCCGCCGAGCTCGGCCGTCTTCTGATGCACCGGCCAGATCTCGGCACGGCCGATCAGCGTGGTTTGCCATGCCGCACCCGGCACGATCCAGCGTGGCAGCAGCGCGAGCAGGTCGGCGTCGGCCGGCATGCCGCTGGCCACGCCCATCACGAAGTTGTACTCGGGCACGCCCGAGAACATCCCCGCCTGCAGGTACATGCCGACGCTGCGCACGATGCCCACGTCGAAGCACTCGAACTCGGGGCGTGTGCCGCACTCGGCCATCGCATCGAGGAACTGCTTGACCTTGGCCACGGGGTTGTCGAACACCATCGGCGGCCAGGCCCAGCTGCCGTCGGCCTTGACCTTCAGGTAGTTCAGCGTGCCGGCGTTGCACGCGGCGATCTCGGGCCGCACGCGGCGGATGCACGACAGTGGGCCCGAGATGTCCTTGCCGATGACCCCGGTGGTCAGGTTGACGATCACGCCCGGGCACGCGGCGCGGATTGCGTCGCACACCGCCTGCCCGACGTCGGGGTCCCAGCTCGGCAGGTGGCCCTGCTCCGGCTCCTGGGCGCGCAGGTGCACGTGCATGATGCTGGCGCCGGCGTTGAACGCGTCGCGGGCCTCGGCGGCCATCTGGGCGGGGGTCACCGGCACCGGGTGCTGCCGCGGGTCGGTGAGCACGCCGGTCAGCGCGCAAGTGAGGATCGCCTGGTCCATCGTCAGTCTCCAGGGTCGAGCTCGGCGAGCAGCGCGCCGGCGGCCACCGCGTCGCGCGGCGCGACGTGCACCGAGGCGACGACGCCGTCGACGGCGGCGTGCTGCCACATCTCCATCTTCATCGCCTCGATGCACACCAGCGGCGCGCCGGCGGCGACGCGCTCGCCGGCGGCCACCGCGACGTGCGCGACGACGCCGGCCACCGGCGCGCGCACGCGCCGCGGGTCGGCGCGGTCGCCGGCCACGGGCAGCGGCGACGGCTCGTCGAACACGAACGCGCGGCCGTTCACGGCCAGGTGCAGCCGCGCGCCGTCGAACGCCGCCACCGCCCGGCGTCGCACGCCGTGCAGCGCGTACCGAAGCGCGCGGCCGTCGAGTTCGACGGCCTCGAAGCGGTACGGCGCGTCGTCGCCGGCGACGTCGATGCCGGCAGCGTGCGGCTGCACGCGCCACGTGCGCCGGGCGTCGCCGTGCGCGAGCGTGAGGTCGTGCGCGGCGACGCCGGGGCTGCGGTGGCCGCACCCGTCGCGCAGCGCGAAGGCCGCGGCGGCGAGCGCCCACGTGGCGTCGTCGGGGCGGGGGCGCTGCAGGAGGGGTGCGCCAGCGGCCAGCCACTCGTCCAGCCGCGTCGTCGTCAGGCGGGCGTCGCGGAAGTCGGGGTGGCGCAGCAGGTCGCAGAGGAAGGCGCCGTTGTTCGCGACGCCCAGCAGCGGCATGCGCTCCAGCGCGGCGGCGAGCCGGCGTATCGCGTCGTCGCGATCGCGGCCGTGCGCGACGACCTTGGCGACCATCGCATCGTAGTACGGGGTCACCTCGCCGCCTTCGGCGATGCCGTCGTCCACGCGCACGCCACCGCGTGCGCTGCGCAAGCCCTGCACGTGGCCACCTGCGTCGTCGGCCGGGCGCCAGTGCACGACGCGACCGGCCTGCGGGACGAAACCGTCGTACGGATCCTCGGCGTACAGCCGCGCCTCGACCGCGTGGCCGGCGAAATGCACCTCGCCCTGCGTCGCCGGCAACGGCTCGCCGGCGGCCACGCGCAGCTGCCACTCGACCAGGTCGAACCCCGTCACCGCCTCGGTCACCGGGTGTTCGACCTGCAGCCTCGTGTTCATCTCGAGAAAGTGGTGGCGGCCGACGGCGTCGACGACGAACTCGACGGTGCCGGCGCCGACGTAGCCCACCGCGCGCGCCGCGGCCACCGCGTCACGGCCCATCGCGTCGCGCATCGCGGCGTCGACGATCGGCGACGGCGCCTCCTCGACCACCTTCTGCCGCCGGCGCTGCGCGGTGCAGTCGCGCTCGCCGAGGTGGATCGTGTGGCCGTGGCGGTCGGCGAACACCTGCACTTCGACGTGGCGCGCGCCTTCGATCAGCCGCTCGAGCATCAGCGTGCCGTCGCCGAAGGCGCTCGCGGCTTCGCGGCGCGCGCCTTCGACGGCCGCCGGCAACTCGGCGAGGTCGCGCACCAGGCGCATGCCGCGCCCGCCGCCGCCGGCGGTCGCCTTGACGAGCAGCGGCAGCCCCAGCTGCCGCGCCTCGGCGAGCAGGCGCCCGTCGCTCTGGTCGTCGCCGAGGTAGCCCGGCGCGCAAGGCACGCCGGCCGCGAGCATGCGCCGCTTTGCGCCGGCCTTGTCGCCCATTGCGTCGATGGCCTCCGCGGGCGGGCCGATGAAGACGAGTCCGGCGCCAGCGCAGGCGCGCGCGAAGTCGGCCCGCTCTGAGAGGAACCCGTAGCCCGGGTGCACCGCGTCGGCGCCGGTGCGCCGCGCGGCGTCGAGCAGCGCGTCGATGGCCAGGTACGACTGGGCCGCCGGTGCGGCTCCGATGCGCACCGCCTCGTCGGCCTCACGGGCGTGCGGGGCGTCGCGGTCGGCGTCGCTGAACACCGCGACGGTGCGGTAGCCCAGGCGGTGCGCGGTGCGCATCACGCGGCGGGCGATCTCGCCGCGGTTGGCGATCAGGACCTTCGAGTACACGTCAGCTCCGCGGCTCGATCGCCACACGCTTCGCGTGCCCGGCGACGTGGCGGCGGCTCGCGTCGGCGGCGCCGCCACGAGCCTGCGCCGCAACCGGTGCCGGGCACCGGTTGTCGCCGCGGCTGGCGATCTGGATCTTCGAGCAGCTCACGCGCGATGCCTCAAGGCGCCCACTTCGGCTTGCGCTTCGCGATGAACGCGGCCGTGCCCTCGATGCCTTCGGCGCCGCGAGTCGAGCGCGAGAACGCCGCCGCCGCGTCGCGCACCAGATCGACCGGCGGCGTGAAGCGCGCGCGCGAGAGCAGCGCCTTCGTCGCAGAGATCGCCCCCGGCGCGCAGCGCAGGATCTCGCCGACGACGCGCTGCAGCGCACCGTCCAAGGCGTCGGGCGCGTGGACCTCGTGCACCAGTCGCAAGGCGAGCGCCTGTGGCGCGTCGAGGGTGCCGCCGGTGACGGCCAGCCGCTTGGCCTCGGCGTAGCCCAGCCGTTCGACGAGGAACGGCGCGATCTGCGCCGGCACGACGCCCAGCGAGGTCTCGGGCAGGCGAAACGTGGCGGTGTCGCTGGCGATCGCGACGTCGACGACGCAGGCCAGCCCGAATCCGCCGCCCATCACGGTGCCCTCGAGCACGGCGACGGTGGCCAGCCCGGTGTCGGCCCAGGCCACGCACAGTTCGCCGAACTTGGCGCTGATCTCGGCGATCGGGTCGGCGGCGGGCTCGAGCGGGCGCTTGTCGTCGTCGGCTTGCATCGCGCGCTGGCGCGCCGCGGCCATGTCGTTCAGGTCGGCGCCGGCGCAGAAGTGACCGCCGGCGCCGCGCAGCACGAGCACGCGCACGTCGCCTGCCTGCTTCGCGTCGGCCAGCACGGTGCGCAGCTCGCGCACCATCGCCATCGTCATCGCGTTGCGCGAGCGTGGGCGGTTCAGCGTGACGTGCAGCACGCCGCCGTCGCGGCGCAGCGCCAGCGACTCGTACGCGTCGGCGTTCATGCCGCGCGCCCTGGCAGCGTGCCCTCGAGCTTGCAGATGATGCCCAGCATCACCTCGTCGGCGCCGCCGCCGATCGACACCAGCCTGCCGTCGCGGTAGGCCTGCGACACCGGGTTGTCCCAGGTGTAGCCCATGCCGCCCCAGTACTGCAGGCAGGCGTCGGCGACCTCGCGGCCGAGCCGCCCGCACTTGAGCTTGGCCATCGACGCGAGGCGGGTGACGTCCTTGCCGGCGACGTACATCTCGACGGCGCGGTAGGTGAGCGCGCGCAGCGCCTCGACCTCGGTGCGCAGCTCGGCGAGGCGGAAGTGGATCACCTGGTTGTCGAGCAGGCTCTTGCCGAAGGCCTTGCGCTCGCGGGTGTAGGCGATGGTCAGGTCGATCAGCCGGTCGAGACCGCGCAGCGAACTGGCCGCGCCCCACAGGCGCTCCTCCTGGAACTGCAGCATCTGGAAGGTGAAGCCCAGCCCTTCCTGGCCGATCAGGTGGCGCCGCGGCACGCGCACGTCGTCGAAGAACAGCTGCGCGGTGTCCGAGCTCATCATGCCGATCTTCCTGATCTTCTGCTTCGTGATGCCCGGGGCGTCCATCGGCACGACGATCAGGCTCTTGTTCTTGTGCGCCGGGCCGTCGCCGGTGTTGGCGAGCAGGCAGCACCAGTCGGCCTTCAGGCCGTTGGTGATCCACATCTTCGTACCGTTGATCACGTAGTCGCCGCCGTCCTTGCGCGCGGTGGTCTTGATCGCCGCCACGTCGGAGCCGCCGCCGGGCTCGCTGACGCCCAGGCACGACACCCTGTCGCCGGCGATCGACGGCGCGAGGAACTCGCGGCGCAGCTCGTCGCTGCCGAATCGCGCGAGCGCCGGCGTGGCCATGTCGGTGTGCACGCCGATGGCCATCGGCACGCCGCCGCAGGCACAGGCGCCGAGTGCCTCGGCCATCACCATCGAGTAGCTGAAGTCGAGCCCGGCGCCGCCGAACTCCTCGGGGTACTTCAGCCCGAGCAGCCCGAGGTCACCGAGCTTCTTGAACACCGCGTGGCTCGGGAACTCCTCGGCGGCCTCCCACTCGGCGACGTGGGGGTTGAGTTCCTTCTCGACGAAGCGGGTCACGGTGTCGTCGATCTGGCGGTGTTCGGGAGTGAATTGCAAGTGCGTTCTCCGTTCGTGGTTCACCCGGGCCTTCAAGCGGCCGCGGCGGATCCGGCCTCGCCGGGCCGCTCGCGGCGCCCCCTCGAGGGGGAGGCGCCGAAGGCGCTTCGGGGGTGGTTCACATTCTGGCGACGCCGAAGGTGTTCGGCCGCAGCTGTCGCCGCCGGGCTTCGGCGGCGATCGACAGGCACAGCCCGAGCACGCGGCGCGTGTCCCGC
>CAZUBF010000082.1:0-15786 GCA_964618555.1 uncultured Azohydromonas sp.
AGAACCTCTCCGGACTCATCGGCCGCATGCAGCGCGACGGCCACGTCGACATCGCGCCCGACGCTCTTGCGCCCGCTGCGGGCATCGGCAATCGGCGCCAATGAAGGGCTTCGATCGCTGCACGGCCATCGCAACAGGTGCAGCGCAGCAGGGTCACCGGCGCGCCGCCACGACGACGGTCGCGCCAGATCGCAGTGCCGCGGGCTCATCAGCAAAACTGGCACCAGACTGGCACCCGCATCGCCAAGAAAGCAAAAAAGTCAGCAGGTGCAAACCTGCTGACTCTCTGGTTTCTTGGCTCCCCGACCAGGGCTCGAACCTGGGACCTGCGGATTAACAGTCCGTCGCTCTACCGACTGAGCTATCGGGGATCAGCCACACATTATAGACAGTCGAGGCGGCGCCCTTCCGGCCCGGGCCGCTTTGGGAAACGCCCGGGCCCTGCGACGGGCCCACGGGCCCGCCGCGACGCCGAGCCGCACGGCAAACGCACACCGCAGGGTCAGCCTCCCCTGAGGGCGCGCGCTTTGCCGGCAGCATCGGCCTGCGCTGGACGAACGACGGCGCGCCACGGCCGCCGCACGTGCCGGGCCACATCGACCATGCCGTCGTGCCCTGGCAGCGGCGCCGCGGCTACGCCACGCAGGCCCTGCGACTGATGCTGCCGCTGGCGCGCGCGCGGCCTCGCCCAGGTCGAGATCACGACCGATCCCGACAATCTCGCCTCGCAGCGCATCATCACGGACAACGGCGGCGTCTTCGTCGCGAACTTCGACCAGGGCGCCGCCAGCGACCACGCGCCGGGGCCGCGCTACCGCAAACCGCTGGCGACGTGAACCGGCCATCGCGCGGGCTGCACCGGCAGCACCGCCAGCGCACTGAATCCGGCCGCCAACGACCACGTTTCACGCAAGACAAGGCCAGCGCGCTCGAACAAGGCCCGGTACTCGACCGTGCTGCGCTCGCGCCCGGCAAGGCCGACCAGCATGTTGAGATCCGACCGAGCCAGCGCACGATGACCGGGGTCGGCGCCCATGCGCTGGGGCCGCAAACGCTCGATGACCAGCAACCGTGCGCCGGCCCCCATGGCTGCTGCGCAGCGCTCGAGCAGCCGGACGGCGTTCGCATCGTCCCAGTCGTGCAGGATGCTCTTCATCAGGTAGAGATCGGCCCCCTGCGGCACGCCGTCGAAGAAGCTGCCGGCCTGCAGCCGGCAACGATCGCTGACCCCGTGTCGGTCGAGCACGGGTGGCGCCCGGTCGAGCGCGTGCTGAAGGTCGAACAGCAGCCCGCGCGCCGTCTTGTGTCGCGCCAGGACTCCCGCCAGCAGTTGGCCTGTTCCACCGCCGATGTCGACGATCGACGCGTGCTCCGGCAACTCGAGCGTCGCGGCAAGTGAATCGTCGAGCCGCCGCGAGAGCTCGCTCATCGCGCCGTGAAAGAGCTCGGCCTCGGCGGGATCGGTGCCGAGGCGCTGGAAACGCGCGACGGACGCCTCTCCCGGCAGGTTTCGGCCGCCTGCGCGCACGCGGTCGGCCAGTGCCTGCCAGCGTGACCACATCGGTCCGCCATTGAGCAGCGCCCAGTGGCGCAAGCCCCTTGGATGGTCGCGGCGCAGCAGCTCGCCGAGCGGGCCGAGCGCGAAGCCGCCGTCGCACTGCTCGTGGCAGACGTCCAGCGTCACCAGCGCACGCAGCAGCCGGGCGAGCGCGTCAGTGTCGAGATCGGCGCCGGCCGCGAGTTCGCCGGCCGCCAACGCACGCCCCGCCAACCGGTCGGGCAGATCGAGCTGGCAGGCGGCCGCGATGGCCTGCCTCGTCCAGTTGGCATTGATGAGCTCGAGCAGGCGCGACTGCGCTTCGACATCCGCGCCATCGATGCGGCTCATTCGGCGCGCAGCCCGGCGGCACGGACCAGCTCGCCGAGCTTGGCGTACTCGGACCGGATGAAGCCTGTGAACTCGCCGGGCGTCTGCTCGCCCGCGTCGGCGCCCGTGCCCTGGAACCAGCGCCGGCCCTCGTCGCTGGCCGCGATGCGGTTGATCTCCAGGTTGAGCCGGTCGATGACCGCGCCGGGAGTGGCCGCCGGTGCCACGACGCCGGTCCAGCCGATGTACTCGTACCCCGGCACGCCGGCTTCGGCCAGCGTCGGCACGTCCGGCAAGGACGGTGCACGACGCGCGCCGCTCACCGCGAGTGCACGAAGCCGGCCCGCCTTCACCTGCGGCAGCGCGCCGGTCAGCCCTTCGATGATCCAGTCCACCTCCGCCGCCAGCAACGCGGTCATCATCGCGCCGCCGCCCTTGTAGGGGATGTGCGTGGCCTCGAACCCGGCCATGCGCATGAACTGCACCGCCGCCAGGTGCGGCGGCAGGCCGTTGCCCGGCGAGCCGAAGTTCATCGTGCGCGGCTGCGCCCGCCCCCGGGCCAGCAGGTCGCCGACCGACTGCAGGCTCGAGTTCGACGGCACCACCAGCAGCAAGGGCCCGATGCCGAAGCGGGCCACGGCGGCAAAGTCGCGCAGCGCGTCGTAGCCGGGGTTGGCGTAGACGTGCGGGTTGACGGCGGCCTGACCCTGGTGCGTGAACAGCAGCGTGTGGCCGTCGGGGGCGGCCCGTGCGACCTGCGCCGCCGCCAGGTTGCCACCGGCCGCCGGCTGGTTCTCGACGATCACCGCTTGCCCGAGCGCGACGCCGAGGCGCTCCGCCAGCCAGCGGGCGCGGATGTCCGTCAGGCCGCCGGCGCCGCCGGTCACGAGACGGATCGGCTGGCCGGGCCAGGCTGCAGGCTGCGCCCATGCCGACGGCGCGAGCGCAGCCACGGCAACGCCGAGCCCCTGGACCAGCACGCGGCGACGATGGATGGCAAGTGGCTTCATGGCATCGGTCCTCCTGGCACGCATCTTGGGCGCGAACGCAGGCGCCGGGAATGGTCCGCCGGTTGCCACCGGCTTCAACCGTTGGTTCAATCGTCCTTCTCGACCGTCGGGGCCTGCATGGACAAGCTGCGAGCGCTTCGGTACTTCATCGCCGCCGCCGAAGGCGCCAGCCTGTCCGCAGCGGCGCGCCACCACGACGTCAGCGTCGCCGCGGTGGCCAAGCTCATCGGCGCGCTCGAAGCGGAACTGAACGTGAGGCTGCTGGAACGGCGCAGCCAAGGCGTGGTGCTCACGGCCGCAGGCAGCGCCTACCTGGAGAGCTGTCGTCCGCTGGTCGACGCCCTGGCCGCGGCCGACGAGGTGGCGTCGGGTGCGGCCTACAGGGTGCGCGGCACGGTGGTCGTGGGCGTGCAGCCGGTGATCGCGCAGCAATGCCTGACGCCGGCGCTGCCGCGCTTTCTGGCGACCTACCCGGAGATCGAACTCGACATCCGGCTCTTCATGCGGCCCACCGAGGAGCAGGTGCGCGGCCTGGACGTCATGCTCGTCATCGGCTGGCCCCAGGCCGACGATCTGGTGCGGCGTCGGCTCGGCGCCGTCAGCTATGCCGTCTGCGCCGCGCCGGCCTACTGGGCTGCCAGAGGCGTGCCACGGCATCCTTCGGACTTGGCCGGGCACAACTGCCTGTGCATCCGCGCGCGCGAGTCGGGCGCCGTGATGGACCTGTGGCAGTTCCGGCGCGGCGACGAGGAGGTGGCGGTGCAGGTGTGCGGCAAGGTGGTCGCCGACAACGTGCACCGCGATTCGGTGCGCGAGCTGATGATCGCCGGCGTCGGCGTCGGACGGATCCTGGAGTGGGACCTCGACAACGATTCGCGCTTGGCAGCCGGAGCGTTGGTGCCTGCACTGACCGACTGGACGATGCCCGAGGTTCCGCCGATCACGCTGTTGCATCCGGCCAGCGTGCGCCGCATCCCCCGCGTCCGGCTTTTCATCGACTGGGTGACGCAGCTGTTTGCGGACATCGAACACCGGCGCCAGGCGCCCAAGGCGGCCTCCGGCGTGCCGCGCTGGATCAAGGTGCAGCGCTCGCGCACTTCCGCCACGCCGTAGCCATGCAACTCGGCCACGACCGGCTCGACACGGAGAAGGTGGGTCGAAGGCGTCTCACCGCGACCCCGTCGCTGACCGGATTGCGGCCTCCAGGGTCATGCCCATCGGGTCGAACGCGCGCACCGCCTCGTCGGCAAAGTCCATGAACGCCGTGATGCGTCGGGGCAACTTGGGCGTGCGGCGGTACAGCATCGAGAGTTCCGGCCCGCCGGGCCAGTTCCACCGGTCCAGCACGCGCACCAGGCGTCCGGTGGACGTGATCGTCAACGTCGGCAACGCCACGATGTGCGCCGTGACGGCGGTGTTGATCGCGGCTTACCGCGGCTGGCCGTTCTGACCAGACGGAGGTCGATGGCTGGCGCACCGGCGACCACCACTCCGCGCTTGACGCACCGGTGTTCGAGGGCCAACTCTTGGCCCGTCTGAACGATTCGATCGTCCGCGAGGGTCTGGAGGGAGGTACGCTCGAGCCAGTGATGCTCGACTGGGTCGAGCGTGAGCTCCCCACCGCGGAATCTGTTGATCCGCAAGGCCGTGTCGCCACAACCGCGCGTGCGGGCGGTGGTCGAATTCGTGGCCGAGGCCGGCCCCGGACTCGGCCGTCACCGACTGCCGGCAAGGCCGCCGCCAGTGCGGCCGGCACAGCGCCCCGACTGGGTGAGGCGGCGGGTACGAAGTCGAGGAGCGGCGTCGCGCCAATCCGGTTTGCGCACGTCATTGGAGGGGACCGACCATGGCGATACTGAGCGTGAGCAACCTCGACATCGATCACGTCGACGAGGGCAGCGGTCCGGTCGTGATCTTGCTGCACAGCGGCGCAAGCAGCAATCGCCAGTGGCGCCGCCTGATCGATGACTTGCGCGGCACTCACCGCGTTCTGGCACCGAACCTGTACGGGTACGGCGGCACGACCCCGTGGAGCGAAGATGGAGCGCAGACGCTGGCGAGCCAGGCCAGGATCGTCATCGAACTCGCGAGTCGAGTGGACGGCCAGGTCTCACTGGTCGGCCATTCGATGGGCGGCTCCGTCGCCCTCAAGGCAGCGTCGATGATTCCCGACCGCATCGCCCGGCTCGTCCTGCTGGAGCCCAACCCGTTTCATCTCCTGCGCGACCACGGACGCCACGAGGCGTATTCCGAGGTCCAGGCGCTGAGGAATTGCACGAAGGCTGATTTCGGCACCAGCCGTTGGGCGGCGGTCGCCGAGCGATTCGTCGAGTACTGGGTGGGGCCCGGATCGTGGGCGCGCCTGTCGCCTGAGCGGCGGGTTGCCTTCGAGCGAAACCTCCTGCCCACCTACCACGAGTGGGATGCACTGTGGAACGAACAGACGACTCTCGATGCGCTGCAGGTGCTGCCACAGAAGACCTTGCTCATGCGTTCCACCGAGGCGCCACGGTCGATCCAGGAGATCTGCGACATCCTGTCTGCAGCGTTTCCCCATTGGAACCACGAGATCGTCACCGAGGGCGGGCATATGGCTGCGGTGACGCATCCTCACACGGTCAACCCCGTCGTGATGCGTTTCCTCACGGCGGGCGAAGGTCAGTGAAATGATCAGCCAACGACCTGCTGCGGGTTGCACCAGGTCGGGTGAGCACAGCCTGCATCGTCTATCGCGAACTGACTTCGACCACCGTTTCGAAGCCGCCGAAGATCATGCGCTTGCCGTCGAAGGGCATGGGCGGGTTGCCGGGTGTGGACGGATCCATGCGCGGGTCTTCCACCATCTTCTTCATGGCGGCGTCGCGCGTGGCCTTGTCAGGCCATTCGACCCAGGCGAAGGCCACGGTCTCCTCGGCCGTGGCCTGGACGGCGCGCCGGAAGTCGGTGAGCTTGCCGTCGGGGACGTCGTCGCCCCAAGCCTCGATCACACGGATCGCACCCAGCTCGATGAAGATCGGGTCGAGCTGGCGCGCGTGCTCGATGAACTCCTGCTTGTTGGCGGTGGGAACCGCGATCACGAAACCATCGATGTAGGACATGGGTTCACTCCTGTGGGGTTCACCGGCCGGCGCCCCCCTGGGGGCGCCTCGTAATCCATCGACGAACGAAGGACCCGAGGGCGCCGCCGGCTAGGACGACTTGCGCATGATCCAGCGCACCGGCGACGGCCCGCTGGCCGCCGCCGGCCCGGGCCTGACATCCTGGAACAATCCGCCGACGAATGCCGCGAAGGCCTGCACCTTCGGCGAGTTGCGCGCCGCGGCGGCGTACATGAGGTAGACCGGCGGTCCGGGCTCGTTCCATTCGGGCAGCAAGCGCACCAACGATCCGGCGCTGAACATGTGGTCCTGGATGCCGCGGAACAAGCGCGTCACCCCCACCCCGGCCAGCGCAAGCTCGGTCATCGTCGAGCCCTCGTTCAGGCAGACGTTGCCCGACACCTTGACGATCTCCTGCCGATCGCCGCGAACGAAGTCCCATTCGTCGAACAGCCGTCCGCCCGGCCGGATGTAGAGGATGCAGTTCAGCTCGCGCAAGCCCTGCGGGTCGGACGGCATGCCGGCGCGCGCCACGTACGCCGGAGAGGCGCAGGTCACCATTTCCAACTGGGCCAGTCGCCGCGCCACCAGACCGGAGTCCTCGGGTTCACCGATGAAGACGCCGGCGTCGATGCCCTCGGCCTCCAGGCCGCGGGCGCCGTTGCCGAGCAGCACTTCGACCTGCAGGCGCGGATAGGCGTCGAGGAAGCGCGGCAAGTGCGGCAGGATGCGTGCGCGGCCCACGCCGGCGTGCACGGCCACCCGCAGGCGGCCGCGCAGTCGCTCGCGCGGCTCGCCGATCTCGCGCTCGGCCGCGTCGAGTTCGGCCAGCGCGCTGCGGCAGCGTGAATAGAAGCGCTCGCCTTCGTCGGTCAGCGACACGCCCCTCGAGCCGCGCGCCAGCAGCCGCGTGCCGAGCTGCTTCTCCAGCCCGCTCACCGCCTTGCTCACGGCCGACGGCGTGAGACCGGTGGCCGCCGCGCCGGCGGCCAGGCTCTGCAGTTCAGCGCAGCGTACGAAGATCTCGATGCTTCTCAGGTTCTTCACTCGGGCCGCTCACGTGAAAGTTCCTCATGTCTCGGGTGCCGGTGCCGGGCTGGCCGGATCGTGCCGCGCCTCCTATCGTTTGTCCATCGCAACGCCCATCCAGGAGGACACCATGGACCGCCGTCGCTTGATGCAGGCCGCCGCCTCGATCGCCGCGTTCTCGTGGGCCGGACGCGCGCTGGCGCAGGACTACCCCAGCCGCCCGGTGCGCTTCTTGATGGGCGTTGCCGCCGGCTCGGTGCCCGACGTCATCATTCGCCAGATCGCCGAGCCGCTGTCGCCGCTGCTGGGTCAGCCCGTCGTCGTCGAGAACCGCCCGTCGGCCGGCGGGATCATCGCCCTCGAGGCGCTGCGCAGCAGCCCGCCCGACGGCCACACGCTGAGCCTGGTGCACTCGGGCCAGATGAGCGTCGCGCCCAGCCTGTTCGCCAAGCTGCCCTACGACCCCGCACGCGACTTCGCGCATGTCGGCATCCTGTTCCGCGGCGTGCAGGTGCTGGTGGCTCATCCGAGCGTGCCGGCGCGCACTCTGGGCGAACTCATCACCCTGGCCCGCAGCCGACCGGGCACGCTGCGCTACGGCTCGCCCGCCACCGGATCGCCCAACCACCTGTCGATGGAACTGCTCAACGAGGCCGCCGGCATTGGTTTGCAGCACATCCCCTATCGCGGGCCGGCCGCGCTGCTGGCCGTGCTGAGCGGCGAAGTCGAGCTGATGCTGGAAGGGCTGGAGCCGCTGCTGCCCCACCTGCGCGAGGGCCGGCTGAAGCCGCTGGCGGTGGGTGGCACGCGACGACTGGCCGCACTGCCCGAACTGCCCACCTTCGCCGAGCAGGGGGTGCAGGGCATCGGATCGAGTTGGCTCGGCGTGGTGGCGCCGCCCGGCACGCCCGAAAACATCGTTGAGCGCCTGAACCGCGACCTCGCGACGGTGATGCGCTCCGACCCGATCCGCCAATCCTTCGCGGTCTCCGGGCGCGAGATCGAGCCCGGATCGCCGGCGGCGATGCGCGCCACGATCGCGGCCGAGATCCCGCAGTGGCGCGAGGTGGTGCGCCGTGCGGGCATCACGCCGACCTGAGGCCGGCGATGAACCCAGACCTGGACGACGGCGCCGCGCTGGCGAGTCGGCTCGTCGACCTTGTCCACAGCAGCTGGATCACGCACGCCATCGACTGCGGCCTGCAGCTGGGCGTCTTCGATGCGCTGGCCGAAGGACCGCGGCCGGTGGCGGCGCTCGCCGCCGAGCTGGACTGTGCCGCGCCGACGCTGCGCCGGCTGCTCGTCGCCCTTGCCAGCCTGGAGCTCTGCGCCGCCTGCGACGACGACAGCTTCGAGCTGCAACCGATGGGCCGGCTGCTCTGCACGCACCAGGAGGGCTCGCTGCGCGCCTGGTCGCAGATGTGGTGTGGCAGCCTGGCACAACTCTGGGCCGGGCTCGCTTCCTCGGTGAGGTCGGGCCGCAGCGCGCGACACGTCAGCTCCGGGCAGGAGGGCTTCGAACACCTCGAGCGCGACGCGCAGCGGGCAGCGGTATTCAACGATGCGATGACGGCCAACACCTACTGGGTCGCGCAGACCTTTGCGCAGCGCGTGTCGATGGCGGGAGTGCGCTCGATCGTCGACGTCGGCGGCGGACAGGGGGCGCTGCTCGTCGCCGTTCTTGCGCGTCACCCGTCGATGCGCGGCATCGTCTTCGACCTGCCGCATGCAGTCGACGGTGCGCGGGCACTGCTGTCACGGACCGTGCCTGACGGTCGCGGAGAAGTCCGCAGCGGGTCGTTCTTCGAAGCCGTTCCGCAGGCCGACGCCCACCTGCTGAAGAGCGTGCTTCACGACTGGACCGATGAGGCCTGCGCCCGGCTCCTCCGCCGCTGTCGCGCCGCCGCGGCGCCTGGCGGCCGTCTGTTCGTGATCGAGCGACTGATCGACGGCATGCTCCAGGCTCGCTCGACAGATCGTGCCTGGGCTCGATCCGATCTCAACATGCTGCTCGCCCACGGCGCACGCGAGCGCACGCGCGCCGAGTACGCATCGATGCTGACGGCCGCCGGCTACGCCGTCGACGGGGTCATCGACCTGGCGATGGGATACGCGGCCATCGCGGCGACCGCGCGGGCATGAGCCGGGCATCGGCACCGACGGTGAGTGAACCCGCGCTGGAGAGTGCCGACGAACACCTGAGCCACCGAAGTCGCCATGCGCCCGCGCGCCGGACCCCGCGTTTCCGCCCGGCATGGGCGAGTTGCCGATGATCAGGCAGGCCGCGCCGGGTGCGCCCACCGACGACGAACTTCACGCACTGCTGCAGACGGTCATTGCCCGGCTGACGAAGCTGCTGAGGCGCCGGGGCGTGCCGGTCGAGGACATGGGCCAGACCCGGCTGGCCGAGCCCGACGTCGACGGAAACGAGGTGCGCACCCGACTCGCGCTCAGCGCGCTGCCCCGAACCAGCAGACCACACATTCGGTGATGGCCTGCGGTGGCTGCAGCGCATCGACGCGCAGCAGCCCGGCTTCGCCCGCGGCGGCTCCAGCGTGCGGCACTGCGTCGCCTGCGGCCCCGGCGGGAAGGCCGGGCAGTGCTGCGGTGATCGCCGGCTGCATCGGCAACGAAGACGTGGTGGCCGCAGTGTGCTCCACGCGCATCGGGGTCGAGACGGAGCGCGATCGATCCCCAGCCGTCAGGGCACGCTCGCCGACCGCAAGCCGGGCTCGCGCGTCCGGTAGAACAACGACAGCGACAGCAACACCGCGAGCAGCGACCCGGCCCACATCGGCTGCAGCACCACGCGGAAGTCGCCGCCGCTCAGCACGTGCAGGCGGGTGGACAGCGCCTGCACCGTGCCCGCGCCGAGGAAGATGCCGACGTTGATGAAAGCCGTGACCGTGCCCGCATAGGCGATCGGGTTGCGTTCGGTCACCAGCGCATAGACCAGGTTGAAGCCGCCGCTGCACAAGCCCAGGGCGAAGAGCAACCCGCCGAAGCCGGCGCTGCCGAGCCGCGGTTCCGCGACCAGGACACTCCAGCACGACGCGGCGCCGATGCAGGCCGCGGTCAGCGTCCAGCGCCGGCCGCAGCGGTCACCCACCCAGCCCAGCATGCAGGCGCCGAACGCGAAACCGGCAATGAGCAGCGACGCGTGCATGGCCGCGACCGGGTTGCCGATGCCCTGCGCCTGAAGCAGCGGCACGATCCACAGGCTGGCCAGGCCGTAGTACGAACCGGCCAGGCCGGCCATCAGCAGCAGGCCGATCTGGCAGCAGGGGTGCGAGGCTACCGCCCGCAGTTCCGCGGCGATGGCCTTGAAGGTCGGTTGCCGGCACGGCGCGGGCGCGCGGTCCATCAGCCGCCACAGCACGCCCGCGATCGCGAACGACACCAGGCCGATGCCGGCGCTGACCGTGCGCCAGTCGAGCACGCCCAGCAGCAGGCTCAGCGGGCCGGCGGACGCGATCGCGCCGAGGTTGCCGACGAGGATGCAGCGCCCGCTGACGGTGGCCACGCGGCGCTCGGGCCAACGGCTGCGCACGTGCCGCATCATCGACACGAACACCACTGCGCAACCGGCCGCGACCACGCCGCGCGCGAACAACGCAGCGTCGAGGCTGGGCGCGGCGGCGAAGCCCAGCGAGCCAACGCCCGTGGTCAAAGCGCCCAGCACCGCCAGGCGCCGCGGGCCGAGCATGTCGGCCAGCACGCCGGCCGGCAGCTGCAGCAGCGCATACACCCAGAAGAAGACGGTGGCGACCATGGAGGCCTCGGCCAACCCGCAGTCGAACGACAGGGCCAGTGCCAGCGCCAGCGCCGAGCCCGCGGTGCGGCTGAACATGGCCAGCGCATAACTGTTGGACAGCACGACGGCGCCCAGCACGGCGTGCGCGTCGGCGGCGGCGGTGCGGGCCATCGGCTGCGTTCAGTCGCCGTCGCGACGCGCTGAGGCGAGCGTCATGGCAGCCGTGAACGGACGCTCCAGCCAAGCGCGCCCCTCATGGCTGTCGACCCGGAGGCGGCCGGGCACGACGATGGCGCCAAGGCCGTCGTCCTCGTGGAACACGTGCAGCGCAACGTCGCCCGACAACTCGACGCTCTCGAAGCCGAACGGCAGGCAGCGGTCCAGCGTCCAGTGCACGCTGAAGGCACGGGCAGGCACCGGGCCGTGCGGTTCGAGCGGTCTGCCGTCGATCCGCACGCGCGTGCCCGGCCCGCAGATGTGATCGAGCGCGGCGTCGGTCCAGTGCGGAGGCACCGCATCGTCGAGCAGAGGCACGAGCAGCGCGTTCAACGCGAAGCGGATCAGCTCCGGCGGTATCGACGCGCCGGGCGCGATGCCGCTGTGCAGCGACGTCCCGTCGGCGGCGGGCGCCGCCACCACGGCGGGCGCGCGCGGTGGCGCTGCAGCGACTCTCGGACCGGAAGGCCACCAGATCAGCACCGGCGGCATCAGCAGCAATGCCGCCAGCCCGAGTTGCCGAAGTCGTGTACGCACCATGCCGGTCCTGCCCGATGCGGCGTCAGCGCAGCGCGATGCGGGACGCACGTTCGCGCAGGCGACTCGCGCGCAGCGGTTCCATTGCCTCGATGCGCCGCGCCGTTGCGTGCAGCGCGCTCGTCGGCTCGACCTCGCCGATCAGACGCTCCAGCGGCAGCAACGCCCCACACAGGGCCTGCGGTTCGCCGGCCAAGCGATCGATGCCGCCCGAAGCTCGGGCCGACCGCATGGAACCGATGCAAACGACGGTCGACATGGCGACTCCCGGAACGGCTGGAACAGGGTCTGTCCGGGCGGGCGCCGCGGCAGCGTGCCAAGCGTAGGCAAGCGCCTGCCGACGTACATCCCTCGATATGGGGACGCGGCGACAGGCGCGATGCGTTCGGCTTGCATGCGCAGCAACATGCCGGCTTGTTCCTGAGTGCTCCCGCGGGTGCTGCCCCTCATGCGTCGCGCGGCGGAAGTCGCAGACCGCGGCGCACCTGGTGGACCACATCCTTGCCGCACGTGCCGATGCGGCAATGCGTGCTCTCGCTGCCGATCCCGCTGCGGCTGCGGCTGGCTGCGCAGCCCGGGCTGGTCACGCCGGTGCTGCAGGGGGTGCAGCGCGTGGTCGCGTGCCACCTGCTGGACGGCGCCCAGCTCGAGCCCGACGAAGGGCCCGGCGGCGCCGTCACGCTGATCCAGCGCTTCGGCTCGGCCGTCAACTTGAACATCCACCTGCACTGCCTGGTGCTGGACGGCCAGTGACCGGTCCCTTCGCCAGGCACGAACAGTCGACTGGACGGTTCGTGTCCGGGCTCAGCACCACGCACCTGGTGATGAGCCCGCTGGAGTTCGTGCAGCGGCTGGCCGCGCTCGTGCCGCGACCGAGTCTGCAACTCATCGAGTCTCGCGACGTGCTGGCACCGAACGCGAAGCTGCGGCCTCTGGTGGTGCCGCAGCGACCGTCCGCGCAAGCACAGGTCGCAACCGAGGCGGCAGCCGTCGCCGGGTGTGAAGTCGAGACGGTACGGGCACGGACGCACCGCATCCGCTGCGCGCGGCTGCTCGAGCGAGTCTTAGCGACGACATGACTTCAGTACAAGTCAGTCTTCGCTGAAGCTTCGCTTTCGACATCGACATGCCGCACGGCCCGGACTGCGGCGACGGCGAGCTCGAGATCATCGCGGCCATCCTCGAGCGGCCGGTCATCGGGAAGATCCTCAGCCACCTCGGGCTGGATCCGCAGCCGCCACCCCGGCGGCAGGCGCGCGAGACGGGGCAAGACCTCGCAACCTGAGCCGCGCCCGCCGTCGCAGACACCACACCCATCGACACGGGCTGCGCTGCCAAGCCGCGGGCGGGGTGGCGCTGCGCGACTTGGCAGCCCGATGCCGCAAGACTCAGAGTCAACGCCGAGGTTGAGGCCCGAAACGCACCTGCCTCCCCATGAAGGTGGTCAAGCGCCTGCGGGATCAGCGCAACGTGGGGTCGCCCGCACCCAACCTCGGCCCTTCAGGCGGCGGCAGCACGGTCACGGCACGAGGTCGTCGGGTCGCACGTGGGCTTTACCGAGAGCGGTGACAACTCCTTTCGCCCCCCTCCACGCAGCAAAACCGTCGTCCGAGACGCCCCCGCCGCTCAACGCAGCGAGGCGTTGATCTTCTCCAGTGCCGCGCGGCCGGGCACCAGCTGGTCCTCGCGCAGCGCGTTCAGCGGCGTCGCGCTGGTGTGCAGCGCGGTGTGCAGGTCGCCGGCGTGCGGCTCGACGTACAGCAGTCCGGTGGCCACCTCGCCGCGCGCGGCGGCATGCTGCAGCACGCGCGTCGCCGCGGCGCGGTCGGTCGGGTCGTGGTCGGCGGCGAGGCGGCGCAGGCGCATCGTCGAACCGTCGGGCAGCGGCAGGTCCACGATGTCGCCGTGCGTCGCGCCGCCCGGCGGCGCGCCACGCACGATGTCGACGCGGTTGACCGGTTCGTCGTGCGCACGCACGTGCTCGTAGCTCTTCGTGCTGCCCTCGTGGTTGTTGAAGGTCACGCAGGGGCTGATCACGTCGATGAACGCCGCGCCGCCGTGGCGGATCGCGCCTTCGATCAGCGGCACCAGCTGCGCCTTGTCGCCCGAGAAGCCGCGCGCGACGTAGCTGGCGCCGAGCTGCAGCGCCAGCGCCGCGAGGTCGATCGGCGCGTCGGGGTTGGCCACGCCCTTCTTGCTGCGGCTGCCGCGGTCGGCGGTGGCCGAGAACTGGCCCTTCGTCAGCCCGTACACCCCGTTGTTCTCGACGATGTAGACCATGCGCACGCGCCGGCGCATCGCGTGCGCGAACTGGCCCAGCCCGATCGACGCCGAGTCGCCGTCACCCGACACGCCGAGGTACAGCAGGTCGCGGTGGGCCAGGTTGGCGCCGGTCAGCACGCTGGGCATGCGCCCGTGCACCGTGTTGAAGCCGTGGCTGGCGCCGAGGAAGTAGTCGGGCGTCTTGCTCGAGCAGCCGATGCCCGACAGCTTGGCCACGCGGTGCGGCTCGACGTCGAGCTGCCAGCAGGCCTGCACGATCGCCGCCGACACGGCGTCGTGGCCGCAGCCGGCGCACAGCGTCGAGACCTTGCCCTCGTAGTCGCGGCGCGTGTAGCCGACGCGGTTGCGCGCCAGCGTCGGGTGGCGCAGCGGCGGCTTGGCGATGTAGGTCATGCGCTCTCCTTCGGCGCGGTGGCGCGGTCGATCACGTACGCCGTGATCGCGCGGGTGATGAAACGCGCGGTGATCGGCGTGCCGTCGTAGTGCAGGATCGGCACCAGCTTGCGCGGGTCGCACTGCAGCGCGTCGACGAGCAGCGTGCGCATCTGCGCGTCGCGGTTCTGCTCGACGACGAACACCTCGTCGTGCGCGGCGACGAACTCGGCGACGGCGGGCGGGAACGGGTACGCGCGCAGACGCATCGCGTCGAGCGCGATGCCGGCGTCGGCCAGCGCGGCCAGCGACTCGTCCATCGCCGGGCTCGTCGAGCCGAAGTAGATCGCACCCAGCCGGGTGCGCCGCGGCGCGGCGCGCACCACCGGCGGCGGCACCAGCGTCGCCGCGGTGGCGAACTTGGCCAGCAGGCGCTGCATGTTGTAGACGTAGTCGCCACCGGCCTCCGAGTAGCGTGCCTGCGCATCGCGCGTGGTGCCGCGCGTGAAGTACGCGCCGCGGCTCGGGTGCGTGCCCGGCAGCGTGCGCCACGGGATGCCGTCGCCGTCGACGTCCTTGTAGCGCGCGAACTCGCGGCCGGCCTCGAGCTCGTCGGCGCTCAGCACCTTGCCGCGGTCGTGGCGCCGGGCGTCGTCCCACGCGAACGGCGCGCACAGGCGCTGGTTCATGCCGATGTCGAGGTCGCTCATCACGAACACCGGCGTCTGCAGCCGGTCGGCCAGGTCGAGCGCGAGCGCCGCGTGCTCGAAGCACTCGTGGGGGTCGGCGGGCAGCAGCAGCACGTGGCGCGTGTCGCCGTGCGACGCCCAGGCGCACGAGATCAGGTCGGCCTGCTGCGTGCGCGTGGGCATGCCGGTCGACGGCCCGCCGCGCTGCACGTCGATGATCGTCACCGGGATCTCGGCGAAGTACGCCAGCCCGATGAACTCGGTCATCAGCGACACCCCCGGCCCCGACGTGGCGGTGAAGGCGCGCGCGCCGTTCCAGCCGGCCCCCGTGACCATGCCGATCGACGCGATCTCGTCTTCGGCCTGCACGATCGCGTAGCGCCTCTCGCCGCTGTCGGCATCGACGCGGTACTTCGCGCACCAGCGCTCGAAGGCCTCGGCCACCGACGAGCTCGGCGTGATCGGGTACCACGCGCACACGGTGGCGCCGCCGTAGACGCAGCCCAGCGCCGCCGCCGCGTTGCCGTCGACGAAGATGCGTTCGCCCACCGCGTCGGCGCGTTCGACGCGCAGCGCGATCGGCTTGAGGTGGTCGCGCGCGAACTCGCGGCCGGCGTGGAACGCGCGCTTGTTCGACTCGAGCAGCCGCTCCTTGCCGCGGTACTGCTCGCCGAGCAGCTTCTCGACGACGGCGGGGTCGATGCCCAGCAGCGCCGCGAGCGCGCCGACGTACATGATGTTCTTGAACAGCTGGCGCTGGCGCGCGTCTTCGTAGGTGGCGTTGCAGATCGCGGTCAGCGGCATGCCGATGGCCACCACGTCGTCGCGCAGCGAACCCGGCGGCAGCGGCCGCGTGCTGTCGTAGAACAGGTAGCCGCCGGGCTCGAGCTCGGCCATGTCCTGCGCCCAGGTCTGCGGGTTCATCGCGACC
>CAZUBF010000083.1:0-15752 GCA_964618555.1 uncultured Azohydromonas sp.
CCGGGATGTCGAAGAAGCCCTGGATCTGGTCGGCGTGCAGGTCCATCGTCAGCACGCGCTCGACGCCGACGACTTCCAGCATGTTGGCCACCACCTTGGCGCTGATCGGCACGCGCGTCGAGCGCGGCCGGCGGTCCTGGCGGGCGTAGCCGAAGTACGGGATCACCGCGGTGATGCGCCGCGCGCTGGCGCGCTTCAACGCGTCGGCCATGATGCACAGCTCCATCAGGTTCTCGTTGGTCGGAGAGCCGGTGGGCTGGATCACGAACACGTCGCGCGCGCGCACGTTCTGCTGGATCTCGACGTCGACCTCGCCGTCGGAGAAGCGGCCGACCTTGGCGTGGCCGAGCTCGACACCCAGGTGCGTGGCGATTTCCTGGGCCAGCGCCGGATTGGCGTTGCCGGTGAACAGTACGGTATTGAACAGCACGGGCGGCTCGACGGTTCCTTGCGCGGGCCGCGGCGATGGCGCGGTGGGGCGGGCGGGACGGTGGTGGCTAGCGAAGACTGTGGCAGGGGAGGAAGGATTCGAACCCTCGAATGTCGGAATCAAAATCCGATGCCTTAACCAACTTGGCGACTCCCCTCCACGGGGCCCGGCTCGCGCCGTGCCCCCGAAACCTTCTCAGCCGGCCCAGCCCTCGAGCGGGTGCACGGGCAGACTGCGACACCAGCGTCCCGTCCAGCCAGCCGGCAGCGTGTCGAACACGTCGTCGGCGGCACCTGTCGCCTCGGACGGGGCATCGGCGTCGATTCTCGCAAACACGGCGCTGCCGGAACCGGTCATGCGACTGTGCCCGAAGCGCGCGGCGAGCCATTGCCCGGCCTCGCGAACCTCGGCGCACTGCGCCTCGGCCACCGGCTGCAGGTCGTTGCGACCGAACAGGGTCGCGTCACCCGCCGCCAAGCGTGCAAGAAAGCCCGCAAGTATAACAGGCTCGGTGTCGCGCACGAGCCGGCCGCTGGCAAACACCGCCGGCGTCGACACCGCCGCGCCCGGCTTGACGACGGCGAAGCGCATCGGTGGCAGGTCGATCGGCGTCAGCCGCTCGCCGATGCCTTCGACGAAGGCGGCGCGCCCGCCGACGAAGAAGGCGACGTCGGCGCCCAGGCGCGGCGCGAGCGCCAGCAGCCGCTCGCGCGACCAATGCAGCCCCCACAGCCGGTTGAGCGCGAGCAGCGTCGTCGCCGCGTCCGAACTGCCGCCGCCGAGGCCGGCTCCCCAGGGCACACACTTGGCGATCGAGATGTCGGCGCCGAACGCGGCGCCGCTCTCGCGTTGCAGCAGCGCCGCGGCGCGCAGGCACAGGTCGTCGGCCGGCAGCGGCGCACCCAGGTCGTGCCGCTGCAGCCTCGCGTCGTCGCGGCGTTCGAAGTGCAGCGTGTCGGCCCAGTCGATCGGCACGAACACCGATTGCAGCAGGTGGTAACCGTCGGCGCGCCGGCCGACCACGTGCAGGAACAGATTCAGTTTGGCCGGGGCCGGCACGTCGTAGAGCGCGCGCAGGGCCATCGCGCCGGCTCAGCGGGCGTCGTCGAGACGCACGCGCAGCGTCACCGCCGGAGGTTGCGGGCGCTGCATCGTCACCCAGCCGTCGGCGTATCGGCTCAGGTCCACGCGCCAGCCCAGCTGCTCGAACCCGGCGTCGGTGGGGGCGTTGCCGGCGCCGGGCCAGGGGCGGGCACGCAGCCAGTCGAACAGCGCGACCAGCGGCAGCGGCTCTCCGAGCATCTGCCGCGTCAGCGCGTCGAGGTCGGCAAATCGTTGCGAGCCGTCGGCAGTGGTCAGTTCGGCCTCGCCCGGCCGCCAGCGCGCCTGCGCGAGGGTGCTGCCGATCGGCGTGCTCAGCGCGAGCGCGCCTTGCTCGGCGCTGCCGCGCAGTTCGAAGGTCGCGCCCAGGTGGCGCGCCGGCTCGGCGGCGTGCGCTGCGACCTGCAGCGCCAGCCGGCCGCTGAGCGAAGGCGACTCGTCCGCGGGCGGCGTCGCGCAGCCGGCCAGCACCAGTGCAAACAGACCCGCCAGCCGCGCAGCGGCGCGTGTCACAGGTCGACCTGCAGCCGCACCAGCGTCTCGCGCAGCACGCTGTTGCCGGCGTCGCGGCGCTTCGCGTCGCGCCAGATGCGCCGCGCTTCGTCGCGCTCGCCCCTGACCCACAGCACTTCGCCCAGGTGCGCCGCGATCTCGGTGTCGGGCCGCGTCGTGTAGGCCTCGCGCAGCAGGCGCAGCGAGGCGTCGAGGTTGCCGACGCGGTACTCGAGCCAACCGAGGCTGTCGGTGATGAATGGGTCGCCGGGCGCGAGCTCGAGCGCGCGCACGATCAGCGCGCGCGCCTCGTCCAGCCGCATCCTGCGGTCGGCCAGCGAGTAGCCGAGCGCGTTGTGCGCGTGGTGGTGGTCGGGCTTGATCGCCATCACGCGGCGCAGCAGCCGTTCCATGTCGTCGAGCCGGTCCATCTTCTCTGCGAGCATCGCCTGCTCGTACAGCAGGTCGGCGTCGTCGGCGAAACGCTGGCCCGCCGCGTCGAGCACCCGGTAGGCGTCGTTCCAGCGTTCGACTTCGCGCAGCACCTGCGTTTCGGCGAGCAGCTTGGCGCGGGCGTCCTGCGCGTTGCGCTCGGGCACCGCGCGCACCAGCGCACGCGCCGCCTCGACGTCGCCGCGTCGCGCCAGCAGCGTCGCGCGGCGCGTCTGCACCTGCAGCGCCTGTGCGGGGTCGTCGATGCGTGCGAGCCAGCGTTCGGCGGCGTCCAGGTCGCCGCGCTGCTCGGCGGCCTGCGCGAGCAGCAGCCAGGCTTGCGTCAGCGAGCCGGCCGCGCCGCCCGACGGGGCGTCGTCGTCGGTGTCGCCCGATGCAGGATCCTGCCGCGCGTCGGCGGCGCCGCCGCGCTGCACCAGCTCGACATGGCGCTGCAGCGCCTGCTCGGCGCCGGCCGAGTCGCGCAGCTCGAGCCGCAGCGCACCGAGCGTCAGCCACGGTCCCGGCAGCTCGGGGCGGGCGTGCGTGACCTGTTCGAGCTGCGCGATCGCGTCCGGGTAGCGCTGCGCGTTGGTCAGAGCGCGAGCGTAGGCCGCGCGCACCTCGGGTTCGACCTGCGGCGAGCGCATCGCGTCGGCGAGCAGCGCATCGGCGTCGCGCGACTCGCCCATCATCTCGATGGCCAGCAGCAGCGGCGCCGGGGCGAGCGGGTCGTCGCGTGCGGCGTCGCGCAGCAGGGCGAGGGCGCGGTCGCGCTGACCGGCGCCGCGCCACAACCGTGCCAGCGCCACGCGCACGGCGGCACGCGTGTCGCCGCGCTCGGCGTACGGCGCAAGCACCGGCTCGATCGTCGTCGCGATCAGCGACGGGTCGGTTTGGCGCTGGAACAGTCGCGGCAGCACGCTGATCATGCCCGCGCGGTCGGCGTCGGAGGCCTGCTCGAGCAGCGTGCGCAGCGGCTGCGCGATCTCGCCGCCGCGGTTCAGCGCCAGCAGCAGCTGGATCTCGAAACGCGCCGCCTCGACCGACGCCGGCGCGACGTCGCGCCAAGCGCGAGCCGCCGCCAGCGCCTGCTCGCCGGCGCGCGCCTGCAGCGCGATCTCGACGCTGCGCCGGAACAGCGCCTCGTCGCGGGTGCGCCGCGCGGCATCGAGGATCACCTGGTACGCCGACCCCGCCTCGCCGCCGCGCAGCTCGAGCTCGCCGATCAGCAACTGGTAGAACAGCGGCGCGTCCAGCGCCGAGCGCTGCGGCGCGGCCGGTTCGGCGGCGGCGGGCGCGGCGGCCAGCGTCGTGGCCGGCGCGTCCGGCGTGCGGGGCGTCTGTGCACACGCGGGCAGCGTCACCGCGACGGCCAGCCACCACGCATGCGGCGCGCCGAGGCGGCGCCTGCGGGCAGGTCGCAAGGGGCGCGGGTCGCCACGTCGCACCGTCGGGCCGCCAGTGGGCATCTTCACACCTGTCGACAAAAATTCATTCTAGATAATCGACCGATGCCCGAGCTGCCGGAGGTCGAAGTCACGCGCCGAGGCATCGCCGCGCCGCTGCGCGGCGCGCGCGTCGTCGCGCTGCACACCGGCGCGGCGCTGCGCTGGCCGCTGGGCGTCGATGCGGGCACGTTGGTCGGGGCGACGGTCGGCGAGGTCGCACGCCGCGGCAAGTACCTGTGGCTGCCGCTGGAGCGCGCCGGCGGTGGCGGGCAGGGGGGCGGCCTGCTGCTGCACCTGGGCATGTCGGGGTCCCTGGCCTGGGTCGATGCCGGCAGCGCACGTGGCCGCCACGACCACTTCGATCTCGTCACCGACCGCGGCACGCTGCGCCTGACCGACCCGCGGCGCTTCGGCGCCGTCGTGTGGTCGCCGTCACCCGACACCGGCATGGCCGGCAGACTGCTCGGCGGACTGGGCGCCGAGCCGTTCGACCCCACCTTCGACGCCGCCGCGTTCCACGCCGCGCTGCGCGGGCGCCGCACGCCGATCAAGCAGGCGCTGCTGGCCGGAGACGTCGTCGTCGGCGCAGGCAACATCTATGCCTGCGAGGCCCTGTTCGATGCCGGCATCCACCCGCGCACGCCGTGCCGGCGCCTCGGGGCGGCGCGCAGCGCGCGGCTGCTGGCGTCGTTGCGCGACGTGCTCGCACGCGCGCTGGCGCTGGGCGGGTCGACGCTGCGCGACTTCCGCGACGCACACGGCGCCGCCGGCGCGTTCCAGGTCGCAGCGCGCGTCTACGGCCGCGAGGGCCAGCCATGCCCACGCTGCGGCGCGCGGATCCGTCGCATCGTGCAGGCGCAGCGCTCGACCTACCTGTGCCCGGCGTGCCAGCGCGGGTAGTCGCGCATCGTCACGTCTTTCGCACGTTTGTTGACACCTCGGCGCCGGGGCGCTGCGCTACAGTGGTGCGGCCGCGTCGCCACCGCGGCCGCCGCCGGCCGCATCCGCCCCTCGCATGCACAGCAGTTCGTTCGCCCGTCACCTCGACGCGTTCGCCGCCTGGCGGCTTGCGCTCGAACGCCAGCTCGCGGAGCTGGTCCAGGCGCTGCGCGCGATGTCGCTGCTCGACCCCGAGGCCGCCGACACGCTCGACGCGCTGCGCCGCCGGCTTGGAGGCGACCGCGTCGTCGTCGCGTTCGTCGCCGAGTTCTCGCGTGGCAAGTCCGAGCTGATCAACGCCATCTTCTTCGCCGACAGCGGCAGGCGCATCCTGCCGGCCACGCCGGGGCGCACGACGATGTGCCCCGTGGAGATCGGGTGCCAGCGCGGCGAGCCGCCGCTGCTGGCGCTGCTGCCGATCGACACGCGCACGCTGCCGCAGTCGCTCGACGAGCTGCGCCGCCGCCCCGAGCTGTGGACGCGCATCCGCCTCGAAACCGACTCGCCCGAGCGTCTGGCCGATTCGCTCGGCGAGGTCATGCGCACGAAGGCGGTGACCGTCGACGAGGCGCGCGCGCTGGGGCTGTGGGAC
This sequence comes from uncultured Azohydromonas sp., assembly GCA_964618555.1. Lineage (GTDB taxonomy): Bacteria > Pseudomonadota > Gammaproteobacteria > Burkholderiales > Burkholderiaceae_C > Calidifontimicrobium. The sequence continues at coordinate 5,438 of CAZUBF010000083.1, forward strand.
GACGAGCGCCCCGACGACAACCCGCCGCTGGTCGCCGACGGGCTGGTCGAGATCCCGAGCTGGCGCCACGCGGTGATCAACTACCCGCACCCGCTGCTCGAGCGTGGGCTGGTGGTGCTCGACACGCCGGGGCTGAACGCCATCGGCGCCGAGGCCGCGCTGACGCTCGGGCTGCTGCCGGCGGCGCACGCGGTGGTGTTCGTCGTCGGCGCCGACACCGGCGTCACGCGTTCGGACCTGGCGATCTGGCGCGACCACCTCGGCGCGCAGACGATGCGGCGCTACGCCGTGCTGAACAAGATCGACGTGCTCGCCGACCCGCTGCTCACCCGCGAGCAGGTGGCCGCGCAGATCGAGCGCCAGCGCGAGGTCACCGCGGCCGCGCTGGGTCTGGATCCGGCGCAGGTGTTCGCGCTGTCGGCGCGCCAGGCGCTGATGGCGCGCATCGACGGCCAGCGCCTGCCGCTGCTGGACAGCCGGCTGCCGGCCTTCGAGGAGGTGCTCGCCGAGGACCTGCTGCCGCGCCGGCGCGACGCGCTGCAGCGCGCGCTGGCCGAGGCGCTCGGCCCGCTCGAGCTGCGGCTGGTGCGCCAGCTCACCGACCAGCGCCGCCATGCTGCGGAGCACCTGCTCGAGCTGCGCGGGCTGCGCGGCAAGAGCCAGGCCAAGGTGCAGCTGATGCTGCAGCGCATCGGCGGCGAAGCGCAGGACTTCGAGCGCTGCGTGGCGCGCCTGGGCGCGCTGCGCGCGGTGCATTCGCGCATGTTGCGCCACACGCTCGATGCGCTGTCGATCGACCGGCTGCGCGCCGACGTCGACCGTCTTCAGCACGACATCGGCGCGACGCTGCTGCGTCTGGGCGCGCGCCGGCTGTTCGGCGCGCTGTGCCAGCGCCTGCGCGAGCGGGTGGCGGTGGCCGCCAAGCGCAACCAGGAGACACGCGAGATGCTGCAGGCCAGCTTCGCACAGCTCAACGCCGACTTCGGCTTCGCGCTGTCGCTCGGCGATCCGCCGTCGCTCGAGCGCACGGTGCGCGAGCTCGGCGACATCGAGCGCAACGTCAGCGGCTTCCTCGGCCTCGCGCACGCGCTGCGGCTGGCCGATGCGCGCTACCTCGAGCAGTTCCGGCGCACCGTGTGGTCGCGTCTGCGCACGCCGTTCGACGCGGCGATGGGCGAGATCGAGCAGTGGAACCGCGCCGCGTCGGCGCAGGCCGAGGCGCAGCTGCGCGAGCGGCGCGAGGCCTTCTCGCGGCGGCGCGACGCGCTCGAGCGCATCCGCGCTGCCACCGGCGAGCTCGAGTCGCGCATCGCCGAGGTCGAGACGCAGGACGGGGCGCAGCGCGAGCAACTGTCGCGCCTGCAGGCGCTGTTCGGCGCGCTGCGCGAGCACGCGCAGCGCGCGCCCGACCCCGACGCCGCGCTGCCGGCGTGGCGGCAGGAGCCGCCCACGCTCACGCTGATCGCGCCGCGAACGCGCGCCGGCGCGGCGTGAGCCATCGCACCGACATCGCCGCGCGCATCGTCGCGTGGCAGCGCCGCCACGGCCGTCACGACCTGCCGTGGCAGCGCACGCGCGACCCTTACCGCGTCTGGCTGTCCGAGGTCATGCTGCAGCAGACGCAGGTGGCCACCGTCGTCGCGTACTACGACCGCTTTCTCGCTCGCTTTCCCGACGTCGCGTCGCTCGCCGCGGCGTCGCTCGACGACGTGCTCGCGCTGTGGAGCGGGCTCGGCTACTACAGCCGTGCACGCAACCTGCACCGCTGCGCGCAGGCCGTGGTGGGCGAACACGGCGGCGCGTTCCCGGCCGACAGCGCGACGCTGGCGACGCTGCCGGGCATCGGGCGCTCGACCGCCGCGGCCATCGCCGCGTTCTGCTTCGGCGAGCGCGCCGCGATCCTCGACGGCAACGTCAAGCGCGTGCTCGCGCGCGCACTGGGCTTCGGCGACGACCTCGCTCGCGCAGCCCCCGAGCGTGCGCTGTGGCAGCGCGCGCACGAGCTGCTGCCCGCGCGCGGTGTCGACGTCTACACGCAGGGGCTGATGGACCTCGGTGCGACGCTGTGCACTGCGCGCGCGCCGCGCTGCGCGGCCTGTCCGCTGGCCGACCTGTGCGTCGCCCGGCGCGAGGGGCGGCCCGAGCGCTATCCGGTGAAGTCACGGCGGCTGCAGCGCGGCCGCCGCCGCCACGCGCTGCTGTGGCTGACCCAGGGGCCGCGACTGTGGCTGACGCAGCGTCCGCCCACGGGCGTGTGGGCGTCGCTGTGGAGCCTGCCCGAGCAGGCGTCGAGCGAGGCGCTCGAGCGCCAGGTCGGCGACTGGCCCGGCGCCGGCGCCTGGCGCGAGCCGATCGTGCACACGCTGACGCACTTCGACTGGGAGTTGCGGCCCTGGCGGCACGAGCTGCCCGCGCGCCTGCCGGCGGCACGGCGCACGCAGGTCGAACGCTCGCTGGGTGCGGGCCGCTGGTTCGACCGCGGCGAGGCGCTGGCGCTCGGGCTTCCGGCGCCGGTGCGTCGGCTGATCGAAACCGGTTGACCCCGGGCGGCCGGGCCCCGGGGTCAGCCGGCGACCACGCCGCGCTGGCGCAGGAACTCGTCGACCAGCTCGAGCCGCATCAGCGGGTCGTCGAGTCGCATCAGGCGCTGCTTCGCGTCGAGCGGGATCGGCAGCAGCTCGCACCAGCGGTTGGCCACCCAGCCCGCGTCGTCGAGCCGGTACGGCTCGGCGACCGGGTGGGCGCCCTGTGCGCCGAGCGCCTCGACCGCATTGCCCAGCGCCCGCGCGGTCGCGCGCATCGCCTGCGGCACCGCGGCTTCAGGGTCGTCGGCCAGCCAGCGCACCAGCGCGGTCCACAGGCCGTCGGCCTGTTGCCGCGCCGGTCCCGCCAGTTCGAACCGACGCAGCGCGCGGCAGCGCACCTGGAGGATGCCGGACTGCGTCGCGTCGACCTCGTCGATGCGTGCCGACGTGCCGGCGTCCTCGAACCGCACCGCGTCGCCGGCGCTGCGCACCTCGCCACCCTCGCGCAGGCAGACCACGCCGAACGCGCCGCCGTCGCGCAGGCAGCGGCTGACGAGGTCCAGGTAGCGCGCCTCGAACACCTTCAGGTGCAGCAGCCCGCCCGGGAACAGCACCATGCGCAGCGGGAACAGCGCGAGCTCGTACGTGCCGACGTCGTCGTTCATCGTCGCATCGGCCTCACGCGGCGCCCAGTTCGCGGTGACGCACCAGCGCCGGGCGGTCGAAGCCGAAGCGGCGTGCCAGCGTCTCGACGAAGTACACGGAGCGGTGCTGGCCGCCCGTGCAGCCGATCGCCACCGTCAGGTAGCTGCGCTGGTCGGTCTCGAACGACGGCAGCCAGCGGCGCAGGAAGGCCTCGATGTCCTGCAGCATCGCCACCGCCTCGGGCTGCGCCTCGATGTACTCGGCCACCGGGTCGTCGCGGCCGGTCAGCGCGCGCAGCTCGCGGATGTAGAACGGGTTCGGCAGCACGCGCACGTCGAACACGTAGTCGGCGTCGAGCGGCACACCGTGCTTGAACGCGAACGACTGGAACACCAGCGTCAGCGATCGTGCGTCGACCTGCACCAGGTCGCGCACCCAGGCGCCGAGCAGCGCCGGGCGCAGCTGGCTGGTGTCGATCACCGTCGAGACCTCGCGCAGCTCGGCGAGCAGCTCGCGCTCGAGTTCGATCGCGTCGATCAGCGCGCGGTGCGGGTCGACCGCAGGCTTGGCCAGCGGGTGCGGGCGGCGGGTCTCGGAGAAGCGCCGCACCAGCGTGTCGGTGTCGGCGTCGAGGAACAGCGAGCGGATCGCGACGCCTTCGCCGCGCAGTTGCTCGAGCAGCGGCAGCAGGTGCGGCAGCGCCCCGGTGGTGCGCACGTCGACGGCGATCGCGACGCGGCGCACGTCATGGTCGGCCTCGACGCGCAGGAAGTCGCGCAGCAGTTCCGGCGGCAGGTTGTCGACGCAGAAGAAGCCGGCGTCCTCGAGCGCGTGCAGCGCCACCGACTTGCCCGACCCCGAGATGCCGGTGACCAGCACGACCTCGCGGTCGCTCGACGCCGTGTCGCCGGGCGCCACCTCGGCGTCGCCCGCCGCCGCGCGCGCATCGGCCGGCGGGTTCGCGTTCACGGGCGGGTGCGCCGCGGGCGCGCCGCGGCAGCCGTGCCGGCCTGGCGCAGCATGGCCTGCGCATGTTGCGTGCCCGTGCCGGCGAGGTGCTCGCCGCCGAGCATGCGGGCGATCTCGGCCACTCGCGCCTCGCCGGCGACGGCGCTCAGCTCGCTGACCGCGGCGCCGCCGCGTTCGACCTTGCGCACCACCAAGTGCGCATCGCCGCACGCCGCGACTTGCGCCAGGTGCGTGACCGCGAGCACCTGCCGGCGCGCGCCGAGCTGCTTCATCAGCCGTCCGACGGTGTCGGCGACCGCGCCGCCGATGCCGGCGTCGACCTCGTCGAAGACCAGCGTCGCGGCGCCGTCGCCGGCGGCGATGGTCGTCACCGCGATCGCCAGCGCCAGCCGCGACAGTTCGCCGCCCGAAGCGACCCTGGCCAGCGGCCGCGGCGTGCTGCCGGCGTGCCCGGCGACGAGCAGTTCGACGCTCTCCAGCCCGAAGCTCTGCGGCGCGTCCTGCGCCGGCAGCGAGACCTCGAGACGGCCGCCGGCCATGCCCAGCTGCTGCATCGCCTGCGTCACCGCCGCCGCCAGCCGCGGCGCCGCGGCGTGCCGCGCGGCGCTGACGCGCTGCGCCTCGTCGCGCCAGGCGCGCTCGGCGGCGCGCTGTGCGGTCTCGAGGGCTTCGACGTCGGCGGCGGCGTCGAGCGCAGCGAGCTCGCGCCGCCAGCCGTCCAGCAGCGCGGGCAGCTCGGCCGGCGGCCGGCGGTGGCGGCGTGCCAGCGCGAGCCACGACGACAGCCGCGCGTCGAGCGCAGCCAGGCGGTCGGGGTCGAGTTCGACGTGGCCGAGGTAGCTGCCCAGCGTGTGCGCCGCGTCCTGCAGCTGCGCCTGCGCGCCCTGCAGCACCTCGATGACCGGCGCGAGACGGGCGTCGTAGGCGGCGACCTCGGCCAGCGCGTCGAGCGCACGCTGCACCAGCGTTTCGGCCCCGACGCGGTCGTCGTCGCCGCCGTCGACCGCGGTCTGCGCGGCGCGCGCCGCGTCGAGCAGAGACTGCGCGTGCGCCAGGCGCTGGTGCTCGGCGTTGAGCATGTCCCACTCGTCGGTGCCGGGCGCCAGGCGCTCGACCTCGGCGATCTGCCAGGCCAGCCGCTCGCGTTCGCGTTCGGCCTGGCCGGCGTCGTGGCGCGCACGTTCGAGTGCCTGCTGCGCCGACTTCCACGCAGTGAAGCGGCGCGTCAGTTCGGCGGTGTCGACGCCGGCCTGCGCGTCGAGCAGTTCGCGCACCGCGGCCGGACGCGTCAGGCTCTGCCACGCGTGCTGGCCGTGGATCTCGACGAGCCATTCGGCCGCCTCGCGCAGCTGAGCGACGGTGGCCGCGCTGCCGTTGACCCAGGCGCGGCTGCGGCCCTGGGCGTCGATCACGCGGCGAAGCAGCAGCGTGTCGTCGGCCGGGAAACCGGCCTCGTCGAGCCAGGGGCGCAGCGCCTCGGGGGTGTCGAACTCCGCGCCGATCTCCGCGCGCGACGCACCCTCGCGCACCACGCCCGCGTCACCGCGCGCGCCCAGCGCGAGCTGCAGCGCGTCGACCAGGATCGACTTGCCGGCCCCCGTCTCGCCGGTGAGCACGGTGAAGCCGGCGCCGCACTCGAGCTCGAGCGCGTCGACGATGACGAAGTCGCGCAACGCCAGCCGCCGCAGCACGTCAAGGATCCCGGCAACGGCACACCGACCCACCAGCGGCCGCCGCGCATCCGGCTTCGCCGGTGCGCTGGCGGCGCCCCCCCGGGGGGGCGCCGCCGAAGGCGCTTCGGGGGGGAGCCTTATTCATACCACCGCAGCTTGCGCCGCAACGTGCCGTAGTAGCTCCAGCCGCGCGGGTGCAGGAAGCGCACCTTGTGCGCCGAACGCCGCAGCCGCACCTGGTCGCCGTGCAGCAGGCTGGCCAGGCGGTGCATGTCGAAGTTGACCGAGGCGTCGCGCCCGGCGACCACCTCGACCGCGATCTCGCCGTCGTCGGGCAGCACGATCGGGCGGTTGGACAGCGTGTGCGACGCGATCGGCACCATCAGCCAGCCGGCGATCGCCGGGTGCACGATCGGCCCGCCGGCCGACAGCGCATACGCGGTGCTGCCGGTCGGCGTGGCGACGATCAGGCCGTCGGCGCGCAGGCCGACGATCTGTTCCTCGCCGACCGCCACGCGAAGCTCGACCATGCCGGCGGTGGCGCCGCGGTTGACGACGATCTCGTTGAGAGCGAACTCGCTGAAGATGCAGGCGCCGTCGCGCCAGACGCCGCCTTCGAGCATCGCGCGGTGCTCCTCCTCGTAGTCGCCGGCCAGCATCGTTCCCAGCGCGTCGCGATAGCGGTCGACCGGCACGTCGGTGATGAAACCCAGCCGGCCCTGGTTGATGCCCACCAGCGGCACGTGGTGGCGGGCCAGCTCGCGTGCGATGCCCAGCATCGTGCCGTCGCCGCCGACCACCACCGCCAGGTCGCAGTGGCGTCCCAGCTCGGCGGGCTCGTAGGCCGCGTACTCGGTCATCCCGGTGTTGCGTGCGGTGTCGGCCTCGAGCGAAACCTCGAGGCCGCGGCCGATCAGGAAGTGGGCGATGTCGTCGAGCACCGGCCGAATGCCCTGGGCCTGGTACTTGCCGACCAAGGCGGCGTGACGGAAGCGACTCGCCATGCAAATGATTACACCACAGGGACGTTCGTCGGGGGCGCTGCCGAGGCACGCGCAAGCCCTTGTCACTACAATGAAAAATATGCTCGACGAGCGCGCCCGCACGCTGCTGAAGACCCTGGTCGAACGCTACATCGCCGACGGTCAGCCGGTGGGCTCGCGCACGCTGTCGCGCGCCAGCGGGCTCGAGCTGAGCCCGGCGACGATCCGCAACGTGATGGCCGACCTCGAAGAGCTCGGCCTGATCGCCAGCCCGCACACCAGCGCCGGGCGCGTGCCCACCGCACGCGGCTACCGCGTGTTCGTCGACGCGATGCTCACCGCGCAGCCGCTGGACCTGACCCGCGTCGACCCCGGCCTCGCGGCGGTGCGCGAGCAGGTGCAGGCCGACCAGCCGCAGCGCGTCATCGCGCAGGCCGCGCAGGTGCTGTCGAACCTGTCGCACTTCGTCGGCGTCGTCACCGCCCCGCGCAAGGCCGGCGTGTTCCGGCACATCGAGTTCCTGCGCCTGTCGGAGCGGCGCGTCCTGGTGATCCTGGTCGACGCCGACGGCGACGTGCAGAACCGCGTGATCGTCACCGCGCGCGACTACGCGCAAGGCGAGCTGGTCGAGGCGACGAACTACCTGAACAGCCACTACGCGGGGCTGAGCCTGGACGGCATCCGCGAACGGCTGAAGACCGAGGTCGAGGCGCTGCGCGGCGAGATCGCCGCACTGATGCAGGCCGCGGTGCAGGCCGGCAGCGAGGCGCTGGCCGAGAGCACCGAGCAGGTCGTCGTCAGCGGCGAGCGCAACCTGCTCGAGGTGCAGGACTTCGGCAGCGACCTCGGCTCGCTGCGCAAGCTGTTCGACCTGTTCGAGCGCAAGACCGAGCTGATGCGTCTGCTCGACGTGTCCAGCCGCGCCGAGGGCGTGCGCATCTACATCGGCGGCGAGAGCGGCGTCGTGCCGTTCGAGGAGCTGTCGGTGGTGTCGGCGCCGTACGTCGTCGACGGCGAGGTCGTCGGCACGCTGGGCGTGATCGGTCCGACGCGCATGCCCTACGAGCGCATGATCCAGATCGTCGACATCACCTCGCGGCTGGTCAGCCACGCGCTGTCGCACCACCGCCACTGACCGGCGCGTGCGGCGGTTCGGCTTGGGCATACTGCGCGCCGCAGGCGCGCCGCCCGTCGCGGGGAACTTCCCGCGCCGCTCCAGGTCTGCGCGGCTCCGGCGGCCGCAGGCGACCGCTTCCCGCACCCCTCATTCCCGCCTTCAGGAGTCCCCCATGGCCCGGTTTCCTCGGTTTCCGACCCTCTGCGCCGCGCTCGCGCTGTGCCTGGGCGCCTCGAGCGGCGTGCACGCGCAGGGCGGCGCGAAGACGCTCAACGTGATGAACTGGGCCGACTACATCGGGCCCGACGTGATCGCCAGTTTCGAGAAGGAAACCGGGATCAAGACCAAGTACGACGCGACGATCGAGAGCAACGAGACGCTGCACGCGAAGCTGGTGGCCGGGCGCACCGGCTACGACATCGTCGTGCCCAGCGCGCACTTCGCGGCGCAGCAGATCAAGGGCGGCATCTTCCAGCCGCTCGACCCGGCGAAGATCCCGAACCTGAAGAACCTCGACCCCGCGCTGCAGGCCAAGCTGGCCGAGGCCGACCCCGGCAACAAGCACCTCGTCACCTGGATGTGGGGTTTCGTCACCGTGGGCATCAACGAGCAGAAGGTCAAGGCCGCGCTCGGTGCGACCCCGATGCCGGAGAACCCGCTGGACCTGATCTTCAAGCCCGAGTACGCGAGCAAGCTCAAGAGCTGCGGCATCCACGTGCTCGACTCGGCCAGCGAGGTGGTGCCGGTGGCGATGATCTACGCCGGCAAGGACGGCTACAGCACCGACGCGAAGGACTACGACGCGGCGCGCGAGGTGCTGATGAAGGCGCGCCCGTACGTCACGCGCATCTTCTCGCCCGGCCCGATCAACGACCTCGCCGGCGGCATGCTGTGCGTGTCGCTCGGCTATTCGGGCGACTTCAACATCGCCAACGAGCGCGCCGCCGAGGCCAAGGCCGGGTTCACGATCAAGCCGCTGATCCCGCCGCGCGGCGCGACGATGTTCCTCGACACGATGGCGATCCCCAAGGACGCGAGGAACGTCGACGCGGCGCACGCCTTCATCAACTACATCCTGCGCCCCGAGGTGCACGCGTCGCTGACCAACGAGGTCTTCTACGGCAACCCGAACCCGGCGTCGAAGCAGTTCGTCAAGCCCGAGCTGGCGAAGAACCCGACGATCTTCCTGTCGGAAGCCGACATCAAGAAGCTCGCGGTGCCGCGCACGCTGCCCAACGACGCGCGCCGCGTGCAGACGCGCGTCTTCCAGAGCTTCAAGTCGGGCAAGTGAGCGGCCGCGGTCGACGCGTTCGCCGGTTCCGGTGGCCGCGTCGGTGAAGGCGCTACGATCGCGGCCCGCGGGCCGTTAGCTCAGTGGTTAGAGCAGGGGACTCATAATCCCTTGGTCGCTGGTTCGATCCCAGCACGGCCTACCAGCGACTGCGGCGCCCTCGCGCCGCCGACGCAGGGCCACGTCGGCGCGAGCGCGAAGGCCTCAGGCGTGGCGCGCGCCGCGAGCGCCGGTGTGTCGCAGCAGCAGCGACTGCAGCCAGCGCGACGTCTCGGGCGTCGCGTCGCCGCGGCGCGGTGGCTCGTAGCGCAGGCCGATCGCGACGCGCCCGGTCCACCAGACGTGCCTCCCGGTGCCCGGGATCACGAACTCGCCGACATGGCCCCGCGGGATGTCCACCGGCGGGGCCGACGCGCTGTGGTCGATGCCGTCGTGGTGGCCCGGGTGCGCTCGTGCGGTGCTGGGCATGCTCGACTCCGCAGTCGTGACCTCGATGCCCTCATCTTGCGCGCGTGCCGCCGAGTTGGCACTCCACCGGTCACGGGGGCGCGCCCCCCGGGGATGCGGGGGGGGGGGGGGCTGTAGTCAACCCCAGACCCCGCGCGCGGTCCCGACGACCAGCCGCAGCTTGCCCCGCTGGTCCTCGACGGCGATGTTGTTGCCGTGCACCGTGCTCGAGAAGCCGCACTGCGGGCTGAGGGCGAGCTGCTCGAGCGGCGCGTACTGCGCCGCCTCGCCGATGCGGCGCTTCAGGTCGTCCTTGCTCTCGAGCCGACCGAACTTGGTCGTCACCAGGCCGAGCACGACGATCTTGCCCTTGGGCAGGAAGCGCAGCGGGCGGAAGTCGCCGCTGCGATCGTCGTCGTACTCCATGAAGTACGCGTCGAGGTTCATCTCGGCGAGCAGCGCCTCGGCCACCGGCTCGTAGTTGCCTTGCGCGGCGAAGGTGCTCTTGAAGTTGCCTCGGCACAGGTGCATCGCCAGCGTCATGCCCGCGGGCTTGCGCGCGACGACCTTGTTGATGAACTGCGCGTAGCGGTGGGGCAGTTCGTTGGGGTCGTCGCCGCGCTGGCGCGCCGCCTCGCGCATCTTCTCGTCGCACAGGTAGGCCA
>CAZUBF010000084.1:0-15716 GCA_964618555.1 uncultured Azohydromonas sp.
GACTTCTACCACTGGAGCGCGATCCTGCGGTCGGTCTCCGGCTTCGAGGTCTACCGCAAGGTCTACCGCAACGTGATCCGACCCGAGAAGGTCGCCGAGCTGCTGATCCTGCGCGCCGACATGCCGCGCTCGCTGGCCGCGAGCATGAACGAGGTCGTCACCAACCTGCGGCTGGTCGCCAACGAACACAGCGGCGAGACGCTGCGCCGCGCCGGCCGGCTCCAGGCCGACCTGCAGTACGCACGCATCGACGAGATCCTGTCGACCGGCCTGCACGCGTACCTGACCCAGTTCCTCGACCGCGTCAACGACGTCGGCGCCGGCATCGGCCGCGACTTCCTCGTGCCGGTGGCGGCGTAGGCGCGTCAGCGCGGCGTGTCGTCGCGCGGCGCCGTCGCGGGACCGGCCGCCGGCAGCGGCACGACGACGCGGCAGCGGATGCCCTGCGGCTGCACCGCGCGCCACTCGACGCTGCCGCCGAGCTGGCGCACGCGCTTGCGCACGCTCGACAGGCCGAGCCCGGCGGCCCAGGTGCGCGGGTCGCCGCCGTCGCCGTCGTCGGTGACCTGCAGCGTCAGGTGCGCGCCGTCGACGGCGATCTCGACCTCGACGCGCGTCGCGTGCGCGTGCGCGATGACGTTGGTCACGAGTTCGCGCAGCAGCCGCGTCAGCGCCGACCAGGCGACGACGCCGAGCTCGACCTCGCGGTCGGCCGCGAGCGACCAGGCGAGCTCGACGTGCGCCACCTGCAGGCGCTGGCCGAGGTCGGTCTTCCACTCGGCGCCTGCGTCGTCGAGCCCGCGCCCCGACGCCGCGAGACCGCGGGTCAGCGTCTTCAGGTCCTGCAGGGTGTGGCGCAGGTAGTCCTCCATCTGCGGCGTCGGCGCCTGGTACATCAGCGTCAGCAGCCGCGCGCCGATGTCGTCGTGCAGGTCCTGCGCCAGGCGCACGCGCTCCTCGCGGCGTCCCTGCTCGACGGCGTCGTCGAAGCTCACGGCACGCGCCAGCTGCGCCAGCGCCCGCTCGGCCAGCCGGATGTCGCCGCGCGTGAACAGGCGCTGGCCGCGCTGCGCGTGGCTCAGCACCAGCGCGCGCGCGCCGGCGTCGCCACCCTGCACCCACGCGGGCACCGGCACCACCAGCGTCGCCCCCCCGCCGCGCACGCGCGCGCCACGAGGCGCGTCGGCCGAGACGACGACCTCGCCGGGGTCGAACAGGGCGACGCACAGCGCCCGCAGCGCCTGGACGCCGCCGCGTGGCTGCGACTCGATCGTGCGCGCGGCCTGCAGCAGGTGGTCGAACATGCGCACCGGGTCGGGGCCGCGCGGGCCGGCCAGCGGGCGCGCCAGCCATCGCCGCGCACCGGCGTACAGCGCCAGCGCGGCGCCGATCGCCGCGGCCACCGACGTCGGCGCGTCGAGGTCGAACAGCGGGCCGAACAGCAGCTGCATCGCCATCGCGACGGCCGCCACCCCGGCGATCAGCACGAACTCGCGCAGCGGCCTTCGCGTGACGGGCAGCAGCGGCAGCGCCAGCAGCAGCGCGGCGACGAACACGTGCCACGCCGAGACGCCCACCAGCGGCAGCGGCGCGAGGGTGTCGCCGTGCCGCGGCTGCACCAGCGCGGCCACGCTCAGCAGCGCCAGCGCGCCGACGGCGATCGCGCCGAAGCGCTGCAGCACCGGCGCCACCGGGTGCGGTCGCCGTGCATGGCTGAAGCCCAGCAGCGCCACGGCGCAGACGCCGAGCGCGAGCATCGCCGGCTGCGCGCCGTCCCACGGTGCGACCCGACCGGCAGCGACCAGCGCGGCCACGGCCAGCGCCAGCGCCCAGGCGGCGGCGGCCAGCACGGGCGCGCGTGCCAGCACCCGCGGGTGCATCGCGGCGCCGTGCGCCGCGGCCGCGGCGCCGATCAGGTCGAGCGCGGCGTGCGCCTTGCCGATCGATCCTCCCAGGCCGAGCGCGACGCCGGGTCCGGGCACCGACGCGACGGCCAGCAGCAGCAACGCCGCCGACTGCGCCCATGCCAGCGCCAGGTAGGGCGCGAGCCGCCACTGCCGGCGCGCCAGCAGCAAGACCCATCCGCCGGCCCACAGCAGCGCGGCAAGCGCGGCGAGTGGCCAGAACGCGAGCCCGATGCCGCCCAGGCCTCTGGCGGCGGCGCGCACGCTCGCCTCGCCGCCGTCGGCGAAGCGCAGCACGGCGGCGCCGCCGGCCAGCGCGGCGCGCCAGGCGCGTTCCTGGCGCAGCCGGCGTTCGCGGGCCGCATCGTCGGGCAGCCAGCGCGGCAGGTGCTGCAGCGCCAGTGCGTCGAGCGGCACCGGTGACGCGCCGGCGACGACGAGCGCGCTCACCGGCTGGCCGCGACGCGCGGCCAGCGCGCGGTCGTGGGCGTCGAGCAGGAGCAGCCGTCCGGCGCCATCGGCGCGCCAGTGCGCCGCCACGTGCGGCTCGACGGCGAGCATCCTGACGAGCACGACGAGGCCGACGGCAAACGCCAGCATCGCCAGCAGCAGCACGCGCAGCCGCCAGCCGAGCCACCAGGACGCTTCGAGTCCACCGCCGGCCGGCACGGCGCGCGGCGAGGGGGTCAACGTGGGGCTGTCGGCGGCCATCGCCGCGCAGGGTGGTCGGTCAGACCAGCCCGTGTTTGGTTGCCAGCACCGCCGCCTCGGCGCGGCTGGACACGTTGAGCTTGCGGTAGATGGACTTGATGTGGTCGTTGACGGTGAACCACTTGATGCCCATCAGGCTCGCGATCTCCTTGATCGTGAAGCCCTTGCTGAGGTAGGTCAGCACCTCGGTCTCGCGGGGCGTCAGGCGCTCGTGCTCGGGCGCCGGCCCGATCGCGACCGGCCGCGCGGCCGAGGTTGCGCTGCTCGACAGCCCCGGCGCCGGCGCCGCGCCGTCGCCCGGGTTCGACGGCCGGAAGTGCATCAGCAGCCGCCGCGCGATGGCCGGCGACAGCGGCGGCTGTCCGCGCACGATCTTCTGCAGTTCCTCGACGAGCACCTCGAAGCGGTCTTCCTTGAGCAGATAGCCGTCGGCGCCGCACTGCAGCGCGGGGAACAGGTGGTCGTCGTCGGAGTACAGCGTGGTGACGATCTTCGTCGCCGGGTATTGCGTCAGCGCCGACAGCAGCTCCATGCCGTTGCCGTCGGGCAGTTCGAGGTCGACGAGGATCAGCTTGAACGGGTCGGTGCCGTGCAGGCCGTCGCTGCCGCCGGTGAGCTCGATCTGCCGGCGCGCGGACTCGAGGTCGGCCGTTTCGACGATCGCGATCGGGTCGCTGAAGCTCTCGCGCACGACCCGGCACAGGAAGCTGCGCGCCACCGGGTTGTCCTCGACGATCAGCACCTTGACGGCCATGCGTGCATCCCTCGCGGAGTCCGCCGCGCGCCGATACGGCGCCGCAGGCGACGGGGCCGGCGCGCGGCCGGCGACCCCGACGCCGCGCACTGTAGCGCATGGACGCGCGCGGCGGCGCCAGACCGCGGTCCCGCTCGCCTGCGTGGATGGTGCTCCGTGCGCCCCACCGTTGCGAGCAGCGAGCGAACCAAAGCCCGGCGATCGAGGTCCCGGATACAGGCCACAGGATGGGCCGCGATGGCTGTTTTCCTTCGCGACAGTACGCCCGACGGCGAGATCCTGCGCTGTCGGACTTCTTGACACGCGAGACCTCATCGAATGCGTGACGGACACCAAGTCCTTGATTCGAATCAACTTCATCAATCGACGCTGCATTGGCGCTTTTCTTGCTTGCGCCCGGCGGCGCGGGTCACCGAGTCCGCGGTCAACCACAAAGGGGGAAGCATGCGTCAACTGAGTGCTGTTCTCGTCGCCGGTGTCCTTGCAGCAGCCGGCTTCGCGCCGGGCGTGATGCCATCCGCGCACGCCGTGGCCGTGGTTGTGGAGGCGGACCTAGCCACCCCGCTCGACCAGGACGCGGCGTCGGACTCGGGGTCCGGCTACACGCGGTCCGCCGACGCCCGGGCCGAGGCCGGCTATGGCTTCGGCAAGCTCGTCGCCAACGCCAGCGTGAATTGGGACATCCAAGGCGGCCAGAGCGCTGGCGGCATCGGCGCCAGCGCGACGGCACGCGCGTCCTTCCTTGACACCTTGACGATCGACAGCACGGTCGCCCCGACGGGAGACAACGGCGTGCTCTGGTTCGACGTGCTGCTGACCTTCAGCGCGGCCTTCCTGGAGGATGTGCGCGGAACCAACGTCTCCAATGCCGGCACGGTCAGCTTCTCGACCTATTGGGACGCCTATCTGGCTAGCGGCCTTCAAACGGTCGGCGATGGCTGCAACATCTACCTGGGCAACTGGTCGACTCCTGGTCTGTACTGCGGGAACCTGGATGTCGTCGAGGTCGCCCCGGGCAGCTACGAGGCCCGCGCCCGCTACGGGCTCGGCTTCGTGTTCGGGCTGGAGTTCGGACTGGGCATGCGGACCGCGGCCGTGACCCAGGCCGGCGTCGGCTTGCAGGCCGCCGACTCTGGCGGCTCTGCCTCGATGCTGTTCGACGCCGGCAATTCGATCTACTGGGACGGCATCGCCGACGTCACCTGGAACGGGGAGTCCGTGCCGTACACGATCCGCTCGGCGTCCGGGAGCAACTACCGGGATAGCTTCGCGCCGACCGCGCAGCCTGTGCCGGAGCCCTCGACGCTGTTGCTGCTGCTCGCCGCGACGCTCGGCTTGACGGTGACGCGCGGCGCGCGAGGCACGCGACCCGACCCATCCGTCGCTGCCGCCGCGCACGCCTGACGACGTCAGCCAGGCCCTCGGCGCGAGAACCGCACCTCATCGCGCATCGGACCCGGCCCCGGAGCGTGGGTCCGCTCCGCTCGTTTCGAGGTTTCGTGATTCGCGTGCCGAAGGGCTGCCGAGACTGGCCCGCATCGAGCACGAGGCGCCACTGCACGAGATCGGCGCGATCAGGTGATCGGCGGCGAGGTCGCTCGCCCCTTGGGGCTGGCTGAACGTCAGCAGCGATGGATGAGGCCACCCTGGCGGTGCCCGGGGGTTCGGTGCCTCGCTGGTGCGGCGCGTTGAGGCGTGAGCGTGGGTGACTTTACGCTGTGGCTCCACCGCCGTTGGTGGAAGCCGCGACAGACGAACCGCATGGCTTCAAGCGACCAGCCGAGGATCCGGCCCGGGCTGCGGCGGCACTTCACGGCGATGCCAAGCTTCGCCGAGACACAAGCGCCTTGCCGGGGCGCTGGGGTTGTGCGCCTAGGGAACCGAAAGGGCCCTGCGAAACCCGGGGGGCAGGGGCCGAAGGCGGATCAGCGGGCGCTCATCGGTTGACCAGCAGCATCTTGCCGCGCACCTGGCGCGAGGCCATGCGCGCGTAGGCGTCGCGCAGCGCGCTCATCGGCAGGCGCTGGTCGATCACCGGCTTGACCTTGCCCTGCGCGTGCCACTGCGCCAGCTCGCGCATCGCCACCGCGAAGGCCTGCGGTTCGCGGCGCACGAACTCGCCCCAGAACACGCCGACGATCGAGCTGCCCTTGAGCAGCGGCAGGTTCCACGGCAGCGCCGGGATCGTGCCGCCGGCGAAGCCGATCACCAGATAGCGCCCGCGCCATCCGACCGCACGCAGCGCCGGCTCGGCCAGCGCCCCGCCCACCGGGTCGTAGACGACGTCGAGGCCGCGCGATCCGGTCAACGCCTTGAGGCGCTCGCGCAGGTCCTCGCGGCCGTAGTCGATCGTTTCGTCGGCACCGATCTCGCGGCACAGCGCGCACTTGTCGTCGTTCGACGCGGCGGCGATGACGCGCGCGCCCGCGGCCTTGGCGACCTGCACCGCGGCGGTGCCGACGCCGCCGGCCGCGCCGAGCACCAGCACCGTCTCGCCGGCGCGCAGCTGGCCGCGATCGATCAGCGCGTGGTGAGCGGTGCCGTAGGTGAACGCGAAGGCCGCGGCGTCGTCGAGCGCGAACCCCGGCGGCAGCGGGATCACGCGCGGCGCGTCGACCAGCGCATGCGTCGCAAAGCCGCCGTGGCTGCCGATCACCGCCACCGCGTCGCCGACGCGCGGCGTTTCGACGCCCGGGCCCACCGCGTCGACGCGACCCGAGAACTCGCTGCCGGGCACGAACGGCAACGGCGGGCGCATCTGGTACTTGCCCTCGACGATCAGCAGGTCGGGGAAATTCAGGCTGGCGGCGTGGATGGCCACGCGCACCTGGCCCGCCTGCGGCTGCGGCGTGGGCATCTCGCGCCACTGCAGCGCGTCGACTCCGTCGAGCGTCTCGCACAGCCAGCCTTGCATCGTCGGTCTCCCGGTGTCGTCGTCGAAGCCGCGATGATAGGCAGCCGCGGTGCGGCGGCCGTCACTTCGGCGACGGCTCCTACAATCGCCGCGCATGCGCATCCTCATCGCCAACGACGACGGTTACCTCGCCCCCGGACTGGCCGCCCTCGTCGAGGCGATGCAAGGCCTCGGCGAGGTCGACGTCATCGCCCCCGAGCAGAACGCGAGCGGCACGTCGAACGCGCTGACGCTGAATCGCCCACTGACCGTGTTCCGCGCCGGCAACGGCGCGCAGGTGGTCAGCGGCACGCCGTCGGACTGCGTGCACGTGGCGCTCACCGGGCTGCTGCCGCAGCGCCCCGACCTGGTGCTGTCGGGCATCAACAACGGCGCCAACATGGGCGACGACACGCTGTACTCGGGCACCGTTGCCGCGGCGATGGAGGGCTACCTGTTCGGCATCCCGGCGATCGCGTTCTCGCAGGTGCAAAAGGGCTGGGCGCACCTCGACGCCGCGGCGCGCGTGGCGCGCCAGGTGGTCGAGCAGGTGCTGGCCGCGCCGCCGGCGCCGGGGCCGTGGCTGCTCAACGTGAACATCCCGAACCGCGCCGACGCCGACCGGCTGCCGCGCCGGGTGACGCGGCTGGGGCGCCGCCACGCGAGCGAGCCGGTGATCCGCCAGGTCAACCCGCGCGGCGAGACGATCTACTGGATCGGCCCGGCCGGCGACGCGCGCGAAGGCGGCGAGGGCACCGACTTCCACGCCGTCGCTGCCGGCCTCGTCTCGGTGACCCCGCTGCAGGTCGACCTGACCGACCACGAGGCGCTGCCGCACTGGCGCGACGTCGTCGAGGGCCGGCGGTGAGCGGCCGCACGCCGCGATTTCCGCTGTCGCTCGACCGGATCTCCCCCTCGCCGGCGTCGGCGACGCGGCGCACCGCCGCGCCGGCGGCGCGCACGGCCGCCGATGCACCCGCCGGCGTCGGGCTCGACTCCAGCGGGGTGCGCCAGCGCATGGTGCAGCGCCTGCGCGCCGGCGGCGTGCGCCACGAGGCGGTGCTCGCGGCGTTGGCCGCGGTGCCGCGTCACCACTTCGTCGACACGGCGCTGGTGCCGCAGGCCTACGAGGACACCGCGCTGCCGATCGGCCACGCGCAGACGATCTCGAAGCCGTCGGTCGTCGCACGCATGCTCGAGCTGCTGTTCGACGGCCGCAACGCAGCCGCCGGTCGGTCGCTGGGGCGCGTGCTCGAGATCGGCACCGGCTGCGGCTACCAGGCGGCGCTGTTGGCGCGACTGTCGCGCCAGGTGGTGTCGATCGAGCGGCTGCGCGCGCTGCACGACAAGTCGCGCGAGCTGCTGGCCTCGCAGCCGCGCGACAACGTGCGCCTGGTCTATGGCGACGGCCGCATGGGCCACCCACCGAACGCGCCGTACGACACGATCATCGCCGCCGCAGGCGGCGAGGCGCTGCCAGACGCCTGGCTCGACCAGCTCGCGGTGGGTGGGCGCCTGGTGGCGCCGCTGCGCGCCATCGGCGGTGGCCAGGTGCTGGTGGTCGTCGACCGCGACGAGCGCGGGCTGCGTCGGCAGACGCACGAGGCGGTGCAGTTCGTCCCCCTACAATCCGGCGTCTTCTGACGAAGGCAGATTGCAGGGCATGACGCAGACTTCACGCAGAGGCTGGGCCCCGGTCGCCATCGCGCTGGCGATGTTCGTCGGGGGCTGCGCCTCGCCGCATCGCCAGGCACCGGTCGAGGCCCGCGCACCGACTGCGCGCGCGCCTGCCGCGCCGGTGTCCAGCGGCGCGGCCGAAGCGCTCGCGGTGTCGCCGGGACAGGCGGCGCCGCTGCCTGGCGCCGAGCACGCGGGCAAGCCGGGCTACTACACCGTCAAGCCGGGCGACACGATGATCCGCATCGGCCTCGAGACGGGCCAGAACTGGCGCGACATCGCGCGCTGGAACAACCTCGAGAACCCGAACGTGATCGAGGTCGGGCAGGTGCTGCGTGTCACGGCGCCGACCGACGCGCCCGCAGCGGCGCGTGCGCAAGCCGCCGCCCCGGCGCCGGCCGCCTCGGCCCCGCCTGCATCGGCCGCGCCGCCGAACGCCACCACGCAGGGTGGCGCGCCCGCGAGCGCCGGCGCGGTGACACAGCCGGTGGGGTCGGGCACCGCGGCGCCGGCGGTCGTGGCCACGGCGCCGACGACGACTGCGCCGCCCGCGTCGCGCGACCCCGACGAGGACATCGCCTGGACCTGGCCGGCCGCTGGTCCGGTCGCATCGCCCTTCGACGACGCCCGCAACAAGGGACTGTCGATCCTCGGCAAGGCTGGCGACCCCGTGCTCGCCGCCGCCGACGGCCGCGTGGTGTATTCCGGCGCCGGTCTGCGCGGCTACGGCAACCTGGTGATCGTCAAGCACAACAACACCTACCTCAGCGCGTACGCCCACAACCAGTCGTTGCTCGTCAAGGAGGACCAGGTCGTGCGCCGCGGGCAGAAGATCGCCGAGATGGGGTCGACCGACGCCGAGCGGGTGCAACTGCACTTCGAGATCCGTCGCCAGGGTCGGCCGATCGATCCGTCCAAGCTGCTGCCGCCGCGTTAGGCAGCGGCACCCAGTCACGCCTGCCCCGCCATGCCCCGCACCCGGATGTCACACGAGCGGGGCGGCAACGGGCGCGACGAGCCACCCACTGCGCCGGTCGACGGCGACGCGCTCGCCGAAGCCGCAGCGGGCGCCACGGCCGACCCCGCGGCGCTGCTCGCCGATGCCGGTGACGCCGCCGATGCGTTGCAGGCCTACCTTCGCGTCATCCGGCGTGCGCCGCTGCTCACCGCGCAGCAGGAGTACGACACCGCGGTGCGCGCGCGCGCCGGCGACTTCGACGCCCGCCAGGCGATGATCGAGCACAACCTGCGGTTGGTCGTCAGCATCGCGAAGAACTACCTCGGCCGAGGACTGCCGCTGGGCGACCTGATCGAGGAGGGCAACCTCGGGCTGATGCACTCGATCGCCAAGTTCGAGCCCGAGCGCGGCTTCCGCTTCTCGACCTACGCGTCGTGGTGGATCCGCCAGAGCATCGAGCGCGCGATCATGCAGCAGGCGCGGCTGGTGCGCCTGCCGGTGCACGTGGTGCGCGAGCTCAACCACGTGCTCAAGGCACGCCGCGCGCTCGAGGCGCGCGACGGTCGCGACCCCGCGGCCGGCGACCGCGCGATCAGCGTCGAGGAGATCGCCGCGGCCACCGAGCGCACGCCGGCCGAGGTGGCCGAACTGCTGAGCTATGCCGAGCACCCGGCGTCGCTCGACGCGCCGCTGGATCGCGACGGCGTCGAGTCGATGCTCGACCAGGTCGTCGACGATCAGGCCGACGACCCCGCCGGAGCGATGCTGCACCACGAACTGGCGCAGTTGATCGGCTCCGGGCTGGCGCAGCTCAACGAGCGCGAGCGCGAGGTGGTCGCGGGGCGTTTCGGGCTGGCCGAACGCGAGCCCGAGACGCTCGAGGTGCTGGCCGAGCGCCTCGGGCTGACGCGCGAGCGCGTGCGCCAGATCCAGCAGGAGGCGCTGCTGAAGCTGCGCCGAGGCATGGCGCGCCACGGCGTCGACCGCGACTCCGTGTTCTGAATCACCGGCCTGGAGGCCGGGATAATCGCCGCGCATGACGGCAGACGACGAGTGGCTGCAGGTCGAGTCGCTCGACCTCGACGCGCAGGGCGTGGCGCACGACGAGCAGGGCAAGGTGGTGTTCATCGAGGGCGCGCTGCCCGGCGAGCGCGTGCAGGTGCGCGTGACGCGGCGCAAGGCGCAGTGGGAACAGGCGGTGATGTCGGCGCTGCAACGCGAGAGCGCGCAGCGCGTGCGCCCCGCGTGCCCGCACTTCGGGCTGCACGCCGGCGCCTGCGGCGGCTGCAAGATGCAGCACTTGCACCCTGCCGCGCAGGTCGCGGTCAAGCAGCGCGTGCTCGAGGACCAGCTGTGGCACCTGGGCAAGGTGCGCGCCGAGCGTGTGCTGCGCCCGATCGAGGGGCCCGCCTGGGGCTACCGGCGTCGTGCGCGACTGTCGGTGCGCCACGTGCCGAAGAAGGGGGGGGTGCTGGTCGGCTTCCACGAGCGCAAGTCGAGCTACGTCGCCGACATGTCCCGCTGCGAGGTGCTGCCGGGCGCGGTCAGCGCGCTGCTGCCGGCGCTGCGCGCGCTGGTGGCGACGATGGATGCACGCGACCGCGTGCCGCAGATCGAGGTCGCGGTCGGCGACGCCGCCGATGGCGTGGTGGTCGCGCTGGTGTTGCGTCACCTCGAGCCGCTGGGCGCGGGCGACCTCGCACGGTTGCGCGCCTTCGCGCGCGAGCACGGCGTGCAATGGTGGCTGCAGCCCAAGGGCCCCGAGACGGTGCACCGGCTCGACGACGACGGGCCCGAACTGGCCTACGCCCTGCCCGAGTTCGGCGTCGTGATGCCGTTTCGACCGACCGACTTCACGCAGGTGAACCACGCGGTCAACCGCGTGCTGGTCGTGCGTGCGCTGGGCTTGCTCGACGTGCGGCCCGGCGAGCGGGTGATCGACTGGTTCTGCGGGCTGGGCAACTTCGCGCTGCCGCTGGCGCGGCTGGGTGGCGAGGTGCTGGGCGTCGAGGGCAGCGCAACGCTGGTGCAGCGCGCGCGCGACAACGCGGCGCGCAACGGCCTGGCGCCGCGCACGCGCTTCGAGGCGCGCAACCTGTTCGAGATCGATGCCGTCGCGCTCGCCGAGCTCGGTGCCGCGGCGCGCTGGCTCGTCGACCCGCCGCGCGAGGGCGCGTTCGCGCTGGTCAAGTCGCTGGTCGATCTGCAGCGCGATGCGCCCGTCGGCTGGACTCCGCCGCGACGCATCGTCTACGTCAGCTGCAACCCGTCCACACTGGCGCGCGATGCGGGGCTGCTGGTGCACCAGGGCGGCTGGCGCTGCAGCGCCGCAGCCGCCGTCAACATGTTCCCGCACACGGCGCACGTCGAGAGCCTCGCGGTCTTCGACCTCGAGGCTTCGGCGTAGCGTCGTGCCTCGCGGCGGCGCGCATCCGACCGATCCCGAGAACGACAACGGGGCCGCGAGGCCCCGTTGCCAGTGCGCGAAGCGCCCTTATTCCCGGTCGCCGCCGAAGATGCCGAGCAGCATCAGCAGGCTCTGGAACACGTTGTACAGGCTCAGGTACAGCCCCAGCGTCGCCGTGACGTAGTTCGTCTCGCCGCCGTCGATGATGCGCTTGAGGTCGTACAGCATGAACGCCGAGAAGATCCCGATCGCCAGCACCGCCAGCGTGATCATCAGCGCGCCGGACTGGAAGAAGATGTTCGCGATGCCGGCCACCAGCAGCAGGATCGCGCCGACGAACAGGAACTTGCCCATGTTCGACAGGTCGCGCTTGATCGTGCTCGCGAGCGTGCCCATGCCGAAGAAGATCGCCGCGGTGCCGCCGAAGGCGTACATGATCAGCGATGCGCCGTTGCTCAGGCCGAGCACCATGCCGACGAGGCGCGACAGCATCAGGCCCATGAAGAACGTGAAGCCCAGCAGCAGCAGCACGCCGGTCGACGAGTTCTTGAACTTCTCGATCGCGAACATGAAGCCGAACGCGCCGCCGAGGAAGACGATGGCGCTCATGCCCACGCCCATCGCGGCGACGATGCCGGTGGTCACGCCGATCCACGCCCCCAGCACGGTGGGCACCATCGACAGCGCCAGCAGCCAGTAGGTGTTGCGCAGCACGCGGTTGCGCTGCTCGGCCAGTGCGCCCGACTGGGCGTATCCGGTGAAGACGGGCTGGACTCTTTCGTTCATTGGACCTCCGGGACTCAGGGGGTGGACGATAGCGGGCTCTGACCCGGAAACGCATTCTAGGTTCCCGAGCGGATCGCTCGGGCATCGGTGATGTCGCGCGGGCCGGCATCGCTGGCGGCTGCACTACAGTGGCGCAGACGAACCGACACACGAGGTAAATGCGATGAAGCAAAAGTCCTGCCTGACGCTCGACGACGTGCGCCGCGTCGCGGCAGCCGCCGAGGCCGAGGCGACGCGCCATGGCTGGGCGGTGACGATCGCGATCGCCGACGACGGCGGCCACCTGCTGTGGCTGCAGCGCCTGGACGGCGCAGCGCCGATCTCGGCGCAGATCGCGCCGGCCAAGGCGCGCACCGCCGCGCTGGGGCGGCGCGAGAGCAGGTCGTACGAGGAGATGATCAACCAGGGTCGCCACTCGTTCCTCAGCGCGCCCGGGCTCGAGGCCATGCTCGAAGGCGGCGTGCCGATCGTCGTCGGCGGCGATTGCGTCGGCGCGGTCGGCGTCAGCGGCGTCAAGTCCAGCGAGGACGCGCAGATCGCGCGCGCCGGCATCGCTGCACTCGGCTGATGCCCGCGGCCCGGCCGCTATAATCTGCGGGTTTGCCCGCCCCTGGACGCGCGCCGCGTTCGCAGCAACCACCCCCGGCCTGACCCCCGACCCGCGCGGGCGATCCGCGCGGGCTGCTGCGCGGCCGCCGACGGCGCGGCGGGCGCCCGCCCACCACGGAGTCCCGCCTTGCTGCCCGTCCTGCCCCCCGCATTGCTCGCCCTCGCAGACGGCTCGGTGTTCCAGGGTGCCTCGATCGGCGCCGAAGGCGCCACGGTCGGCGAGGTGGTGTTCAACACCGCGCTGACCGGCTACCAGGAAATCCTCACCGACCCGAGCTACTGCCGGCAGATCGTCACGCTGACGTATCCGCACATCGGCAACACCGGCGTCAACGAGGAGGACGTCGAGGCGACCCGGGTGCACGCTGCCGGCCTGATCGTCAAGGATCTGCCGCTGCGTGCGTCGAGCTTCCGCCAGTCCGACGCGCTCGACGCCTTCCTGAAGCGCGAGGGCACCGTGGCAGTGGCCGGCATCGACACGCGCCGGCTGACTCGCATCCTGCGCACCGGTGGGGCGCAGAACGGCTGCATCGTCGCGCTGCCGGCGGGCGCCGCGTTGACTCCCGGTCATTTCGAGGAGGCGGTCGCCGCGGCGCGCGGCGTGCCGAGCATGGCCGGGCTCGACCTCGCGAGCGTGGTCTCGGTGCGCGAGCCCTACGCCTGGGGGCAGACCGAGTGGCGGCTCGGCAGCGGCTACGGCGCGCTCGACGCGCCGCGGTTCCACGTCGTCGCCTACGACTTCGGCGTCAAGTTCAACATCCTGCGCATGCTCGCCAGCCGCGGCTGCCGCGTCACCGTGGTGCCGGCGCACACGCCGGCAGCGCAGGCATTGGCACTCGAGCCCGACGGCATCTTCCTGAGCAACGGGCCGGGCGACCCCGAGGCGTGCGGCTACGCGGTCGACGCGGTGCGCGCGCTGGTCGACACCGGCATCCCGACCTTCGGCATCTGCCTGGGGCACCAGATCATGGCGCTGGCCTCGGGCGCGAAGACCTTCAAGATGAAGTTCGGCCACCACGGCGCGAACCACCCGGTGAAGGACCTCGACTCGGGCCGGGTGAGCATCACCAGCCAGAACCACGGCTTCGCCGTCGATCGAGGCTCGTTGCCGCCGCATCTGCGTGTCACCCACGTCAGCCTGTTCGACGGCACGCTGCAGGGGCTGGCGCGCACCGACCGCCCGGCGTTCTGCTTTCAGGGACACCCCGAGGCCAGCCCCGGCCCGCACGACATCGCCTACCTGTTCGACCGCTTCGTGGCGTTGATGGAGAAACACTGAGATGCCCAAGCGCACCGACCTGAAGACCATCCTGATCATCGGTGCCGGCCCGATCGTCATCGGCCAGGCCTGCGAGTTCGACTACTCCGGCGCGCAGGCGTGCAAGGCGCTGCGCGAGGAGGGGTACCGTGTCGTGCTCGTCAACAGCAACCCCGCGACGATCATGACCGACCCGGGCATGGCCGACGCGACCTACATCGAGCCGATCAACTGGCAGGTGCTCGAGCGCATCATCGCCAAGGAACGGCCCGACGCGGTGCTGCCGACGATGGGCGGGCAGACGGCGCTCAACTGTGCGCTCGACCTGCATCGCCACGGCGTGCTCGAGAAGCACGGCGTCGAGATGATCGGCGCGAACGAGCACGCGATCGAGAAGGCCGAGGACCGCCTGAAGTTCAAGGACGCGATGACCTCGATCGGGCTGGGCTCGGCCAAGAGTGGCATCGCGCACAGTTGGGAGGAGGCGCAGTCGGTGCGCGAGCGCATCGCCGCGCAGACCGGCGGCACGGGCTTTCCGGTCGTCATCCGGCCCAGCTTCACGCTCGGCGGCACCGGCGGCGGCATCGCGTACAACCCGCAGGAGTTCGAGGAGATCTGCAAGCGCGGGCTCGACCTGTCGCCGACCAACGAGCTGCTGATCGAGGAGTCGCTGATCGGCTGGAAGGAGTACGAGATGGAGGTCGTCCGCGACCGCGCGGACAACTGCATCATCGTGTGCTCGATCGAGAACCTCGACCCGATGGGCATCCACACCGGCGACTCGATCACCGTGGCGCCGGCGCAGACGCTGACCGACAAGGAATACCAGCTGATGCGCAACGCCAGCATCGCGATCCTGCGCGAGATCGGCGTCGACACCGGCGGCTCGAACGTGCAGTTCGCGATCGACCCGAAGACGGGCCGCATGATCGTCATCGAGATGAACCCGCGCGTGAGCCGCAGCTCGGCGCTGGCGTCGAAGGCCACGGGGTTCCCGATCGCCAAGATCGCGGCCAAGCTGGCCGTGGGCTACACGCTCGACGAACTCGCCAACGACATCACCGGCGGCGCCACGCCGGCGAGTTTCGAGCCGAGCATCGACTACGTCGTCACCAAGATCCCGCGCTTCGCGTTCGAGAAGTTCCCCGCTGCCGACGCGCACCTGACGACCCAGATGAAGTCCGTGGGCGAGGTGATGGCCATCGGCCGCACCTTCCAGGAGAGCCTGCAGAAGGCGCTGCGCGGGCTGGAGACCGGCATCAGCGGCCTCGACGAGCGCAGCAGCGACCGCGAGGAGATCGTCGAGGAGATCGGCGAGGCCGGGCCCGAACGCATCCTGTACGTCGCCGATGCGGTGCGCGTCGGCATGAGCCTCGACGAGATCCACGACGAGACCGCGATCGACGCCTGGTTCCTGGCGCAGATCGAGGACCTGGTGGCCACCGAGCGCCTGGTCGCCGCGCGCACGCTCGACAGCCTGACCGCGGCCGAGATGCGCTGGCTCAAGGCCAAGGGCTTTGCCGACAAGCGGCTGGCGAAGCTGCTCGGCACCGACCAGCACGCGGTGCGCGCGCTGCGCCACGCGCTGGGCGTGCGCCCGGTGTACAAGCGCGTCGACACCTGCGCCGCCGAGTTCGCGACGCCGACCGCGTACATGTACTCGACCTACGACGAGGAGTGCGAGGCGCAACCGTCGTCGCGGCGCAAGATCATGGTGCTCGGCGGCGGGCCCAACCGCATCGGCCAGGGCATCGAGTTC
>CAZUBF010000085.1:0-10829 GCA_964618555.1 uncultured Azohydromonas sp.
TCAACTGGAAGAAGAACCTCGACGACGCGACGATCGCCAAGTTCCAGCGCGAGCTCGGCGCGATGGGCTACAAGTTCCAGTTCATCACGCTGGCCGGCTTCCACAGCCTGAACTACTCGATGTTCGACCTGGCCTACGGCTACGCGCGCAACAACATGAGCGCCTTCGTCGAGCTGCAGGAGAAGGAGTTCTCCGCCGCCGAGCGCGGGTTCACCGCGGTGAAGCACCAGCGCGAGGTCGGCACCGGTTACTTCGACGCGGTGACGACGACGATCGAGCGCGAGGCGTCGACCGCCGCGCTGAAGGGCTCGACCGAGGACGAGCAGTTCTTCGACAAGAAGCACGGCTGAACCGCGTTCCGACGGACACGGTGCGCCGATCGGCGCACCGCCCCGGGCCCGATGGTCACAAGCCATCGGGCTTTCTTGCATCCGGTTGCACGCCGCGCGCGCGCCGGTGTGGCACCGATTGCCGGCATACTGCGTGCGCGGGTCGGCGTCCGAGCCGGTCTGCACCGCGATCGACCCGATCCCCGATGCCACCGCGCACTCCTGTTGTTTCCGTCGTCGCGCTGGGCCTGCTGTGCCTGGCGGTGCCTGTCGCTGCCGCCGAGGCCGACGAGGCCGACGAGTCGCCGGCCGGCGTGCTCGAGTCGACGCGGGCGTCGGTGCGCGCGGCCAGCGAGTGGCTGGCGCGCGGCGTCGACAGCTGGTTCGGCGAGAAGCCGTTCGAGGAGGGCGGCAAGGTCACGCGAGGACGGCTCGAACTGCGCAACTCGTGGCGGCGCGACGACGGGTTCGGGCTCGCGCTGCGCTTCAACGCGCGATTCGAGCTGCCGAACCTGCGCGAGCGCGCCTACGTGTACATCGGGCGCGACAACGAGCGCGAGGTCGTCACCGACAAGCCCGACGCGCTGTCGGGCCAGGACCAGTTGCTGCGCGAGTTGCGTGACGGCGACCAGTCCTTCTTCGCCGGCGTCGGGCTGCCGGTGGGTGACGACATCGAGTTTCGCGCCGGGGTGCGCCGCGGCTACCGGCTGTACACGCAGGCACGCTACTCGAAGGGCTGGGCGCTCGGCGAACGCGACCGCATCGTGTTCCGCGAGACGCTGTACTGGACGCTGATCGACGGCTTCGGGGCGACGACCACGCTGTCGGTGGAGCACGCGTTCTCGCGCGTGATGGAGATGCGCTGGCTGACCTCGGGCACCGTGGCCGAGAAGACCGACGGGCTGGCGTGGTCGAGCAGCCTGGGGCTGTACCGCAGCTTCGGCGTCGACCGCCTGCTGTCGCTCGAGGCGCTGGTCAACGGCGAGACCGGGCACGACATCGACGTCGACGACTACGGCGTGCGCGCCAAGTGGCTGCAGCCGGTGTACAGCGACTGGCTGCTCGGCGAGTTCATCGTCGGCCACTTCTGGCCGCGCGAGAACCTGCAGTCGCCGCGCGAGCGCACCTGGGCGCTCGGATTCAACGTGCTGATGCGGTTCTGATCGCGCCGCGCCGCGGCGGCTACATCGACGCCTCTAGCATCGCGCGGTAGTCTTCGCGCGTGGCCAGCCGCGGGTTGGTCTTGTGACAGTGGTCGGCCATCGCGCCGTCGATGATGCGCTCGAACAGGTCGCGCGTGACGCCCATCGCCGCCAGCCCCGGCGGCAGCCCGAGCCTGGCGTTCATCGCGCGGATCGCCTGCGCGACCTCGGTGCCGTCGGCGTCGCAGCCCCCCAGGCCCATCGCGTGCGCCATGCGCTGCAGCCGGCGCTCGCGGCGGATCGACTCGGCCGGCGCGTTGAAGCGCACCACCGCGGGCAGGAACATCGCGTTGAGCGTGCCGTGGTGCAGCCGCGGGTTGACGCCGCCCAGGCTGTGCGACAGCGAGTGCACGCAGCCCAGCCCCTTCTGGAACGCCATCGCGCCCTGCATGCTCGCACTCATCATGTTCCAGCGGGCGTCGCGGTCGGCGCCGTCGCGCGTCGCGCGCTCGATGTGCGCCCAGCCGCGCTCGAGCCCGTCGAGCGCGATGCCGTCGGCCGGCGGGTTCACGGCCGGCGCCATGAAGGTCTCCATGCAGTGCGCGATCGCGTCCATGCCGGTCGCGGCGGTCAGCGTCGGCGGCAGCCCCAGCGTCAGCGCCGGGTCGAGGATCGCCGTCTTGGGCACCAGATGCCAGCTGTGGAAGCCCAGCTTGCGCCCGTCGTCGACGATGACGATCGCGCCGCGCGCGACCTCGCTGCCGGTGCCGGCGGTGGTCGGCACCGCAATCAGCGGCGCGACGCGATCGGTGATGCGCGCGCTGCCGCCCTCGATGGTCGCGTAGGTCACCAGCGGCCCGTCGTGCGTGGCGGCGATCGCCACCCCCTTGGCCAGGTCGATGCTCGAGCCACCGCCGACGGCCACCAGTCCGTCGCAGCCGTTCGCGCGGTAGGCCGACACCGCCGCGCGCACCGCGGCTTCGGTCGGGTTCGACGGCGTGCCGTCGAACACCACGTGCGCCACGCCGGCCATCGGCTGCAGTGCCAGGTCGAGCACGCCGGCGGCGCGCACGCCGGCGTCGGTGACGACCAGCGGCTTGCGCATGCCCACGCGCCGGCACTCGTCGGGCAGCAACTGCACGGTGCCAAAGTCGAGGTGGACCTGGGTGAGGTAGAGGATCGTCGCCATCGCTGCAGGTGCTCGAGGGGAGTGGCGGCCACAGTGAGTATGCTTCAGCGCGCCCAGCGCCCGCATCGCCGACCTGACACCGTGCCGCATTCCCTGTTGACTCCCGCGATGGCCGGGCTGCTCGAGCGCATCCACCGCGCGCGCCGCCCGCCGTGGCACGCGATGAGCGTGGCCGACGCGCGCCGCCTGTACGCCGCCGCCGCCGAGGTGCTCGAGCCGCCGCACCGCGCGCTGCCGCGCGTCGAGGACCTGCAGGTGCCGTCGGCCGATGGCGGTGCGCTCGACGCACGCCTGTACGCACCGGCGGCCGACACCGCGCTGCCGGTGCTGCTGTACCTGCATGGCGGTGGGTTCGTGATCGGCGGCATCGGCACCCACGACGGGCTGTGCCGCGAGCTCGCCGCGCGCAGCGCAGGCGCGGTGCTGTCGCTCGACTACCGGCTCGCGCCCGAGCACCTTTTCCCGACCGCGGTCGACGACACCTGGGCCGCGCTGCAGTGGCTGCGCGCGCGTGCGGGTGCCTTCGGGCTGGATGCGACGCGCATCGCGGTCGGGGGCGACAGTGCCGGAGGCACGCTCGCCGCGGTGGCGTCGATCCTGGCGCGCGACCACGCGGTGCCGTTGGCGCTGCAGCTGCTGATCACCCCGGGCACCGGCGCGGCCGCCGACACGCCGTCGCACAAGCTGTTCGCCAACGGCTTCTTGCTCGACGCGGCGAGCATCGCCTGGTTCTTCGACCACTACGCGGCACCGCACCAGCGCCACGACTGGCGCTTCGCGCCGCTGCTGGCCGACGACCTGGACGGCGTCGCACCGGCGTGCGTGATCCTCGCCGAGTGCGACCCGCTGGTCGATGAGGGCCTGGCCTACGCCGACCGGCTGCGCGCCGCCGGGGTGCCGGTGGCGCTCGAGCTGTATCGCGGGCTGACCCACGACTTCATCAAGATGGGGCGCGTGCTGAAGGAGGCCGGCCAGGCCCAGCAGGCCGCCGCCGACGCCCTGCGGCGCGCGTGGAGAATCGACGCATGAACA
Organism: uncultured Azohydromonas sp.; assembly: GCA_964618555.1. GTDB lineage: Bacteria > Pseudomonadota > Gammaproteobacteria > Burkholderiales > Burkholderiaceae_C > Calidifontimicrobium. The sequence continues at coordinate 3,693 of CAZUBF010000085.1, forward strand.
AGCGCCAGGACTTTCGCCACTTCGACCGCCTGCGCGTGCGCTGGGCCGAAGTCGACATGCAGAAGATCGTCTTCAACGGCCACTACCTGATGTACCTGGACACCGCGGTGGCCGGCTACTGGCGCGCGATGGCGATGCCGTACCACGAGACGATGGAGCTGCTGCAGGGTGACCTGTACGTGCGCAAGGCCGCGCTGGAGTACCACGCGTCGGCCCACTACGAGGACCGCCTCGACGTCGGCATGCGCTGCGCGCGCATCGGCAACTCGTCGATGGTGTTCGAAGGCGGCGTGTTCCGCGGTGACGAACTGCTGGTCGGCGGCGAACTCGTCTACGTGTTCGCCGACCCGCGCACGCAGACCTCGCAGCCGGTGCCGGCGCAGCTGCGCGCCGCGCTCGACGCCTTCGAGCGCGGCGAACCCATGCTCGACGTGCGCATCGGCACCTGGGACGAACTCGGCCGCGAGGCGCGGTCGCTGCGCACTGCGGTGTTCGTGCACGAGCAGAAGATCCCGGCCGAGCTCGAGTGGGACGCGGCCGACGCCAATGCGGTGCACGCCGTGGCGTACAACCGCTTCGCCATGGCGCTGGGCACCGGACGGCTGCTCGAGCACGCCCCCGGTGTGGCGAAGGTCGGCCGCATGGCGGTGCGCCACGACATGCGGGGCTCGGGCATCGGCGCGGCGCTGCTCGGTGCGCTGACCGGCGTGGCGCGCGCCCGTGGCGAGCGCGAAGTGCTGCTGCACGCGCAGCGCAGCGCCGAGGGGTTCTACGCGCGCCAGGGGTTCGTCGTGCGCGGCCAGCCGTTCGAAGAGGCCGGCATCGCGCACGTCCAGATGGCGCGCGCGATCGTCGCGATGGGGTGAACTTCCGCGAAGCGCTTTCGGCGATGGGGCGGTGCGTGCACGCAGCGGGTCGGCGTCAGTCGCAGGGCTCGAACAGCTCGACGTGGCGATCGCCGAGGCGGCCGGCCGGCAGCGCCTGCGCCGCGTCCTCGATGCGCGACACCAGGTGGTCGTCGACTCCTGCCGGCGCGGCGTAGGCCTCCATCAGCGTCACCGGCGCGCCGGCGACCGGCGGGCGGCGCCACAAACCGCACTGCAAGCCGGGATGCGCGTCGCCGAGCCGTTCCTGCATCCGGCGCACCGCGGCCACGGTGGCCGGCAGCGCATCGGCGGCGACGCGGTAGTAGACGTACAGGCGACGACCGTCGACGCCCTCGAATGTGTCCATCGCTGCGGCTCAGGCCGCGTCGACGACGGGGTAGGGCATCGCGACAGGTTGCAGCGCCGGTCCACCCGGCGCGCCGAGCTGCAGCGGCTGGTCGAGCGCGGCAAGCCGCACCTCCACCAGTGCCAGTTGACCGAGCCCGTCGACCGACGCCGCGTTGGCCACCATGCCCGCCGGCTGCGACGCGTCGTCGGCGGCGTAGACCTCCTGGCCGGCCTGCGCCGGCCGCTCGCTGCGGTACAGGAACGTGCGGCGCTTGAGCGTGCCGCGGTACTGGCTTCGCGCCACCACCTCCTGGCCGGGGTAACAGCCCTTCTGGAAGTTCACGCCGCCGACCAGTTCGAGGTTGACCATCTGCGGCACGAACTGCTCGACGGTCGCGCCGACGATCTGCACGACGCCGCTGGCGACCTCGAGCCATTGCCACTGTGCCAGCGGCAGTGCGGGCAGCGCAGGCACCGGCTGCGCTGCCGCCTGCACCCACAGCGCGCGCGGCACCCCGGCCGCGTCGGGCAGCCGGATCACGCTGCCTTCGCCGAGGGCAGTGCGCTGCCACGGCGCGCGGGGCAGCGCGTCGCCGAGGGCGGCGGCGGCCGTGCGGCCCGCCACCCCGAGCAGCCGCCAGTCGCGGCTGGCGTCGGTGAGCTTGCACTTGGCGCGCAGCACGAACATCGACAGCCGCTTGAGTGCCGCGGGCAGCACGTCGGCGCTGCAAGCCAGGAACACGGTCTCGGGATGTGGGCGCCAGACGACGAAGCTGGCCAGCAGTCGGCCCTTCGCCGAGCAGTAGCCCGCCAGCCGCGCGCTGCCGGCCTCGAGGTGTTCGATGTCCTGCGTCAGCTGGCCATGAAGGAAGCGCGCGGCTTCTGCGCCGTCGGCGCGCAGCAGGCCCCAGTGCGCCAGGGGCGCCGCGCCGTCGATGGTGGTCGGGTCGGTGAGGGTCATGGCGGCGATTATCATCAGCCGCATGCCGTGCGAAGGTGACGGGTCGACAAGCCAATGAGCCGGCGATGGCCGTGGGTCGTGCTGGCCGCGCTGCTGCTCGTCGCCGCGGCCGCTGCGTCGGCGGTGTCTTGGTGGCTCGACCGGCCGCTGCCGCTGTCGCGGCCGGTGGTCGAGGTGTCGGTCGAGCCGGGCACGCCGCCTCGCGCGGTGGCGCAGGCCTGGGTCGACGCCGGCGTGGCCGTGCCTGCGCGTTGGCTGTACGAGTGGTTTCGCTGGTCGGGTGACGCGCGGCGCATCCGTGCCGGCAGCTACGAGGTGCACACCGGTGTGACGCCGCGCACGCTGCTGGCCAAGATGGTGCGCGGCGACGAGGTGCTCGAGGAGGTGCGGCTGATCGAGGGTTGGACCTTCCGCCAGTTCCGCGAAGCGCTGGCCGCGGCGCCTCATCTTCGTCCGACGATGACCGGCATGACCGACGCGCAGGTGATGGCCGCGCTCGGTTCGCACGGGCGGCCCGCCGAGGGCTGGTTCTTCCCCGACACCTACCGCTACAGCCGCGGCGTCAGCGACCTGACGGTGCTGCGCCGTGCGCACGCCGCGATGCAGCGCCGGCTCGACGCGGCCTGGGCCGAGCGTGCCGAGGACCTGCCGCTCAAGACGCCCGACGAGGCGCTGATCCTGGCGTCGATCGTCGAGAAGGAGACCGGCGCCGAGGCTGACCGCGGTCAGGTCGCCGGCGTGTTCGCCAACCGGCTGCGCATCGGCATGCGACTGCAGACCGACCCGACGGTGATCTACGGGCTGGGCGCGGACTTCGACGGCAACCTGACGCGCCGCCACCTCGAGACCGACACCCCGTACAACACCTACACCCGCGGCGGATTGCCGCCCACGCCGATCGCGATGCCGGGACAGGCGGCGCTGCTCGCCGCGGTGCGGCCGCAACCGACGAAGGCGCTGTACTTCGTCGCTCGCGGCGACGGCAGCAGCGTCTTCAGCGAGACGCTCGACGCCCATAATCGGGCCGTCAACCGCTACCAGCGCGGCCTGCGCTGACGACTCGCGCGCCGATGCCCCGCGCCCCGTTCATCACCTTCGAGGGCATCGACGGTGCCGGCAAGTCGTCACACCTCGACGCACTGGCCGGCTGGCTGCGCGGACGCGGCCACGAGGTCGTGCTCACGCGCGAGCCCGGCGGCAGCGCCTTGGCCGAACGGCTGCGCGAAATGGTCCTGCACGAGCCGATGGACGCGCTCACCGAGGCCTTGCTGGTGTTCGCTGCGCGGCGCGACCACCTGCGCACCGTCATCGAGCCGGCGCTGGCGCGCGGCGCCACCGTGCTGTGCGACCGGTTCACCGATGCGACCTTCGCGTACCAGGGCGGCGGGCGCGGCTTCGACCTGGCGGTGTTGCGCGACCTCGAGCAGTGGGTGCACCCGGCGCGACAGCCCGACCTGACGCTGTGGTTCGACCTCGACCCGGCCGTGGCCGCGGCACGTCGCGCCGCGGCGCGCGCGCCCGACCGCTTCGAGCGCCAGGACGCCGGCTTCTTCACCCGCGTGCGCGACGGCTACGCCGCGCGGGCCGAACAGGCGCCGCGGCGCATCGTGCGCATCGACGCCTCCGGGAGCCGCGACGCCGTGTGGTCGCGCGTCGAGATGGTGGTGCGGGAGCGGCTGGCGTGAACGAGCCCGACGGCGTGCTGCCGCTGCCCTGGCTCGCCGAGGCGCTGGCCCGCGGGCGTGTGCAGCGCACGCACGCGTTGCTGATTCACGGGCCCGACGGTGTCGGGCAGTTCGACCTGGCGCTGGTGCTGGCGCAGTCCTGGCTGTGCGAGGACGACACCGCGCCGGTGCGTCCTTGCGGCCGCTGCACCGGCTGCCGGCAGGTCCAGTCGCGCCGGCACCCCGACCTGCGCCTGCTCGTGCCGGCCGCGTTGCGCGAGTCGCTCGTCGGCATCGACGCCGACGACGGCGACGGTGAAGCCGAGCCCGCCGGTGGGCGTTCGAAGTCCAAGCCCAGCCGCGAGATCCGCGTCGACGAGATCCGCCAGGCGATCGCCTGGACGCAGACCACCGCGGCGCGAGGGCGGGCCAAGGTGCTGGTGCTGCATCCGGCGTCGGCGATGAACGCGGTGGCGGCGAACGCGCTGCTGAAGACGCTCGAGGAGCCCCCGGGCGACGTGCGGCTGCTGCTCACCTGCGGCGACCCCGAACTGCTGCTGCCGACGATCCGCAGCCGCTGCCAGAGGCTGGTGCTGACGCTGCCGCCGCGCGACGTCGCGCTCGACTGGCTCGTGCAGCAGGGTGTGGCCGACGCCGCCGTGCTGCTCGACGCGGCAGGCGGACGGCCGCAACTGGCGCTGGCGCTGCGCGACGAGGGCTTCGACGCCGCGCGCTGGGCGCGCGTGCCGAGCGCGCTGGCGGCCGGCGACACTTCGGTGCTGGCCGGCTGCAGCGTCGCGCGTGCCGTCGACGTGCTGCACAAGCTGTGCCACGACCTGATGGCGCAGGGCGCTGGCGCGGCGCCGCGCTACTTCGCGCCGGCCACGCTGCCGCGTGGCGCGGCGTGGCCGGCACTCGCGGCCTGGTCGAAGACGCTCGCGCGCACCGCGCGCCACGACGAGCATCCGTGGAATGCGCCACTGTTGATCGAGGCGCTGATGCTCGAGGGGCAGCGCTGCCTCGCGGCGCCGCCCCGTCCGCGCGGCAGCGCCGCTACACTCGCTTCACGATGAGCGAAGCCACCCGTCCGGGCGCGCTCGCGCCGGCGTCGTCGGCGCGACCGAGCGTCATCCAGCTGGTGTTCCGCGACAAGACCGCGCTGTACGCCGCCTACATCCCCATCATGTCCGAGGGCGGGCTGTTCGTGCCGACGACGCGCGACTACCGGCTCGGCGACGACATCTACCTGCTGCTCACGCTGCCCGACGACCCGCAGCGCTACCCGGTCGCCGGCAAGGTCGGCTGGATCACGCCCGCCAACGCCTCGGGCGGGCGCACGCAGGGCGTCGGCGTGCGCTTTCCGGCCGACGAGAAGACGCGCGCGCTGAAGCTGAAGATCGAGGAGATCCTCGGCACCACGGTGTCGTCGAACAAGCCGACGCAGACCCTGTGACCCGCCGCCGGCCGGACGGGCCGGCCGCCGCGCGATGTTCGTCGACTCCCACTGCCATCTGAGCTTTCCCGAGCTGCACTCGCGCATCGACGCGATCCGCGCCGCGATGGCCGCGGCGCAGGTCGGCCGCGCGCTGGTCATCTGCACCACGCTCGAGGAGTTCGACACCGTGCACTCGCTGGCGCTGCGGCACGGCAACTTCTGGGCCAGCGTCGGCGTGCATCCCGACAACGAAGGCGTGCGTGAACCCACGCGCGACGATCTGCTGGCGCTGGCGGCGCGGCCGAAGGTGGTCGCGATCGGCGAGACCGGGCTCGACTACTACCGCCTCGACGGCCGCACCGTGGCCGACATGGCTTGGCAGCGCGAGCGCTTCCGCGTGCACATCCGCGCCGCGCGCGCCAGCGGCAAGCCACTGGTGATCCACACCCGCAGTGCCAGCGACGACACGCTGGCCATCCTGCGCGAGGAGGGCGGCGACGCCGCCGGCGGCGTGTTTCACTGCTTCACCGAAACCGAGGCGGTCGCGCGCGCCGCGCTCGAGATGGGTTTCTATGTGTCTTTCTCGGGCATCGTCACGTTCCGCAACGCCGCCGACCTGCGCGCCGTGGCCCGCCTCGTGCCCGACGACCGCCTGCTGATCGAAACCGACAGCCCGTACCTGGCGCCGGTGCCGCACCGCGGCAAGGTCAACGACCCGTCGCTGGTGCCGCACGTCGCCGCCTGCCTGGCCGCCGAACGCGGCGTCGCGGTCGGGCACATCGCCCGCGTCACCAGTGCCAACTTCGAGCGGCTGTTCGGCCTGCCACCGTCGTCGGAGGGTGCATGAGATATCTCAAGCAATACTTGAAGATTTGTCTATTGTGCATTGTCACATATGGAATTTCTTTGGCATATGCCGGAGCCTACGAAGACTTCTTCGCAGCTCTCGAGCGTGACGACGCCCGGGTCGTGACCACGCTGCTGCAGCGTGGTTTCGACCCCAACAGCCGCGACGAGCAGGGTCAGGTGGCGTTGTTCCTCGCGCTGCGGCGACCGGCCCCGGCCGTGGCCGAGGCCCTGTGGGCGCACCCGCAGCTGCAGGTCGACCCCGTCAACGCTGCCGGCGAGACGCCGCTGATGATGGCGGCGCTGCGCGGGCAGGTCGCCTGGATGCGCCGCCTGATCGAGCGCGGGGCGAAGCCGCACCACGAGGGCTGGTCGCCGATCCACTACGCCGCCACCGGCCCCGAGCCGCAGGCGGTGGCGTTGCTGCTCGAGCGCGGCGTGCCGGTCGACGCGCGCAGCCCCAACGGCACGACGCCGCTGATGATGGCGGCGCGCTACGGCAGCGAGCGCTCGGTGGCGCTGCTGCTGCAGCGCGGTGCCGACGCGAGGCTGCGCAACCAGCGCGACCTTGCCGCGGCCGACTTCGCGCGCGAGGCGGGTCGCGATACGCTGGCGCGCGAGCTGGCCGCGCGCTGAACGCCGGGGCGCGCCGCGCGCGGGCGGCAAATGGTGTCAGGCTGTTTCCGACACGATGAATGGTTCCGGCCCGACTGCGGGGGCGCAGGGCACGCACTAGAGTGGGTTCATCGTCGGTGAACTTGCTGGAGGCCGTGATGCAGAGTCCGAGTGTGGCGAGCAACCCGTTCGCGCTGATGCTCAACCCGCAGTCCGTCGTCCAGGCGATGGAAGCCTCGGATCGCCTGCGCCGGCTGCACCGCCGCGTGTGCCGCCCGCTGGACAAGGTGCCCGGCAGCGTCGAGCCGATCGCGCCGGCCGGCCCCACCTGGGCCGACGACGGCGACGCGTCGCCGATGCACCAGCCGAGCTGAGCCGGGCGGCGCGAAGCCGGCCTTCGCA
>CAZUBF010000085.1:10839-15693 GCA_964618555.1 uncultured Azohydromonas sp.
CCCGCGCTTCGCGAGTGGCATGCGCCCGGCACGCCTTCCGGCCCGCCGGACACGCGCCGTCACGACCACGAGCGGCCGCGGCGGGTTGCGCTTCAGGTGACGCGGAAGTTCTTGAACTGCCAGGGGTCGTCGGCGTCGACGTCCTCGTCGAACAGCCGGCCCCGGCCGGCCAGCGGCGTCCAGTCGGTGTAGACGCCGCGCACGTCGCCCAGGTACGGGCGACACCAGTGCAGCAGTTCGTCGTAGGGGAGGTCTTCGGGCTCGACGATGCCGCGCCGCGGGTTGCGCATCGCCCACACCACGCCGGCCATCACCGCCGCCGTGACCTGCAGGCTGGTCGCGCTGTTGTGCGGACACAGTCGCCGCGCCTGTTCGATCGACAGCATCGACCCGAACCAGTAGGCGCCGCGCGCGTGGCCCATCAGCAGCACGCCCAGCGCGTCGACGCCGCCGACGATGTCGTCCTTGACGATGCGCTTGTGCGTCTGCACCTGCCAGTTGCGTCCCGCCAGCTCGTGCACCGACAGCACGGCGTCGTCGCAGGGGTGGTAGGCGTAGTGCACCGTCGGCCGGTACGCTGGCGCGGCGGGGTCGCCCAGCGTCAGATGGTCGGCAAGCGAGATCGACTCGGCGTGGGTGATCAGGAACGCGTGCTGCGCGCCGGCCGCGGGTGTCCAGCTGCGCACACGGGTGCTCGCGCCGGGGCGCTGCAGGTAGATCGCCGCACGCGAACCGCTGGCGTGGCGCGCGCCGTCGGCGGGAAAGTGGCGTTCGTGCGAGCCCCAGCCGAGCTCGGCCGGCTGCATGCCCTCGCCGACGAAGCCGTCGACCGACCAGGTGTTGACGAACTCGTCGACGGCCTTGCGCCGTGCGCTGAACTGCGTGTCGCGTTCGGCGACGTGAATCACGCGCACCCCCAGCGCCTGCGCCAGGCGCGCCCAGTCGTCGCGAGACGCCGGCGACGGCGTCGCGTGGCCGGTGTCGCGCGCGATGTCGAGCAGCGCCTGCTTGACGAAGTGCGACACCAGCCCCGGGTTCGCGCCATGCGTGAGCACGGCGGTCGGCCGCGCGCCGCCGTGACGCAGCGCCAGCGCCGACTCGCGCAGCGCGTAGTTGGTGCGTGAGGAGGGGGGCCGCCGGCCGTCGTCGTAGACGCCGGCCCAGGGCTCGATCACGGTGTCCAGGTACAGCGCGCCGAGTTCCTCGCACAGCGCGACCAGCGCGGTGCTGCTGACGTCGACCGACAGGTTGAGCAGGAAGTCGCCCGGCCCCAGCCGCGGCTCGAGCAGCGCACGGAAGTTGTCCGGGGTGAGCGCCTCGTCGAGCATCGCCACGCCGTACGCACGCGCGATGTCGCGGCCGTCATCGTCGGGAGTGGCGATCAGCACCTGCCGCGGCGACATCTCGATGTGCCGCAACAGCAGCGGCAGCACGCCCTGGCCGATGCTGCCGAAGCCGACCATCACCAGTCGGCCCTCGAACGCGTGGAGCTTCGCCTGCTGCCCGACCAATTCAGATCCTCCTGTGCCGTGCGCGCAGTCGCCGCCGCTGCCCGGCTCCGGGCGACCGCCCGGCTTCGATCGCGGCGACGGTGGCGCGCCGTTGCTCGGCGACCACCGCGGGCAGGTCGTCGAGGCTCACCACGCCACCCGGCACGCCCGCCGCAGCGATGACGGGCCGGCGGCGCAGTCCCTTCGCGGAAGTCGTGCCCAGCAGGTCGATCACCATGCGTCTTCACGCACGACCACCGGGTCGGCGCTCATCACCGGCTCGACGCGCAGCGTGCGCGCTTCGATGTCGAAGGTCACCACCGCGGTGACGAGGTCGCGGTCGGTCGGCACGCTCACCGGGACCCGTCCCGCGGCCGGGCCATCTCGTCGGCGACGACGTGGCGGCCCAGGTGGGGGCCACGCATCAGCGGCGCCGATTCGTCGACCGGCATGTCCCATCCGACGAACGTCGCGCCGCGGGTGCACGGCAGGCCGGTATCGAGTCTGTCGTCCATCGTGGGCTCCTGAAGTGGCCGCGCGTCGCGGCGGGTCCGGCCGCTGAATGTGGACAGCGGCGCCGGCCGTGTCTCGGCGGCGGTCAAGGCGACGGATTGTCACCGAGACGGTGGCAGGGGCCGCCAGGCGCCTCACGGCGCGCGTACCACGCTGCGCACTCGGCCTCGCGGCCGCGCACGACGCGTCGGCCAGCCAGGGGGCCGGCGCCGGGGGTGACGACCGTGTACTGGCGTTCGATGTGCGCCGGGTCCTCGACGTAGAGCACGACCCAGTCGTGCACCCGACCCAGCTCGTGGGCACGCGCGGTGTTCGAGAACAGGGCGGTGCAATGCCAGTCGCCGCGCTGCAGGTGCAGCACCGGCAGCCAGGCCTCGCCGGCCGGGTTGAAACGCCGCGGTGCGATCTTCGGCAAGCGGTCGGCCGCCGCGGCGTCGCGATAGACGCGGTCGACGTCGAGCAGCAGGTCGACCGGCGGTGCATCCGCGGTCGCCGGGACCGGCCTCGCGGCGCGGTGCCGTTGACGCTGGCGGTCGAGCATCGCGGTCAGCGCGGCGCGGATCGCCGCGCCTCGCCGCGGCCCGACCCGCGGCAGCCGCTCGAGCCGGCCGTCGTGCGCTGCGGCTTCCAGCGCTTCCAGCGTGTCCACGCCCAGTGCGTCGTGCAGTTGCCGCGCCAGCGCGGGGCCCACGCCAGGGATGGTGCGGAACAGCGCCTCGGCGTCGACTTCGCCGCGCAGCCGCTCGAGCCGGCCCCAGCGGCCGCAGGCGAGGATCTCGGCGATCGCCGCGGCGATGCCGGTGCCGACCCCGGGCAGGGCGTCGAGGCCGGCCAAGCCGTCGCGCTCGAGCACCGTGCGCACCGGCAGCGGCCAGCCGGCCACCGTGTCGGCCGCGTGACGGAAGGCGCGCGCACGGTACGGGTTGCCGCCCTGCGCGTCGAGCAGGTCGGCCATCTCGCGCAGCATCTGCGCGATCCCGGCGTTGTCGCCGTGGCCGGCCGGCGGCGGTGCGTCCATCGGCGCGGGGTTCAGCGCGCCAGCATCTCGTCGACGCGGCCACGCAGTTCGTGCAACGGCAGCGAGGTCAGGTCGACGGCCCGGCTGTCGTGCAGCACCCGGGCCGCACCGTCGCCGAGATGGGCGCGCAGCACGCCGAGGAACGGCGGCGACGCCAGCAACCACAGCGCGCGGCAGCGACCGGCACCGACTTCGGGTTCGAGGAAGGCCGCGACCTCGCGCGCGAAACGCTCGTGCTCCTTGCTGCGCGGGTCGGTGGGCGGCTCGTACGCCGTGCGCCCCTGCGTGCGATCGACCATGTCCATCGCGACGCGGCCGGGGCGGTCGGCGGCCAGGTCGCGGCCGGACTGCCGGCTTTCGGGGTGCACCAGGTCGGCGACCTCGACGAGTCTGCCGTCGCTTTGGCGTTCGCACACCCGTGCGCGCGCGGCGTTGGCGACCACGATCCAAAGCTTGTCCATCAGCGTTCTCCTGTGCGCGGGGGCGGGTCGCCGGCGCCGCGCGGCCGGGGGTGCGGCGGGGCAGCGGCGGGGGTCTCAAGGTCGGCCAGGACCTCGGCGTCGTCGAGTTGGTGGAAGTCCTCGTAGTGCAGCCCGATGGCGTGGAAGGGTTCGGGCTGCGCCAGGCACACGAGATCGTCGACCTCAGGGCGCAGCGCCAGCAGCGTGTCGGCCGGGGCCACCGGCACCGCCAGCACGAGCCGTGCCGGAAAGCGTTGGCGCAGCGCCTTCAGTGCCGCGCGCACCGACGTGCCGGTGGCGATGCCGTCGTCGACGACCACCGCCGTGGCGCCGGCCAACGACAGCGGCGCGCGCCCGTGCAGGTACACGCGGCGGCGGCGCTCGATCTCCCGCAGTTCGCGTACTGCTTCGGCGTCGATGTACGCCCGCTCGACGCCGCTGGCACGCTGGACTTCGTCGTCGACGACGACCTGCGGTTCGTCGCCGTCGACCACCGCGGCCAGCGCCAGTTCGCGCTGCCACGGCACGCCGATCTTGCGCACCAGCAGCAGGTCGAGCGGGGCGCCGAGTGCGCGCGCGACCTCGGCGCCCACCGGCACGCCGCCTCGCGGCAGCGCCAGCACGACGACCGGCGAGGTCAGCGCCATGCCCGCCAGCCGTTGGCCCAGCAGGCGGCCCGCTTCGCGCCGGTCGACGAAGCGCCGGCTCATGCGGCGGCTCCACCGCAGAGTCGCGTCGCGAACCAGTCGCCGGCGAGGCGGGCAACGGTTTCCAGCGTGCCCGGCTCCTCGAACAGGTGCGACGCGCCAGGCACGACCTCGAGGCGCTTGTCGGTGCAGCCCAGCGCGGCGAACGCCTCGCGGTTCAGCGCGAGCACCTGAGGGTCTTCGCCACCGACGATCAGCAGGGTCGGTGCGCGCACCGCCGGCAGCGCGTCGGCCGCAAGGTCGGGCCGCCCGCCGCGCGATACGACGGCCCCGACCTCGTGTGGCCGCCGGGCCGCGACACGCAACGCCGCCGCGGCGCCGGTGCTGGCGCCGAACAGGCCCAGCGCTGGCCACGGGTCGGCCAAGTGGGCGTTGAGTGCATCGGTCGCCTCGGCGACGCGGTCTACCAGCAGGTCGATGTCGAACACCCTGCGGCGGTCGTCGGCCTCGTCGGGCGTCAGCAGGTCGAACAGCAGCGTGGCGAGGCCACGGCTTTGCAGCGCCTGCGCGACCAGGCGGTTGCGCGGACTGAGCCGGTTGCTGCCGCTGCCGTGCACGAACGTCACCAGGGCGCGCGCGCCGTCGGGCACCTCGAGGTCGCCGCGCAGGCCCCCGAAGTTCGACACTTCCGGGTCGTTTTGAGCCCGTTTGAGGGGTCGAGACCT
>CAZUBF010000086.1:0-15418 GCA_964618555.1 uncultured Azohydromonas sp.
CGGCGGCTGCAGGGCAATCTCGGCACCGGCGTCATCAAGATCTCGGCCGTCAAGCCGGAGCTGCATCGGATCGAAGCCCCGGCGCGAGTGTTCGCCGACCAGAACGAGGTGATCGCCGCCTTCATGGCGGGCGATCTGGATCGAGACTTCGTCTGCGTGGTCCGCTTCCAGGGCCCGAAGGCCAACGGCATGCCCGAGCTGCACAGCCTGATGCCGAGTCTCGGCGTGCTGCTCGACCGGGGCTTCCGGGTTGCGCTGGTGACCGACGGGCGGATGTCCGGCGCTTCCGGGAAAGTGCCGTCGGCGATCCATCTCAGTCCCGAGGCGGTCGACGGCGGTCCGATCGGGCGCCTGCGCGACGGCGACATGCTGCGGCTCGATGCCGCGGCCGGCACGCTCGACGTGCTGGTCGACCCCGCCGAGTGGGCGGCCCGGGAGCCCGCGCAGGCCGAGCTCGCCACCCATGGTTGCGGTCGCGAGCTCTTCGCGAGCTTCCGCGAAAGGGTCGGGACGGCAGAGTCCGGCGCCTCGGTCCTCTTCTGAACGGCCGATCCTTCACTCGGGCGCTTGGAACAGGTCGAGGTTCTCGCCGACGCGCGTCGGCGTGGCGTCGGCGTTCGCCGCTTCGCCGGCCCTGGCGAGCTTGCCCATGCGCACCCCGACGAGCCGGATGCGGCGCGTCTGCGGGGCCCGGGCGAGGCACCCGAAGGCGACCCGGCGGATGGTCGCCGCGTCGGCGCAGGCGACCGGGCAGGTCGTCTCGCGGGTGACGTGGCGAAAGTCGTCGTAGCGCAGCTTGATGCCGATGGTGCGACCGACGTAGCCGCGCCTTGCCAGATCCTCCGCGAGGCCCTGGCACAGGCGGGCGAGGATGGCGGCGACCGCCTGCCGGTCGCGGCGAAGATGCAGGTCGGTCTCGACGGTGGTCTCGCGACTGAAGGACACCGGCTCGCTGTCGGTGACCACCGGCCGGTCGTCGCGGCCGTGGGCGGCCTCGCGCAGGAAGCTCGCGTAGCGGGCGCCGAAGTTCGCGTGCAGCAGCGTGGGCGGGGCGGCGGCGAGCTCGCCGATGGTCCGGATGCCGAGCGTCGTGAGCTTCGCCTCGGCCTTCGGCCCGATGCCGTTGATCCGCCGTACCGCCAGCGGCCAGATCCGCGACTCGAGATCGCCGTGCTCGATGATCGTGAGCCCGTCGGGCTTGTCCATGTCGGAGGCGAGCTTGGCGAGCTGCTTGTTCGGCGCGATGCCGATCGAGCAGGTCAGGCCGGTCGCCGCCCGGACCGCCGCCTTCAGCCGGCGCCCGAGCACCGCGCCGCGTTCGAGCTCGACACCGGCGACGTCGCCGAGATCGAGGTAGATCTCGTCGATGCCGCGGTCCTCCATCACCGGGGCGATCTCGATCACGGCGGCCTTGAAAGTGCGCGACACCGAACGGTAGCGATCGAAGTCGGCGGGCAGGAACACGCAATCCGGGCAGAGCTCGCGGGCGCGGCGCAGTGCCATGCCCGAACGAATGCCGAAGCGGCGCGCCGCATAGTTGGCGGTGGTGACGACGCCGCGGGCGGAAGGGTCGCCGGCCCCGCCGATGGCGACCGGCCGGTCGGCAAGCTCCGGTCGCGACAGCAGCTCGACCGACGCATAGAAGGCGTCCATGTCGAGGTGGGCGATGCGGCGGTCGGCGTCGGTCAAGCGCGGATCCTGGAAACGGGGCGGCCGTGCAGCACGGATCGCACCGGCGCAGGGCTCGCAGGATGAAGGATAATCGCTGCGACCTCCCGTCATACGGGCCTGCTTCCCGCACCACGGAATCGCGACATGGACCCGCAACTGCGCCAGGCGGCACTCGAGTACCACGAATTCCAGCAGCCCGGAAAGATCGAGGTGATCGCCACCAAGGGGCTGAGCAACCAGCGAGAGCTCGCGCTCGCCTATTCGCCGGGGGTGGCGGCCGCCTGCGCCGAGATCGTCGCCGATCCCGCGAACGCCAGCCGCTACACGGCGCGCGGCAACCTCGTCGCGGTTGTCACCAACGGCACCGCCGTCCTCGGCCTGGGCGACATCGGGCCGCTCGCCGCCAAGCCGGTGATGGAAGGCAAGGCGGTGCTGTTCAAGAAGTTCGCGGGCATCGACGTGTTCGACCTCGAGCTCAACGAGAGGAGCGTCGACCGCCTCGTCGACATCATCGCCGCGCTCGAGCCGACCTTCGGCGGCATCAACCTCGAGGACATCAAGGCGCCCGACTGCTTCTACGTCGAGCGCCGGCTGCGCGAGCGGCTGAAGATCCCGGTGTTCCACGACGACCAGCACGGCACCGCGATCGTCGTCGGCGCGGCGATGCTCAACGGGTTGAAGGTGGTCGGCAAGGACATCGGCGACGTCAAGCTGGTGTGCTCGGGCGCCGGTGCCGCAGCGCTGGCGTGCCTGAACCTGCTGCTCAAGCTGGGTCTGAAGCGCGAACACGTGTGGGTCAGCGACCTCGCCGGCGTCGTCTACACCGGCCGCACCGAGCTGATGGACCCCGACAAGGCCGAGTTCGCGCAGGCCACCGAGGCGCGCACGCTCGACGACGTGATCGCCGACGCCGACGTGTTCCTCGGGCTGTCGGCAGGCGGCGTGCTCAAACCCGTGATGGTCGCGAAGATGGCGCCGCGGCCGCTGATCTTCGCGCTGGCGAACCCGACGCCGGAGATCCTTCCCGAGGAGGTGCACGCGGTGCGCGACGACGCGGTGATGGCCACCGGCCGCACCGACTACCCGAACCAGGTCAACAACGTCCTGTGCTTCCCGTACATCTTCCGCGGCGCGCTCGACTGCGGCGCGACGACGATCACCGACGCGATGGAGGTCGCCGCGGTGCACGCGATCGCCGAGCTGGCACAGGCCGAGCAGAGCGAGGTGGTGGCCGCCGCGTACGCCGGCGCCACCCTGAGCTTCGGCCCCGAATACCTGATCCCGAAGCCGTTCGACCCGCGGCTGATGATGAAGATCGCGCCGGCGGTGGCGCAGGCGGCGGCCGACTCGGGCGTGGCCACGCGGCCGATCGTCGACCTCGACGCCTACCGCGAGAAGCTGCAGACCTTCGTCTACGCGTCGGGCACGACGATGAAGCCGATCTTCAACCTCGCCAAGCGCGCGCTGCACAAGCGCGTGGCCTACGCCGAGGGCGAGGAGGAGCGCACGCTGCGCGCGGTGCAGGTGGTGGTCGACGAGCAGCTCGCGCGCCCGACGCTGATCGGCCGCCCGGCGGTGATCGCGCAGCGCGTCGAGAAGTTCGGCCTGCGGCTGCAGCAGGGGCGCGACTACGACGTCGTCAACGTCGAACACGACCACCGCTACCGCGACTACTGGCAGACCTACCACCGCATGATGGAGCGCCGCGGCGTGACGCAGCAGCTGGCGAAGATCGAGATGCGCCGCCGCCTGACGCTGATCGGCACGATGATGCTGCACAAGGGCGAGGTCGACGGGCTGATCTGCGGCACCTGGGGCACGACAGGCATGCACCTGGCCTTCGTCGACCAGGTCATCGGCCGGCGCCCCGGCGTCGACACCTACGCCTGCATGAACGGGCTGATCCTGCCCGGGCGGCAGGTGTTCGTCGTGGACACGCACGTCAACGCCGACCCGAGCGCCGCGCAGATCGCCGAGATCACCGTGCTCGCCGCCGAGGAGATGAAGCGCTTCGGCGTCGCGCCGAAGGCGGCGCTGCTGTCGCACTCGAACTTCGGCTCGAGCAACCAGCCGTCGGCGGTGAAGATGCGCGACGCGCTGGTGCTGGTGCGTGAGCGCGCGCCGTGGCTCGAGGTCGACGGTGAGATGCACGGCGACACCGCGCTCGACGCGGCGTACCGCCGCGAGCTGATGCCTCGCAGCACACTGCACGGCGAGGCCAACCTGCTGGTGATGCCGAACATCGACGCGGCGAACATCAGCTACAACCTGCTCAAGACCGCCGCAGGCGGCGGCATCGCGATCGGCCCGGTGCTGCTCGGCGCCGCCAAGCCGGTGCACATCCTGACCCCGTCGGCCACCGTGCGCCGCGTCGTCAACATGACCGCGCTGACGGTGGCCGACGCCAATGCGGCGCGGTAGCGTGGCGTCGGGGTCGCGCGCCCCCGCATCGGCGCCGGCCTGCATCGACCCTGCGCGACCGGCCGCGCCGCCGCCGCGCCGAACACGCCGGCCGCGACGACCCCCGGGCCGCGTGCTCCCGCAGCCACGGGCCACGCCACGCCGACCGATCAACCGGCGTCGACCGCCGCGGCCAGGCTGCGCGTGACCACCGGCGGCGTCGGCCCGCGGTGCAGCGCGTTGCGGCGCAGCCGCAGCGCGTGGTCGGCGGCGGTCATGCGGTCGAAGCGGCGCAGGTGCTCGAGCCACGACTCGTCGACGAAGTACTCGACGTAGCGCCCCGGGCGCGTCGCGTCGCGGAACAGCCACCACGACAGCACGCCCTGGCGCAGCCGGGCGCGCCGCGTGTCGCGCATCACCGCGCGGAAGTCCTCGGCGTCGGCCTCGTCGATCAGGTACTCGATGCTCACCAGCACCGGTCCGTCGTCGGGCGCGATCGGCGACGGCGTGGCCGGTGGCGCCAGCGGCGACGGCGTCAGGTCCTCGTCGGCGGCGGCCTCGACGCTCAGCCGCCGCGTGGCCAGCACGATGACGAGGCCGGCCGCGGACGACAGCAGCAGCGCGCTGCGCAGCGACGTGTAGGTGGCCACCTGCCCCCACAGCGCCGCGCCGACCGCCGCGCCGCCCATCAGCGCCATCTGGTAGATCGACATGCCGCGCGCGCGCACCCAGTCGGGCAGCGCGAACTGCGCCGAGATCGTCAGCGAGTTGGCCACCGAGATCCAGGCCATGCCGGCCACCAGCATGCCCGGCGCGGCCAGCCACACGTTCGGCGACAGCGCCACGCTGACCATCGCGACGACCTGCAGCAGCGAGCCCCACCACACCATCTGGTCGAAGCTGAAGCGCTCGCGCAGCCGCGTGAGCTGCGTCGCGGCGAACACCGCGCCGGCGCCCATGCAGGCCAGCAGCAGCGTGAAGCTGCCGGCGCCGCCGTCGCGCAGGCCCTGCGCGACCAGCGGCAGCAGCGCCAGCAACGCGGTCGACTGCATGAAGAACAGCGCCACGCGCAGCAGCACCACGTGCATGCGCTGGCTCTGCCGCACGTACTGCAGGCCGACGCGGATCGCGCCGACGAAACGTTCGGCCGGCAGCGCCTTGGCCTGCGTCTCGCGCTTCCAGCGCCAGATCGCCGCCGCGGCGCCGATCGACAGCAGCGCGTTGAGCACGAACACCCATAGCGTGCCGGCACCGGCGATGATCGCTCCGGCGACCACCGGGCCGATGATGCGAGACGCGTTCATCGCGATGCCGTTGAGCGCCAGTGCCGGCGACAGCTGCGCGCGCGGCACGATCTCGGGCACCAGCGCGGCGAACACCGGCCAGCGCATCGCCAGCCCGATGCCGTTGGCGAAGGTCAGCGCGAGCAGCAGCGGCGGCGAGATCGCGCCGAACACCAGCACCAGGCAGGTCAGCGTGGCCACCGCGGCGACCCACACCTGCGTGATCATCAGGTAGCGACGGCGATCGACGATGTCGGCCAGGGCCCCGCTGGCCAGCCCGAGCAGGAACACCGGCAGCGTCGACGCCGTCTGCACCAGCGCCACCCAGCCCGGCGTGGCCGCCAGCTGCGTCATCAGCCACGCCGCGGCGACGTCGTTCATCCACATGCACACGTTGGCCGTGACCCACATCAGCCACAGCATGCGGAACACCGGGATGCCCAGCGGCGACCAGGCGGTCACGCGGGGTTGCTCGGCCGGCGGGGCGGTCATCGCGGGATTCTTGGGGGGCAAGGGGGCGGTGCGTGCGCACGTTAGCACCGCGCAGGCCGTGCAGGGCGCGGCGACAATGCGTCGCATGGCCCTCGGCGAGTTCGACCTGATCGCGAAGTACTTCCAGCGCCCGGCGCGGCGCTCGCCACTGGGGGTGGGCGACGACTGCGCGCTGCTCGCCCCGGGGCCGGGCCAGCAACTCGCGGTGTCGTGCGACATGCTGGTCGAGGGGCGGCACTTCCTGTCCACCGTCGCGCCCGAGCGGCTCGGCCACAAGGCGCTGGCGGTCAACCTGAGCGACCTCGCCGCCTGCGGCGCGCAGCCGCTGGCGTTCACGCTGGCGCTGTCGATGCCGCGCGTCGACGAGGACTTCCTCGAAGGCTTCGCACGTGGGCTGTATGCGCTGGCCGACGCGCACGGCATCGAGCTGGTCGGCGGCGACACCACCGCCGGGCCCTTGGCGATGTGCATCACGGTGTTCGGCGAGGTGCCCGCGGGGCAGGCGCTGCTGCGCAGCGGCGCCCGCGCCGGTGACGACCTGTGGGTCAGCCACGCCCTTGGCGGTGGCCTGGGCGACGCACGGCTGGCGCTCGAGATGTTCCGCGGGCGCGTGCCGGTGTCGCCCGACTTCGAGTCGCTGCGACTGGCGATGGAACGCCCGCAGCCGCGCGTCGCGCTGGGTGTCGCACTGCGCGGCGTGGCCAGCGCGGCGATCGACGTCAGCGACGGCCTGGTCGGCGACCTCGGCCACGTGCTGCGGCGCTCGGTCGTCGGTGCCGTGGTCGACGTCGACGCGCTGCCGGTGAGCGACGCGCTGGCGGGGCTGCCGGTCGACCTGCGGCGCGAGTGCGTGGTGTCGGGCGGCGACGACTACGAACTGCTGTTCACCTCGCCGCCGGCGCGCGAGGCCGCGGTGCGCGCGGCGGCGGAGCAGGCCGGCGTCGGCGTGCGACGCATCGGCCGCATCGACGCCGCACCGGGCCTGCGCCTGGTCGACGCGCGCGGCGCGCCCGTCGGCGGTCACTTCGGCGCGTTCGACCACTTCGCCACCTCATGAATGCGAGCGCCGCCCCGATGCCGGCCGGGCCGCCACCTGCGCCGCCGCGCCGCGCCGACGCGGGTTTCATGCTCGGCCACCCGGCGCGCTGCATCGCGCTGGGCTTCGGCAGCGGGCTGTCCCCGTGGGCGCCGGGCACGGTGGGCACGCTGTGGGCCTGGCTCGCGTTCGTGCTGTTCGACCGCTGGCTGGGCCCGCTCGGCTGGCTGCTCGTGCTGCTCGCCGCGTTCGCGATCGGCTGGTGGGCGTGCACGCGCACGGCGCGCGACCTGGGCCAGGGCGATCCGGGGGCGATCGTCTGGGACGAGGTGCTCGCGTTCTGGCTCGTGCTGTGGCTGGTGATGCCGGCAGGGTTCTGGGCACAGGCCGCGGCGTTCGCGCTGTTCCGCTTCTTCGACGCCGCGAAGTGGGGCCCGGTGCGCTGGGCCGACCGCGCGTTCAAGGCCGCACCCGGCCGCGCACCGGGCTGGGCTCAGGGTTTCGGCATCCTGCTCGACGACCTGGTCGCGGCGCTGTGCACGCTGCTGGTGATCGCCGCGTGGCACTGGCTGTGAATGCGCTGCTCGACGTCGCCTGCGCCGAGGCGCTGGTGCTGCCGCTCGCCGCCGCGCTGCGCGCGCGCGGCCTTCGGCTGGCCACCGCCGAAAGCTGCACCGGCGGGCTGATCGCCGCGGCGTGCACTGCGGTGGCCGGCTCGAGCGAGTGGTTCGAGCGCGGTTTCGTGACCTACAGCAACGAGGCCAAGGTGGAGATGCTCGGCGTGCCGGCGGCGCTGATCGCTGCGCACGGCGCGGTCAGCGAGCCGGTGGCGCGCGCGATGGCCGCCGGCGCGCTCGCGCGCTCGCGCGCCGGCCTGGCACTGGCCGTCACCGGCATCGCCGGCCCCGGCGGGGCGACCCCGGACAAGCCGGTGGGGCTGGTGTGGCTCGCCTGGGCGCGGCGCGACGGCGCCGGCGGCGCACAGCGACTGCAGCTCGGCGGCGACCGCGCCGCGGTGCGCGCGCAGGCGGCGGCCGAGGCGCTGCGCCAGGCGTTGGCGCTGGCGTGACGCTGCCGCCGCGCGGTCAGAAGCGGTACGACACGCCGAACGCGTAGGTGATCGGCCGGAAGTCGATCGTCGTCTTCAGCGCCGTCGCGCCGACGGCGACCAGCTTGCTCTCGACGTCGACGCGCGCGATGCTGGCGAACAGTCCCCACTGCGGCGTGAGCTGGTAGTCGATGCCGGCCTGCAGCGCCAGCCCCCACGAGTCGCCCATCTCGACGCGCTCGACCGGCAGCGTCGTCTCCACGTCGGTGAAGCGCGTGTAGTTGATGCCCGCGCCGAGGTAGGGTCGCAGCCGGTCGCCCTCGCGGCCGAAGTGGTAGTTGAACAGCAGCGTCGGCGCGACGTTGCGCGCCTCGAGCACGCGATCGCCGAGGAAGGCCACCGACCCGGTGGCCTTGGCCTCGATCTTCGGCGGCCAGCCGATGACCAGCTCGACGCCGAAGTTCGGCGTGAGCAGCCGCTCGTAGGTCAGCAGCGCCGTCCACGCGTCGCCGGTCTCGGCGTCGGCGCCGGGCGGGATGCCGATGCCGTGGATGCCGTTGGTGCGCGAGTGCGTCTGGTACAGGATCGCGCCGCCCTTGACGACGTTCGGCTGCGCGGCCGGGGTGGCGAACAGGTTCGACCAGCGGCCCGACGCGTCGGACTGGGCGTGCGCGGCGCCGGCGCACCACAAGGAGGAGGCGGCGGCGGCGGCGACGAACTGAAGCTTGCGATTCATGGGACGGTCCTCGTCGAAACCTCAGTTCACCCAGCCGTAGCTCTTCAGCTGCTGCAGCGCGATGTCGGCCAGCAGCCGGTGCCCGCCGGTGGTCGGGTGCACGCCGTCGGCGAACTGCCAGGTCTGCGCGTCGGCGCCGGCGCGCAGACCGTTGAACGGCGCGCCCGGCGTGGCGTTGCAGAACAGCGACGAGCCGTCGGCGACGGCGCCGCCGGTGATCGCGTTGATCTTCGCCGCGTCGCACGCCGGCACCGTGTTGTTGACGATGCCGTACTGGCCCGGGTTGAGGTACGCGGCGCGCAGCATCGCGTTCGCGTCGACGATGCGCACCGGCTGTCCGGCCAGGCCGTCGCGCAGCCACAGGTTGAAGATGTCGACCAGGTCGGCGAGCACCGGGCGCACGTCGGGGGGCAGTGACTGGCCGAACGGCGTCAGCGTCGAGTCGGGCAGGTTCCACACCTGCACGTAACGCCCGCCGCGCGCCAGGATGTCGCTCTTCACGTACGCCACCAGCTCGAGCGCCGCCTGCTTCATCTGCGCGAACGCGTCGAGCTGCGCCGCAAGCAGCAGCTGCTGTGCCTGCGCCGGCGTGACGCGGCCGGCCTGCGCGTCGGCCTGGATCCGCTGCGCCGCGGCGGCGAAGGCGCCGAACTGCACGAAGGCGTCGTTGTTGCCGCCGAAGACGACGATCAGGTCGTTCGCCCCGAAGCCGCCGAAGCGCGCGACGTGGTTGGCGATCTGCGTCTTCACCGGCACCGTCAGCGCGCCGCCCGACTTGCCGATGCCCTCGGGGTCGGTCACGCGCGAGCCGCCCTGCCCGTAGCCGGTGCAGGTGGTCGCCAGCCCCTGGGCCGCGGCCGGGCAGGCGATCGACTGGCCGGCGAAGCCGACCTCGGCCGGCGTGATCAGCAGTCCGAGCGAAGCGGCGAGCGCCTCGACCCACACCGTGCCGCCGGGGCCGTTGGTGGTGAACTTGCCGCCGATGTACAGCGGCGGGTCGGTGCCCGGCACCACGGTGGCCGGCGTGTACGCACCAATGTCGCTGAGGCTGTCGCCGAACGACACCAGCGCGGCGAAGCCGCCGGCCGGCGGGGTCGACGGCGCGCCGGCCGGCGAACCGGTGCCCGGTTCGGCCGGGTCGCCGCCGCCGCAGGCGGCGACCAGCACGGCCGTCGCGACCACGGCCAGGCGGGCGCGCCAGCGCGGCCAGGGTCGGACCCGCTCATCGTTGCTTCGTGGTGTCATCGCGTGTCCTCGATCGAGCATCGGCAGGCAATGTAGCCGTGCCTGCGCACCGGCGGCTCGGGGCTTACCCGTCGGTGTGGCGGCGTCGCGGCAGCCGGCAACGGCGTGCACAATGCCGCGAACGCCGCATCGGCGCGACAACGCGGGGAGACGACTGCATGAGCGACGCCGCCGACTTCACGAAGCTGGTGCCCGGCTTCGAGTTCCTGAAGAACCTCGTCAGCAACGCCGGCTCGACGCTGCCCAGCGTCGGGCAGTGGGTCGCGCCGACGCTCGACGCCGACGAGATCGACAAGCGCATCGGCGAGCTGCGCACGGTGCAGTTCTGGCTCGAGCAGAACGCGCGCATGCTCGGCGCGACCATCCAGGCGCTGGAGGTGCAGCGCATGACGCTGTCGACGCTGAAGAACATGAACGTGCAGATGACCGACCTGCGCGACGCGCTGACGATCCGCCTGCCCGAGGCCCCTGTGCCTGCCCCAGCGCCGGCCCCGGCACCCGCCGTTGCACCCGCCGCCCCGCCGCCGGGCCCGCGCAAGACGAGGCGCGCCGCAGCGCCCGCCACCGACGGCGGCGGCGACACCGGCGGCGCGCCGTCCGGCGGCGTCGACCCGATGCAGTGGTGGGGGGCGTTGACGCGCCAGTTCACCGAGATCGCGACCAAGGCGCTGCAGGACGGTGGTGCGGCCGCCGCCGCGGTGGCCCCGGCGATGGGCGCTGCCGCGCCGGGCCCGTCGGTGCCGGCGCCCGCATCGCCCGCCGCGCCGCGGACTGCGCGCAGCGCGAAGCCACCGTCGGCCGCAGCGCGCCAGCGCCGCCCGTCGCGACAAGGCTGAGGCGGCGCGGCGATCGACGGCGCGACGCCTCGCCGTACGGGCCGAGGTCTTTGCTGCGTTGCCGACGCGGGCGGTTCGCTCTTGCGCGGCGGGTGAACCGTGCAGGGCGGCGCGTCGCGGCAGTCGGCACCCGCTGCGGGCTCACCCTGTGGCGGTCGGCCTTGCAGGCCGAGTTCGCTGCGCTGCTCGCCGCCACACAGATTGCCCGCAGCGGGTACCGCCTGCCGCGAGTGCAAACGTCGGTGGCGCGCCAAGGCCTGCACGGGCTCGCCGTCGCCGTGCTCGTCGGTGTCGCAAAGCGGCGTGTGCCCGGGTGACGGCGCGCCTCGGAGGCGCCGAGGTGAAGCGCCGCCACCCGGGCGCACGCCGCCTTGCCGCGCCAGCCGGTGCAGGCCGTCACTGAAGACCCCACGCGACCGTCGACATTGCCACCAGATCGCGCACGCAAGGACACGGCCGACCCGGTCCGGGGACGATCGAACGCCCGTGCGCATGGCAGCGCGCGCCGGCCGATCCCAGCGGCGCGGTCGGGCATCGCGTTGCGGCCTGCGACAGCTGTGCGTGGCTGGCGCACACTGTGCCGATGAGTTTCTGGCACGCCCACGCGACGCACCCCGACTGGCGCCAGGCGCTGTCGCTGGCGCTGGTGCAGATCGACGCGCAGCGCCGCCGTGGCGCCGCGACGCCGACACTGGGGCTGCTGTACGTCACCGACCATTACGCCGGCGACGCCGACGCGCTGTTCGACGCACTGCGCCGGCAGTGGCCCGGTGTGTCGTGGGCCGGCACCGTGGGCGTCGGCGTCGCCGCCGGCGGCGTCGAGTACATCGACGAGCCGGCGCTCGCGCTGATGCTGACGGCACTGCCTCGCGAGCGCTTCCGCGTGTTCTCGGGCGCGCAGCCGCTGGGCGCCTTCGCCGCGCACACCGCGCTGGTGCACGCCGACGGCACCACGCCCGACCTCGGCGAGCTGGTCGGCGAGCTCGCCGACCGCACCTCGTCGGGCTACCTGTTCGGCGGGCTGGCGTCGTCGCGCGGCGCGGTGCTGCAGTTCGCCGACGGCGTGCTGCATGGCGGGCTGTCTGGGGTGGCGTTCTCGCACGACGTGCCGCTGCTGTCGCGTGTCACGCAAGGTTGCCAGCCGCTGTCGCCGCCGCGCCGCGTCACGGCCGCCGAGCGCAACGTCGTGCGCACGCTCGACGGCGAGCCCGCGCTCGACTGCCTGCTGCACGACCTCGGCGTCGACGCGAGCCACCCGCGCGCGGCGTTGGCGAAGATCCGCACGACGCTGGTCGGCCTGAGCGACCCGGGCTCCGCCGCCGTCGCGCCACGCGACGCCGGGATGTTCGGCGTCGACACGCGCGTGCGCCACCTCGTGGGCGTCGACCCGGGTGAACGCTCGATCGCGGTGGCCGATCAAGTCGAGGTCGGCATGCAGCTGGCCTTCTGCCAGCGCGACGTCCACGCGGCGCGGCGCGACCTGGTGCGCATCTGCGCCGAGATCCGCGAGGAGCTGAGCCCCGACGCCGAGCCGGCGCGCGCCGAGGGGGCGCTGCCGGTGGACGCGCGCGCGCAGCGCACGCGGCGGCGCGCCGCCGCGGCACCGCCCGACCCGGTCGCGCGCATGCTCGGCGCGGTGTACGTCAGCTGCGCCGGCCGTGGCGGGCCGCACTTCGGCGCACCGTCGGCCGAACTGCAGGTCGTTCGCCGCGCGCTCGGCGACGTGCCGCTGGTGGGTTTCTTCGCCGGCGGCGAGATCGGCCACCGCCACCTGTACGGCTACACCGGCGTGCTCACGGTGTTCTGCGACGCGCCGTCGTGAGCGGCGGGGTCGAGCTGGCCGGCGCGCGGGCGCGGCTGCGCGCGTGGCGGGCGGACGACCGCGCACCGTCGCCGCGCTCAATGCCGACCCCGAGGTGATGCGCCATTCCGTCGCGCCGCTCACGCGCGCGTCGAGCGACGACTGGGCCGATCGCATCGAAGCGTGGATGGCGGCACACGGCTGGGGCCAGTGGGCGCTGCAGACACCCGAGCTGGCGTTCACGGCAGGTGCTGGACGCGCCGGTGGTGTCGTACACCGCGTCGGTCAACCTCGCTTCGCAAAGGGTGATGCAGCGCATCGGGCTGGTCGAGGCGGCGCGGTTCGAGCACCCGCGCATCCCCGTGGGTCATGCGCTGCGCGCGCATGTGCTGTTCGCCGAAGCCCCAGGCGTTGTCGATTGAGGCCGAACCCCCTCCGCAGCGCAAAGCGGTTTTGACGCCGGCGGCGACGGACGGCACGCGCTACAGTGGCCGCGCCTGCCCGTCCCTGCCCCCGAGGAGCCCGCGATGAACGCCCCCGAACCCGCCGCCGCGTCCGCCGCCGAGCGCGCGGCGCGCCAGGCCCAGGTGGTCGCGGCGCTGCAGCGCGAGCTGCCGGCACATGCGCTGCTGTGGCACAGCGAGGACACCACGCCGTACGAGTGCGACGGGCTCACGGCCTACCGTGAGCGCCCGCTCGTCGTCGCGCTGCCCGAGACCGAGGCGCAGGTCGCCGCGGTGCTCAAGGCCTGCCACCGGCTGGGCGTGCCGGTCGTCGCGCGCGGTGCGGGCACCGGGCTGTCGGGCGGCGCGCTGCCGCACGCGCTGGGCGTGACGCTGAGCCTGGCCAAGTTCAACCAGATCGTCAAGGTCGACCCGGCCGGTCGCACCGCCACCGTGCAGTGCGGCGTGCGCAACCTGGCGATCAGCGAGGCCGCCGCACCGCACGGCCTGTACTACGCGCCGGACCCGAGCAGCCAGATCGCCTGCACGATCGGCGGCAACGTCGCCGAGAACTCCGGCGGCGTGCACTGCCTGAAGTACGGGCTGACGGTGCACAACGTGCTGCAGGTGCGCGGCTTCACCGCCGACGGCGAGCCCGTCGAGTTCGGCAGCGAGGCGCTCGACGCGCCCGGGCTGGACCTGCTGGCCGCGGTGGTCGGCAGCGAGGGCATGCTCGCGGTGGTCACCGAGGTGGTCGTCAAGCTGGTGCCCAGGCCGCGGCTGGCGCGCTGCATCATGGCCAGCTTCGACGACATCCGCAGGGCCGGCGACGCGGTCGCCGCGGTGATCGCCGCCGGCATCATCCCCGCCGGGCTGGAGATGATGGACAAGCCGATGACCGCCGCGGTCGAGGACTTCGTGCACGCCGGCTACGACCTGAACGCCGAGGCGATCCTGCTGTGCGAGAGCGACGGCACACCCGAGGAGGTGGCCGAGGAGATCGACCGCATGCTGGGCGTGCTGTCGGGCGCCGGTGCGACGCGGCTCGAGGTCAGCCGCGACGAGGCCCAGCGGCTGACCTTCTGGAGCGGGCGCAAGAACGCGTTCCCGGCCAGCGGGCGCATCAGCCCCGACTACATGTGCATGGACAGCACGATCCCGCGCAAGCGCCTGGCCGACATCCTGCTCGCGATCCAGGCCATGGAGCGCGAGTACGGCCTGCGCTGCGCCAACGTGTTCCACGCCGGCGACGGCAACCTGCACCCGCTGATCCTGTTCGACGCCAACGATCCAGACCAGCTGCACCGCTGCGAGCTGTTTGGCGCCGACATCCTGGAGACCAGCGTCGCCATGGGTGGCACGGTGACCGGAGAGCACGGCGTCGGCGTGGAAAAGCTCAACAGCATGTGTGTGCAGTTTTCGCCCGAGGAGAATGCGCTCATGTTCGGCGTGAAGCGTGCTTTTGATACCAAAGAATTACTGAATCCCGGCAAGGTCATTCCCACGCTGCAGCGGTGCGCCGAAAACGGCAAGATGCTGGTGCGTGGCGGCCGGCTTTCATTCCCGGAACTGCCACGCTTCTGACCGGCAAATCTCACGGGGTCTGCAGCACTGCCTCAGGTACAGTAGTGCGCGATGAGTGCACACCTCCCCGATACCGGCCACAACGCCGTTGCCGCGACCGGCCACGAGGCCCGGACGGAGCGCGAGCTGGAGTTGCTCCGGGAGATCGAAGCGCTGCGCCAGGAGAACCAGCACCTGCGCCAGTCGTATGCACAACACCTGGGTGAGCACAGGAACGGGCGGGCGAGTCTGCCGCTGGCACTGAACCTCACGTCGCGCCCCCTGAACGGGCCCGACAACCCCCAAGCGGCACAGCTGGAATACGAGGCGCTGTTTGCGGCACTGGCCGGCGTGTTCCCGATCGGCATCTTCCGGATCGACGCGGGCGGCGTGCTCACCCACGTGGACGAGTCCCTGCAACGCATCTTCGGTTTGCAGGCCGAGGACTTCCCGGATTTCGGCTGGCTCAAGCAGGTGCATCCGGACGACATCGATCGGGTCCGGCGCGAATGGACCGCGGGCACCCAGAACCGGGAACCCGTCAGTGTCGAGTTGCGCCTGTTGCGCCCTGGTCAGGACTTCGCGCACGTGCTGGTGCGCAACGCACCCCTGCAGGACGGGAACGGTCAACCCATCGGGCAACTGGGTTTCGTGCAGGACATCACCTCGCTGCGCGAGCTGCAGGCCGACGCCCGGATCAAGGATGAACTCAACCGGCAGATCATCGCCAGCAGCACCGATTGCACCAAAGTGCTGGACCTCCGGGGTCGGGTGATGCAGATGACGGCCCAGGGGTGTCGTCTGGTCGAGGTGGACGATTTCGAACAGGTGCGCGGCAGCGACTGGACGCAGTGGTGGGGCGAA
>CAZUBF010000087.1:0-15416 GCA_964618555.1 uncultured Azohydromonas sp.
GCGGCTACGCCTGCCCGCAGACGGTGTACACCGAGATCTTCCTGTGGATCGAGCGGCACCTCGAGGGCGACCGGCTGGCGCGCATGCAGCTCGACGCCGCGCCGTGGTCGGCGCGCAAGCTCGCGCGCAAGGGCGGAAAGCACGCGGCGTGGATTGCGGTGTCGCTGTTCACCGGTTTCACGTTCGTCGGCTACTTCACGCCGATCCGCGTGCTGCTGGCCGAGCTGACCACGTGGTCGCTCACGCCGTGGGAGACGTTCTGGGTGCTGTTCTACGGCTTCGCGACCTACGGCAACGCCGGCTGGCTGCGCGAGCAGATCTGCAAGTACATGTGCCCCTACGCGCGCTTCCAGAGCACGCTGATCGACGCCGACTCGCTGGTCATCGCCTACGACACGGCACGTGGCGAGGCGCGCGGCTCGCGCTCGCGCAAGGCCGACCCGAAGGCGCTCGGGCTGGGCGACTGCATCGACTGCACGCTGTGCGTGCAGGTCTGCCCCACCGGCATCGACATCCGCAACGGGCTGCAGAACGAGTGCATCGGCTGCGCCGCGTGCATCGACGTGTGCGACGACGTGATGGGCAAGATGGGGTACGCGCCGGGGCTGATCCGCTACGCCACCGAGAACGGCGTGCGCCACGGCTGGACGCGCGCGCAGATGCTGCGCCGCGTGCTGCGCCCGCGCGTGCTGATCTACGGCGCGTTGCTGCTGGCGCTGAGCGTGGCCTTCGTCGTCGCGATCGCGCTGCGCAGCGGCCACACGGTCGACGTGCTGCGCGACCGGGGCGCGCTGGCGCGGCTGGTCGACGGCGGCCACGTCGAGAACGTCTATCGGCTGCAGATCGCCAACCGCGGCGCCAGCGCACAGCGCTACCGCGTCGACGCCGGCGGGCTGTCCGGCCTGGTCCTGGCCGGCGACAACGAGATCACCGTCGGGCCCTACGTCGCCGGCATGCTCGCGGTGCGGCTGACGATGCCGCCCGAGGCGGCGCAGGCGCTGGGCAGCGGGGCGCACCCGATCGAGTTCCGCGTGCAGCGCGTCGGCGACGCGGACGAGGTGGTGCGCACGGCATCGACCTTCTACGTGCCACGCTGAACCGCGGCCGGCGGCACGATTCGTGCTGCGCGATCCGGACACCGGCTGCGTCGGCATGCGGCCCGCATGGCCGCCCTTCCAGGCCGTTCGACCGCGAGTAGCGCCAGCGCGCTTCGGCGCTGTCGGCGTCGAGCACGCGGAAGCCCTCCTCGCGAAGCCGCATCTGCAGCGTGCGCCGCAGCGCCGGGTCGTCGTCGACGATCAGCAGGGTGGCGCGCTCCATCGCCCCCGCCGCATCGAGCCTCAGCGCGGGGCGCTGCGCCGCGCCACTGCGCGCCGACCCTGCACCACCGCGGCGGCCGTGCTGGCAATGAAGCCCAGCAGCGCCAGCGCCGACAGCAGCGCACCCCATCGTTTCCAGTCGAACTGTCCGGTCGCGTCGCCGGCCAGCCGCAGCGCCAGCGACGCGTGCAGCAGCAGCAGGGGAGCGTAGAAGCGCGGGTGGTAGGGCACGGCGACGCGCAGCACCGCGGGGAAGATGATCGGCGCGTGGCCGAACACCATCGCGAACACGAAGCCCAGCAGCAGCGCGTGCAGCGCGGCGTCGTAGGCCGCGCGGCCGGGCTCGAGCCCCGCGGCGGCGATCACCGCACCGCCGGCGGCGAGCCAGAAGTAGCCCGACAGCAGGCACACCGCGATGAATCGCGTGAGCCCGCGCTGGTGCACGGTGCGCCGCGCGATGTCGTGGCGCAGCAGCCAGGCGGCCAGTGCGAGCAGCGCCACGCCGAACAGCCGCTGCGCCCAGGGCTGGGACCACGCGGCCAGCGCCACCAGCACCACGGCCACCAGTGCCGCGAACAGCCGTTCAGCGTTGCGTGACGGCGGCATGAATCGCGACAGCTCGAGCCGCTCGCCGGCGATCGTCAGCACCAGGAAGCCGAGCCACCAGCCGACCACCTCGTGCACCGCGGCGCCGGAGGCCCACAGCGCGGTGCCGACGCTCCAGCAGCCGGCGGCCACCGCGATGACGAGCATGAACAGTTCGCGCTGGCGGCGCAGCACGTCGAGCGAGGCGACCAGCAGCACGGTGCTGCCGGCCAGGTACAGCCAGGGCGCGGCCGGCGCGGCGCCGTGCATCACCGCCGCGGTGCCCAGCCCGGCGAGCAGCGGCCCCGCGTAGGCCCAGGCGCGGCCGATCGCCACGGCGCGTTCGAGCGCGATGACCACGCCGAAGAAGCCGCACACCATCAGCGGCCCGTGCAGCGCTGCGGCGCCGGCGGCGACGTCGGGCACGGTCCATCCCAGCCGCGCGAGGCCGGCGCCGACGCCGGCGAACAGCGCGACGAAGCCGAACACCAGCAGCGGCACGCGCCACCACGCCGGCCGGCGCTCGCCCGCGCGGCCGACGTCGGGGGTCACCGCGCTGCGCTGCAAGGTGGCGTCCACTCCACCAGGCCACGCGCCGTAGCCGGGGGCACGGCCCTTCCGGCGGCCGCCGCGGATCCGGCCTGGGCAGCGGCACCCCATCGCCGCCGCGAGGCGAGCGTTCGCGCAGACGCAGGCGCGTTGCCGGTGCGCCGGCGCAGCCCCCTGGAGGCGGGCGGTGAGCGTGGACGCGAGGGTCCGCCTGCGCAGACCCGAACGCCTCGCGAACCGCCCGTGCGCTGCGAGGGTGCGCAAGCGCCGCAGGCGCTGCGCGGGTGGGTCAGAACTTGCCCCACCCGAAGTGCTCCCGCGCGAACCCGCTCATGCGCTCGGGCGTCCAGGGCGGGTCCCACACCAGGTCCACGTCGACCGGCACGTTCGACGGCACCACCGACGCCAGCGCCGCATGCACCTCGTCGACGATCATGTCGGCCATCGGGCAGGCCGCGCTGGTCATCGTCATCTCGACGCGCACGGCGCCGTCGGCGACCTCGACGCCATAGATCAGCCCCAGGTCGACGATGTTCATCCCCGCCTCGGGATCCATCACCTGGCGCAGCGCCTCGCGCACCGCGTCTTCGTCGGGCAGGTTCACGCGCCGCCCTTGCCGGTGCGAACGAACGACAGGCGTTGCGAAGGCGCGAACCCGGCCGTGTGCAGGAAGCCCAGCAGCGCCAGGTCGCGCTGCGGCACGATGGTCTCGACGCGCTCGACGCGCAGCGCGCCGAGGTTGGCGAACAGTTGCGCGAGCAGTGCGCGCCCAACGCCGCGGCGCGCGTATGCGGGGTCGACGCCCAGCGTGTCGATCACGGCCACCGGCTCGGTGCGCCCGAAGTCGCCCAGGTCGGCTCGCGCCATCAGGTAGCCGACGATGGCACCGTCGAGACGCGCGGTCAGCGACACGCGCACGCCGGCGTCGTCCATCGCCTCTCCGAGTCGCGCCGCCATGTAGTCGCGCCGGTCGCGGCCGGTGATGTCGCGGTCGATGCGCGCGATCGCGTCGAGGTCCTCGGGCACCATCGAGCGGACGTCGGCGCCATCGCGGTCGGCGCGATCGTGGTCGTTGGTCTCGCCGCGGCCGTAGTCGATCTCGTGGCCGGGGCCTTCGCCTGCCTCGATCGCGACCGGGCCGTCGCGCTCGGGGCGCCAGCTGCCGGGGTCGACCGCGGTGTCGACGATCTGGTCGGGCGCCAGGTCGAAGCCCAGGCGATCGAACCAGTCCAGCATGTCGGTGTGGCGCCACTCGGCGGCGGTGCGCATCTCGGCCATGCCGTGGCGCTGCGCCCAGGTGTCGAGCGCGTCGAACAGCCGACGGCCGATGCCGGCGTGGCGCAGGTCGGTGCGCACGCCGACCAGCTCGAGGCGCAGCGCCGGGCGGCTGCGGCCGAACTCGCCGGCCAGCACGCGCGCCAGGATGAAGCCGGCCAGCCCGTGACCGACGACGGCGGCGAACTGCGCGTGCGCGCCGGGCTCGCGGCGTGCGGCGGCGAGCCGGCGCTCGATGTAGTCGCGCCGGGTGCGGCCCTCGATGGCGGCGTCGATCGCGACGACGGCGTCAAGGTCATCGGCGGCGAGCGCGCGCACGGTCACGGCGGCGTCGGTGGCGGCATGGGTGTTCATCGTCGGTCTCCCAAAGGCGGGCTCAGTCGCAAGCGTAAGCGAACGCGAGTTCGCGGTCAGCGTCGTCGTCGAGCAGGTCATCGAGCAGCGGCAACAGCGCCATCGTCTCCTTCTGGATGTGCGCGACCTGGCGTTCGACCATCTCCAGCGCCAGCCGCTTGAGCGTCGCGGCCGACGCGGCGTCGGGGGCGCCGGCGGCGGCCGCGCGCGCCAGCGGCAGCAACTCGTCGGCCACCGCACGGATGTTCGCGTGCTCCTCGGCGAGCAGCTCGGCGAGGTCGCCGTCGCCCGCGTCGGCCATGCGCGGGAACAGCTGCTGCTCCTCGAAGTCGAAGTGGCGGCCGATCTCGTGCTCGAGCTGGCGCACCAGCGGCGCGGCCAGCGACAGCCACTCGGCGTCGTCGCTGCGCGCGAGCGCGCGCTCGACGCGGCCGAGCAGTTCGAGGCTGGCGCGGTGCTCGTCGTCGAGCGTGCGGGAAACCTGTCGCGAATAGGTCATGGCAGTGTGTCGTGCGGGGGTGGGGCAATTTCGGTACTACGATACCAGAATAAGCGCCTTCCGCCCTCATGGGCTTGCCACAGGTCAATCGCCGGGCGATCCGGCTCGCCGGCCCCGACCCTGCCGCCGGCGCGGACTCGCCACGGGTGCGCCGGGTCAGGCATGCGCCGTCGCCCCGGACACGCCGAGCAGCACGTCGATCTGCGTGTCCTTGTCGCGCCACAGCTGCTCGAGCCAGCGGTGGAAGGTGGCGCGGAACGCCGCGTCGGCCGTGTAGTCGCCGGCGCAGAACTCGGCTGGAATCGGCAGCTGGCGCACGCGCACCACGACGCGCGGCACGCGCCCGCTGAGGAACTGCCAGAACGTCGGCGCGCCGTCGGGGTAGACGAGGGTCGCGTCGATCAGCGAGTGGAAGCGCTCGCCCATCGCGGTCAGCGCCAGCGCCAGCGCGCCGGCCTTCGGCTTGAGCAGGTGGCGGTACGGCGAATGCTGCGCGCGGTGCTTGGCGGCGGTGAAGCGCGTGCCCTCGGCGAAGTTCATCACGCTGGTGGGCACCAGTGCAAACTTCGCGCAGGCGCGGCGCGTCGTTTCGCGATCCTGCTCGCGCAGTTCAGGGCGCGCGCGCAGCGCCGCCTTCGAGTGCCGCTTCATGAACGGGAAGTCGAGCGCCCACCAGGCCAGCCCGATCACCGGCACGTAGATCAGCTGCTGCTTGAGGAAGAACTTCAGCAGCGGGATGCGGCGATTGAGCACGTGCTGCAGCACGAAGATGTCGACCCAGGTCTGGTGGTTGGCGTTGACCAGGTACCAGTCAGCGTAGCGCAGCGCCTCGACGCCTTCGACGTCCCAGCGCGTGCGCTGCGTCAGCCGCATCCAGCCGCTGTTGCAGGCGATCCATTGCGTCGCGATCGCGTTGAGCAGCGGGTCGACGCGCCGTCGCACCGCGTCGAACGGCAGCGCCAGCTTGACCAGCGACAGCGCGAACAGCAGCAGGCACCAGAACAGCGTGTTGAGCACGAGCAGCGTGAACGCGATCGCGCCGCGCAGGAAGGGGGGCAGGAACGAGAGCATCGGGCAGGCGGGGCCGCGGCGGCGTCGGGTGCGCGGGCGGGCCGGTACGAAGGCGTTGCGATTGTCGGCGGCGGCTGGCGCGCCATCCCTGCGCCAGATCAGCCGCGGGCGGCGGCCGCGGGCGGTGGAGCGGCCAGGCTGCTGCGCAGCCGTTGCCACACGCCGAGGTAGAACAGGCCGAACGCTGCGGCGCCGACGCCGCCGGCGATCGCCGCGGCGCCGGCCAGCCAGGCCGAGTCGGTGAGCACCGCCGCGGCGAGCAGCGCGAGCGCCGCCAGGTGCGCAGCGAAGTGCCAGGCCAACGGGCGCTCGCGCGTCAGCGCCGACGGTGTCGGCGGGCGTGGCTGGCCGCGCGCCGCGTGCATCGACGCGAGGAACGGCAGGATGCGTTGCAGCACGCCCAACAGGAAGCTCAGCAGCCAGCCGCCGACCGCGAGCACGACGAACAGGCGGCCGAGCCGCCCCGCGTCGAGACCGAGCGCCGGCGCCGCCAGCTGCAGCAGCGCGACGACCAGCGCCAGCGCCAGCGCGGCCCAGCCCACGCTCATCAGCTGCAGCGCGCGGCCCAGGTCGCGGCGCATCCCGGTGATCACCGCGTGGCGCATCAGCTTCAGGTGCAGCGCCAAGGCCAGCGCCCCGGCGGCCAGCGCCGCGGCGCGCAGCGCCAGCGGCGCGACGTCGAACGTGGCCAGCGCCGCCAGCACGACCGCCGCCAGTGCCGAGGCGCCCGACGCCAGCTGCACGCGCTCGTCGGGCACGCCCGACAGCGCGAACATCGGCAGCAGCACGTACGACAGCCCGAACGCCAGCAGCCCCATCGTGCCGAAGACGCCGGCGACGAGGTGCAGCGCGCGGGCCGCGTCGCGACCGAGCACCGGGTGCCCCAGCCACAGCGCCACCAGCGCCAGCGCGCTGGTGGCCAGCAGCGCCAGCGCCGCGAGCGCGCCCCAGCCGTGCAGCACCACCCCGGGCATGCCGCGTGCGCCGCGCAGGTTCAGCGCCAGCAACGCGGCCCAGACGGCCAGCGCGACGACCACCGCGACGGCGCCGAGCGCAAGCAGCGTCGTGCGTGCCAGCCCCATGCCCAGCGCGAGTGCGGCGACGCCCGGCACGTAGACCCACCACAGCGCGGCGGCGGCGCGCGGCGAGCGCACCGGCTGGCGCGTGGCCACCGGCAGCAGCTGCAGGCTCGCGCCGATGGCGCTGGACAGCAGCGTGCCCAGCGTCACCAGGTGCAGCGCCGCCAACGGCCAGCCGAGCCCGCCGTGCCACTGCGCCCAGTCGGCGGCGCCGGCCAGCAGCGCCAGCCACGCCAGCAGGTGGAACGTCACCGCGGCACCGAAGAAGCGCAGCGGGACCGACGCCGGCAGCAGCCGGCCCTTGGCGCCGGCGAGGAAGGTGCCGCCGAGCTTGGCCGGCTTGCGGCCGCGCGCGTCGGTCACGGCAGTGGGGCCAGCCGCAGCCGCACCTCGCCGGGGTCGCCGGCGACGTGCTCGGCGCCCCAGCCGATCTGCGCCAGCTCGGGGTACAGCATCTGCGGGTCGCGGTCGTGGTGCACGACGACGACGCCGCCGGCGCCGACCTGCGCGACGAGCTGCAGGATCTGCACCAGCGGCTGCGGCGCCGGCAACCCGCGCACGTCGATGTGCGTGCCGTCGGCGTCGCGCCAGGTGCGCGGCGCGTTCACCGGCCGCCCTCGCCCGGCGCCGTGCGCAGGTGCTGCGCGCCGACCACCAACTGCAGCACTTCGGTCGCGCCCTCGTAGATGCGCAGCGCGCGCACGTCGCGGTACAGGCGCTCGACCGGCTGGCCGCTGACCACGCCCAGCCCGCCGTGCAACTGCACCGCGGCGTCGATCACCTGTTGCGCCGCCTCGGTGGCATAGAGCTTGGCCATCGACGCCTCGCGCGTGACGCGCCGGCCCAGCACGTCGCGCGTCCACGCGCTGCGGTAGACCATCAGTGCCGCGGCGTCGATCTCGGTGCACATGCGCCCGAGCTGCACCTGGGTGAGCTGGAAGTCCGCCAGCCGCTGGCCGAACATGCGCCGCTGGCGCGCGCGCGAGGTGGCCTCGTCGAGCGCACGCCGCGCGAAGCCCAGCGCGGCCGCGCCGACGGTGGTGCGGAACAGGTCCAGCGTGCCCATCGCGATCGCGAACCCCTGGCCCGGCTCGCCGATCAGCCGGTCGGCGCCGATGCGGCAGGCGCTGAGCTTCAGCGTGCCCAGGGGGTGCGGCGAGATCACCGGGATGCGTTCGCTCGCGTCGAGCCCCGGCGTGCCGGCGTCGACGAGGAACGCCGAGATGCCCTTGGGGTCGCGGCTGCCGGGGCCGTCGCCCAGCCCCTCGCTGCGCGCGAACACCACGAAGCGGTCGGCCAGCCCGCCGGCGTTGGAGATCCAGGTCTTGGTGCCGTCGAGCACCCACTGGTCGCCGTCGCGCCGCGCGGTGGCCTGCATCGCCGCGACGTCGCTGCCGGCGTCGGGCTCGGA
Organism: uncultured Azohydromonas sp.; assembly: GCA_964618555.1. GTDB lineage: Bacteria > Pseudomonadota > Gammaproteobacteria > Burkholderiales > Burkholderiaceae_C > Calidifontimicrobium. Next base: position 8,143 of record CAZUBF010000087.1, read on the forward strand.
CAGCGCGAAGGCCGCCACCAGTTCGCCGCGGCACACGCCGGGCAGCAGCGCGGCCTTCTGCGCGTCGCTGCCGAACAGGGTCACCGGCACGCTGCCGAGCCCTTGCATCGCGAACGCGAAGTCGGCCAGCGCGCCGGCGCGCGCCAGCGTCTCGCGCGCCAGCGCCAGGCTTCGCACGTCGACCTGCTCGCGCAGCCCGCCGTAGGCGGCGGGCACGCAGGCGCGCAGCACCCCGGCCGCGCCCAAAGCGCGCACCCGCGCGCCGCAGGCCGCGTAGACCGCGTCGAGGTCGTGCTCGTCGGGCTCGGGCAACGCGCTCAGGCCGCGCTCGACCCAGTCGTCGAGCTCGCGCGCCCACGCGCGGTGGCCGTCGTCGAGGAACGGCCAGTCGAGGAAAGTGCGGTCAGCCATGACGGTGAGCCTCAGTCCGGCGCACCCGCAACGAAGGTGCAAAGCGCCCCCGCGGGGGCAGCGAACGCCGTGCGCACAGGGGCTTCATTGCAGTGACGCCGCCGCGCCCGGCGCGACCCATGAACCGCAGGCCTTCAAGCGACCGTCGCGGATCCGGCAGAGCCGGTGCGCTGGCGGTCCGCTGCCGGTGCCCGCCTCCGGCGCAGGCGCCGAAGGCGCTTCGGCGGCCACTCAGTCACCCTCGAAGACCGGCTTCTGTTTGGCCGCGAACGCATGGTACGCGCGTTCGAAGTCCTTGGTCTGCATGCAGATGGCCTGCGCCTGCGCCTCGGCCTCGATGCACTCGCCCAGCCCCGAGTTCCACTCCTGCCACAGCATGGTCTTGGTCATCGCGTGGCCGAAGGTCGGGCCGTCGGCGAGCTCGCGCGCCAGCGCCTGCGCTTCGGCGAGCACCTTGTCGGGTTCGACGAGGCGGTTGTAGAAGCCGAACGCCGCAGCCTCCTCGCCGCCGACGACGCGACCCGTGTACAGCAGGTCGGCGGCGCGCGACAACCCGATCAGCCGCGGCAGCAGCGTGCACGCGCCCATGTCGGCGCCGGCCAGCCCGACGCGCACGAACAGGAACGCCAGCTTGCTGCGTGCGGTGGCCACGCGCAGGTCGGAGCCGCAGGCGATCATCGCGCCGGCACCGGTGCACACGCCGTCGATCGCGGCGACGATCGGCTGCGGGCAGGCACGCATCGCCTTGACCAGGTCGCCGGTCATGCGCGTGAACTCGAGCAGCTCGGGCATGTCCATCTTCACCAGCGGGCCGATGATCTCGTGCACGTCGCCGCCGCTGCAGAAGTTGCCGCCGGCACCGGTGAACACCACCGCCTTGATGTCGGTCGCGTAGACCAGTTCGCGGAACAGGTCGCGCAGTTCGCCGTAGGAGTCGAAGGTCAGCGGGTTCTTGCGCTCGGGGCGGTTGAGCGTGATCGTCGCCACCTTGCCGTCGACCGACCAGCCGAAGTGCTGGGCGCGGTAGCCGGCCATCTGGATGCGTTTCATCGTCGGGATCCTCGGTTGCGTCAATCGGTGTGGTGGGGGTCGGCGCGCCACGGCGTCGACGGGCGCGGCGTGCGCGCCAGCCAGTCGTCGAGCGCGGCCACGTGTTCGGCCTCCTCGGCGGCGAACTCCGCGGCCAGCCGGCGCACCTCGGCGTCGCCGGCGTCGGCCGCGACCCGGCTGTAGAAGCCCTGCGCGCGGAACTCGTTCTCGCGCGCGTAGCGCAGCGCCGCATACGGGGTGAGCTGCGGGTCGAAGGCTTCCTCGCCGCCGGTCTCGGGCGGGTGGCGCCAGCGGAACTGCCAGGAGCGCAGCGCCGGCAGCGCGACACCCTTCGCTCGCTCGACGATCGCGTCGTGGTGCAGGCGCGAGTAGCGCACCATGTCGCGGAACGTCGACGCCACCGCGTCGTTGCGGTACGACTCCATCATGTCGGCGAGCTCGAGGTAGCGCTCGGCGGCCTCGCGCTCGAGCGCGATCGCGTGCGCGAGGAACTCGGGAAGTGTCATGTCCATGGTCTGTCCTCGCGTATCAGCCGGCCATCGTCAGCCCGCCGCTGACGCTCAGGACCTGGCCCGTGACGTAGCTCGCGCCGTCGCCGGCGAAGTACAGCACCGCGTCGGCGACCTCTTCGGGCTTGCCCAGGCGCCGCAGCGGGATCGCCTTCGTGAGTGCCTCCTTGACCTTGTCGGGCACCGCGGCCATCAGCGGCGTGTCGGTCGGGCCGGGGCAGACGCAGTTGACGACGATGCCGTGGCGCGCGGTCTCGCGCGCCAGCGCCTTGGTGAACGCGATCAACCCGCCCTTGGCCGCCGAGTAGACCGTCTCGCCGAGGCTGCCGACGCGGCCCGCGTCGCTGGCGATGTTGACGATGCGTCCGCCGCCGCGCTCCATCATCGGCGGCAGCAGCGCCTTGGTCAGGTGGATCGGGCCCATCAGGTTGAGTGCGATCAACTGGTTCCAGAACTCCGGCGTGCCGTCCCAGAACGGCGCCGTCCTGCCCCAACCGGCGCCGTTGACGAGCACGTCGACGGCCTTGAAGCGCTCGTGCACGGCGTCGGCGAATGCGGCGATCGATGCCGGCGCGGTGAGGTCGATCTGCACGAAGTGCGCGCGACCGCCGGCGGCGACGAGTTCGTCGGCGCGTGCGCGGCCCTTGTCGGCCTGCACGTCGGCGACGACGACCACCGCGCCGGCGTCGGCAAGCTTGCCTGCAATCGCCGAGCCGATGCCCGAGGCGGCCCCGGTGACGACGGCGATCTTGTCTTTGAGCGTCATGGAATCACTCTCCGTTCACGGGGATCAGCCCCTTGATCTGTCGAGGAAGTCCGACACGCGGCGTCGCGTGTCGGGGTGCTGGTAAAGACGTCGCGTGCCGTCGATCTCGGCGGCGAAGCCGGCGTCGCCCGGTTCGCCAGCCAGCGCGATGCAGCGCTTGTTCTCGGCGAGCGCCTGGCGCGGCAGCGCCGCCAGCCGGGCCGCCAGCGCCTGCGCCTGCGCGGCGAGCTCGGCACGGGGCACGGCCCACTGCACCAGGCCCAGGCGCTGCGCCTCGACGCCGTCGACGGTCTCGGCGCCCAGGATCAGCCGGCGCGCCACGCCCGTCCCGGCCAGACGCACCAGCCGCTGCGTGCCGCCGGCGCCGGGCAGCAGCCCCAGGCCGGCCTCGGGCAGGCCCAGCCGCGCTTCGTGGGCAGCGATGCGAAGGTCGCACGCAAGTGCGAGCTCGAGACCGCCACCGAGCGCGGCGCCGCCGATCTCGGCCAACGTAACCACCGGAGCCGCTTCCAGCCGGGCGAACGCGGCCTGCATCCGCCGCACCAGGGTGACCATCGCCTCCGGCCCCGCCGGTGTCGAGAAGCAGTGGCGCATGAAGGCCAGGTCGGCGCCGGCGGCGAACACCTTCAGCGCGCTGCGCAGGTGAAGCACGGTGATGCCCGCGTCGGCCTCGACCTGGCCGAGCACCGCCTCGAGCGCGGCGAGCAGCGTGGGGTCGATCGCGTTGACCGGCGCGCGCGCGAAAGTGACCACCAGCGTCGCTCCGACACGTTCGGTGCCCAGCGGCGCGGCGTCGTCGCCGACCGAAGCGACGGCTGCCGACCCGACCGCACCGCGAGAGGTCGCGACGCCGTTGCGCACTGCCGCCGGGGGTTCAGCCATCGTCAGGTTCCTCGAAGCCGCCGACGCCATCCGTGCACGCGTCGGGCCGGGTCAAACCGGCATTCAAGTACCAATTTAGTCGATCGTCGATGCTTGACACTTGAAGTAATTCAAGTTCCGGCGCATTCAGCCGCGCCGACCGGCCGCGCGATGCGCCGCCGCCGGCATCGTCCAGCGCACGGCGTGGAACGCGCGCGCCCGCCGTGCACGGCGCAGGGTCTTCCCCGTGGGGCTCGGCGGGAGTGCGTCGACCGCCCGAGGGCGCTGCGGCCGATCGAAGCGCGCGATCCCTCGCTCGCCCATGAACCCAGGCGGCGGTTCGAGGTCGACCTTCGCGCCCGAGTGCGGCACGGCGCCGGCGCTGTCGAGGCGCATGGGGACCGGCCCGAGGCGTGCGCGGCGGGTGGCGAAGGCGCCTGCGGCCCTCGCCGGCGTGCCGCGCGCGGTCGACGGCCCGGGGACGGCTCGGGGACGGCTCGGGGACGGCTCCGCGAAGCCGCGGAGCCGTCCCCGACGGCGGATCCGAGGACGGCACCGAGCCCGAACGAGGGGCGTGCGCGGGAGCGGGCCTCGGAAAGACCGTCAGGACGCGTTCGCGCAGCCGGGCGGCCGCGGAGCCCGGTCGCCGCGCCCGCTTCGGCCGGCAGGTCGATGCACGTGCACGTGCACGTGCACGCGCGCCCCGTCGCGCAGCGCGAGTGCGTCGCGCAGCGCGACGGGCGCGACCAGCTCGAGTTTGTCGTCGGGGTAGTCGGTCACGTCGGGGAACACCGCGGCGGCGCGCACGCGGCGCTCGAGCGTGACCTCGAAGCAGGTCGCGGCGCAGAACCCCGGCGGCGGCTCGATGTGCATGCCGTGGCGCCGCGCGAGGTCGCGCCGCCAGCGCTGCCACGCCGCGCCGCCCATGCGCAGGTTCAGCGTGCCCGGCCAGGCGACGAAACCGAGGTGGCGCGCGAATGCCGCGCCGACCCAGTCGAGCGCGGTGAAGCGCGCCCCCTCGCCGAGCCCGCTGCACACGATGCCGTCGAAGTCGGCCTGCCCCTCATCGGCGCGAGCGGGCATGGTCTCGCTCCTCGTTGCCGCTCCAGCGCTGGAACAGCTCGGCTTCGACGCCGAGCTGGTCCAGCGCCTTGTTGACCGACTGGTCGATGATGTCCTCGAGCGTCTTGGGCCGGTGGTAGAAGGCCGGCAGCGGCGGCAGCACGACGGCGCCGGTCTCGGTGACCTGGGTCATCAACCGCAGGTGGCCCAGGTGCAGCGGCGTCTCGCGCACCATCAGCACCAGCTTGCGGCGCTCCTTGAGCGTGACGTCGGCGGCGCGGATCAGCAGGTTGGTGTTGAACGAGTGCGCCAGCGCCGACAGCGTCTTGATCGAGCACGGCGCGATGACCATGCCGTCGTGCTTGAACGAGCCGCTCGAGATGCACGCGCCGACGTCGTTGAGGTCGTGCACGTGGCTGGCCAGCCGCTTCACGTCGTCGATGCTGCGGTCGGTCTCGTAGACGATCGTGCGCTTGGCCGAGTCCGACATCACCAGGTGCGTCTCGACGCCGGCGTCGCGCAGCACCTCGAGGATGCGCAGCCCGTAGATCGCGCCGCTGGCGCCCGACATGCCCACCACCAGTTTCATCGCCTTCGCCTTCTCGTCTCGGTTCATTGCACCAGATCGCCCAGCACGGAGCGCACGCGCCCCAATGCGGCGGCATCGAGCCGTGCCTTGTCGAAGGCGGGGTCGGCGCTGCCGCGGGTGGCGTCGAAGCCGATTTTCGAGCCCTCGCCGGCACCGCTGCCGCTGGGGTCGATGACGTACACCTCGGTGCCGCCGACGACGATCGTGTCGCGCGCCGGCTGCATGCGCGTGGCCATCGCCCACGCGACCTCGCGCGGGTCGCGGATGTCGACGTCATCGTCGACCACGGTCACCGTCTTCAGCCGCTTGTCCAGCGCCAGCGCGAGGTGGATCAGCCGCCGCACCTCGGAGCGCGGCGTGCCGTGCACGGCCACGATCATCGAGAACCCCGCGGTGCCGCCGGCCAGCTCGAGGTCGGCGACACCGGCGACATGCGCGCGCAGCTGGCCGAGCATCTCGGTGCCGGCGGCCAGCCACAGCAGCATGTCGACGTCGGCACCCCAAGGGGTCAGGCCGGGGTAGATCGCATCGTGCCGGTGCGTGACGGCGCTGACCTCGATCACCGGGCTCGAGTTGCTGAAGTACGCGCCGGTGTTCTCGCCGAACGGGCCTTCGACCTCGCGCACGCCGGGCAGCACGCGGCCCTCGATCACGATCTCGGCGCGCGCCGGCACCTGCAGCGCCACCGTCTCGGCGTCGACCATCTCCACCGGCGCGCCGCGCAGCGCGCCGGCCACCGCCATCTTGTCGGGCACCAGCGGTCCGACCTTGACCACCGAGGCGACGACGATCGCCGGCTCGAGCCCGAGCGCCACCGCCACCTCCAGCGGCTCGCCGCGCGCCTCGGCGGCGGCGTGGAACTGCGACAGCGGCGGGTTGGCCAGCAGGATGCCCAGCCGCCGTCCGCCCTTGAGCATCATGCGGTGGATGCCCATGCCGCGCCGGCCGCTTGTCGGGTCGCGGCACAGCACCACGCCGGTGGTGATGAACGGCGCGGCATCGCGCTCGTGGTGGGTGAGGATCGGCAGCGCGTCGAGCAGGTCGTCGCCACGGGTCGCGACCACCTGCTTGACCGGCGCGTCGCGCACGGCGGCCGGCTCGATGCCGCGCTGTTTGCGCTCGAGGTAGGTCTCGGCCAGCGCCTCGGGCGTGGTGCCGAAGGCGAGCGCCAGCCGCCGGCGGTGCGCGATCAGGTTCCCGGCGACGCGCCAGCCGGGGTGGCCGCTGACCTGGTCGAACATCAGTGCCGGCGCGTCGGCGCGCGCCTGGCGCAGCGCGGCGGCGATCTCGAAGCGCGGTGACATCGGCTCGGCGACGCGGCGCAGGTCGCCGCCCAACGCGTCGAGGAAGTCGCGCAGGTCGCGGTAGGTCATCGCGAGCCTAGCGGTACTTCGCCGGCAGTCGTTGCACCTCCTCGAGCACGCGCATCGAGTAGCGCTGCGGCGCGAGCTGGCCGCGGCCGTAGCGCACCTGCAGCTGGTCGGGCAGCTCGCCGGGCGACTTCGACAGCCGCACCTTGGCGCGCTTGTACGTGTACTTGTGGATGCCGGGCTCGAGCGTGCGGATCGTCAGCTCGACGTCGCGGCCCTCGGGCAGCTCGGACAGGTCGGACACGAACACTTCCCATTGGCTCATCGTCGGTCTCCTCGTGGGGGGGCGCGGCTTCAGCGGGCAGAGGGCGCGAAGCCGTAGCGGGTCCAGTTGGACAGCACCTTGTCCTGCACGTCCTTCGGGTAGACGTTGCGGAACGACACCACGGTCGGCACGTCGTTGATGCGGTCCCAGTCGACCGGCCACAGGCAGTCGAACAGCACCTGCGAGCCGATCGACCACTTGCGGTCGTGCGGCGTCGCGTGCGGGTACAGCGCGGTGCCGGTGGTGTTCCTGAACACGTGGATGCCGCGCTCGGGGTTGCAGCGCGTGCAGAACGCGTGGTAGACCTCGTCCCAGTTGTAGATGTCGGTCTGGTCGTCGACGACCATCACCATGTGGAACCAGGGCCCCAGCTTCGACCCGAAGGCCAGCT
>CAZUBF010000088.1:0-15154 GCA_964618555.1 uncultured Azohydromonas sp.
GAATACCGGCCTGTCACGCCGGGGGTCGCGGGTTCGAGCCCCGTCCGCTCCGCCACCCCACATGCGGTCCGCCGCGAAGACGCCCACCTCGACGGTGGGCGTTTTCCATTGCGGCGCGACGTTGCGGCTCGGTGCGTGACGACACGGCGGCGCGGCCGCCGAACGGGTGGCCCTGTCGACGACGTTGCGGCCGATGCGTGGTCCGCCGCCGCAGCGGCGGTCACTGCGATGCCGATGCCTGCGCCAGCGCCGTCTCGAGGTGTTCCGCGAGACGGGTGGCCAGTGCCATCACCGTCAGCGACGGGTTGACCGACAGCGTGCGGGGCACGAGCGACGCGTCACCGACGTACAGTCCGCGCACCTCGTGCGACTCGCCGTGGCGGTCGACGACCGCTCGCGCCGGGTCGTCGCCCATGCGGCAGCCGCCCTGCGTGTGCGTGGAGATCAGTCCGGTCCAGCACACCTGCTTCGCGCCCGCGGCCTCGAGCACCTCGCGCGAGAAGCGCAGCGCGGCGTCGAGCCGCGCCCGCTCCACCGGCTGGAAGTCGACGCCGAAGCGCTCGTGCCCCTGTGCGTCGACGTCGATCGCGGCATGGTTCTCGTCGTTGACCATGGCCAGCAGCCCGACCCAGCGCCGGTAGGCGCCCAGCGCCTCGACCAGACGCGGTCCCCACAGCGGCCCGTCGGCATCGCGGATCGTCGTCGCGAACGCGATCGGGTCCATGATCGTCGACGCCTCGATGACGAAACCGCCGTCTTCGTCGTGCTGGAACTGCATGCAGTGGGCGCTGATCGGGTAGACGCGGTGCGCGTCCTGCACCTCGTCGAACAACCCGTACACGAGGCGCAGCGGGTGCAGCCCGACGTGCCTGCCGATCGCCGGGTGGTGCAGTCCCGAACGCCACAGCAACTGCGGCGTGTTCAACGCGCCGGCGGCAGCGACGACCCGCCTCGCGTGCACCGTGTGTCGGTCGCCGGCGGCATCGACGTACTCGACCCCGGCCGCACGACGGACGCCGGCGTCGTTCTCGACCAGCACGCGCTCGACATGTGCGCCGGTGCGCAGGTCGAGGCGTCCGGTGCGCAGTGCCCCGGCGATGTAGGTGTTCATCGTCGACTTGCCGGCGTCGGTGGGACAGCCCTGCAGGCACGACCCGTAGTGCATGCAATCGGTGCCGGTGTACGAGTGCACCGGCGCGAGGTCGGTGCCGAGTGCGCGGAATCCGGCCTGTGCGGTGTGCACGCACGGCTGCCAGTCGTCGCGCTCGCGCACGCCGAGCAGGTCCTCGACGCGGCGGTAGTACGGCTCGAGGTCGGCGACGCCGAACGGCTCGCCGTCGTCGTTGGTCAGGCCGGTGGCCGGGTGCCACTTGGCGACGTCGCGGGCGTCGGCGCGCAGCGCGACCTTGGTGTTGATCGTGGTGGTGCCGCCGACGCAGCGCCCCGCCAGGAAGGCCAGCGCGTCGCCGTCGGGCAGCGGCGCGAAGCGCATCGGCCAGAACAGGTCGTGCGTGGCCTTCGCCTCGAAGCGCCTGAAGTGCGCCGACGTCAGGTGCCGGCCCACCTCGAGCAGCAGCACGCGGCGCCCGCACTGGGCCAGCTCGCCGGCGACGACGCCGCCGCCGGCGCCCGAGCCGATGACGACGACGTCGAACTCGTGCATCACGCGATCCCGAGGTACGACCAGTCGCGGTCGCGGTCGGCCGCACGCGGCGGTTCGAACCCGATCTCGGCCCAGGCTCCGGGGCCGTCGCGCCCCGGCGCGACGAAGTCGCTGTAGTACGCCTCGATCGCGAGCGCGCGCACCAGCGCGAACTGCGCGCTGCGCTCGTGCCGCGCCAGCGCCTCGGGGGTGCGGGCGTCCGCGAGCGCGTCGAAGGCCTGCAGCGCGGCGTCGCGCGCGTCGGTCGGCATCGTCGCGAGCAGCGCGTCGATGTACACCACCGGGCCGACCCGGGCCGAACCGGGAACGATCAGTTCGCACAGCGCCTCGGCGGTGGCGGCACGTCGCTCGTCGAGAACCTTCATCAACACGGGCGCTCCGATCGGGGGGTCGCGGTGCGGCGTGCCTCGCGACGCCGACGCAGCATAACGAGGGCACGGGCGCCCACGGCCTGATCTGACGCAAGGTGGCCGGGGGCAAGCGCCGTCGGCGCAGCATCCACGTGCCGCGGTGCGGCTTGCGCGGCGTGCTGGCCAGATCCGCGGCCGCGGGCTAGACTCCCGCCATGGACACCAGGGTCACGGTCACCACCACCCGCCGCGCGCAGATCGCGCTCGGCGGAGGTGCGGCATGGCGTCGAGCGCCGGCTGCACTCTCCTGAGCCCGGCGATCCACCTCCAAGCATCCATCGCGCACCTTCGATCGCCGGGCCCTCGAGAACCCGCGCTGCCGGCGTGCCGGCCACGAACCGATCGACTGGAGTCGCCATGTCCATGACCGCTTCCCCCGTGCACGCCGAGCGCGTGCTCACCGTGCTCGACCACGTGCGCCTGGCCGGCCTGCTGCGCCGCGGTGCCCAGCAGACGCAGGCTCCGTCGTCGACGACGCTGGCCGACCTGATCGACGCCGCCGACCTCGTGCCGTCGCGCGAGATCGATCCCGACGTCGTCACGATGTACACGCAGGTGCTCGTCGCCGATGCCGACGGCACGCGGCGCAAGCTGACGCTGTGCTACCCGAGCGACGCCGAGCCCGAGTCGGGGTTCGTCTCGGTGTTGTCGCCGGTCGGTGCGGCGCTGCTCGGCCAGCGCGTGGGAGGGATCGCCCGCTGGACGACCCCCACCGGCGAGACACGGGCCACCGAGGTCGTCGCGATCCTGTTCCAGCCCGAGGCCAGCGGCGACTACACGACCTGAGACGGCGCGGGCGTCGCGCCGGCGCTCGCCGGCGCCGGCGTCGCGTGGCGTGGCTGCCAGCGCGCGGCCAGCACGCACAAGGCCCAGCACAGCCACGCCGACCACAGCGTGTGGCTCGCGAAGTGCGCGCCACGTGCCGTCTGCGCGGTGCCGAACAGCAGCCCGGCCACCAGCACCGCGAGCAGCCAGGCCCGCGCGACGCGCGGCTCGTGCTCGCGCCACAGGAAGTACGCGCCGAAGAACGCGAACGCGGCCACCGCATGCCCCGAAGGGAAGCAGTGGCCGGGACCGCCGTCGGCGACGCCGAACCACCAGTGCGGCACGAAGCGCGCGTGCCCGCCGAACTCGGCGAGGTCCCAGGGGCAACTCGTCAGGCTGGCGCGCTTGAGCGCCGGCACCAGCAGCATCGCCGCGACGGTGACCGCCAGCCAGTACCCGCGCACTGCCGCCGCGGGTGCGCCGTCGCGCACGCGCAGCGCGTGGACCGCCATGCCCACCAGCGCGACGCCGGCGAGCCAGCGCCCGCCGTCGTGCAGCAGGGTGCGCGCCCACCAGGCGTGGCGCGCCGCGAAGCCGCCGGCGTCGGCGAAGACGCGCGCCAGCGGCAGGTCCAGGCCTGCGAGGTCCCACAGCACGACGGCCGACAGCGCAGCCAGCGTCACCCACAGGTCGCGCCGGGCGCGCGTGTCCGTGCGTGGCAGGCCCATCGCGTTCGCGGCGCTCACGACGCATCGTCGCGGCAGCCCGCGGCCAGGTCCCACGCCGGCTCGTGCAGCGCGGTACGCACGTCGAGCAGCCCGAGCACCGTGTGGAACAGGTGGTCGTGGCTGGCCGGCTGCGCCGCGCGGCGCGACAGGCACTCGGTGCCCAGCCCCGTGGCGCGCGCGAAGCCGTCGCTGGTCCACAGCAGCATCGGCACCTTCGTCTGCTGCGGCGGCGCGATCGCGTACGGCACGCCGTGCAGGAACAACCCATGCTCGCCGAGCGACTCGCCGTGGTCCGACACGTACAGCATCGCGGCGTCGACCTGCGGCGCGTGCGCCCGCAGCTTGGCCACCAGCGTGGCGAGCACGTGGTCGGTGTACAGCAGCGCGTTGTCGTAGGCGTTGACGATCTCGTCGCGGGTGCAGTTCTGCAACTCGTCGCTGGCGCAGGCCGGCTGGTGGCGCGCGAACGCCGGCGGGTAGCGCCTGAAGTACGACGGCCCGTGGTTGCCCAGCATGTGCAGCACCCACAGCTGGGTGCCCCGCGCCGCCGCCAGCCGCTGGTCGATGTCGTACAGCAGCGCCTCGTCGAGGCAGCGGCCCTGCGCGCACAGCCCCGGCGGGTTCATCGTCGCGACGTGGTCGTTCGGCAGTCCGTCGCACACGCCCTTGCAACCGGTCTGGTTGTCGCGCCAGTGCACCTGCACGCCGGCGCGCGCCGCCACGTGCAGCAGCGACTCGCTGCCGCGGATGCGCGCGGCGTCGTAGTCGCGCCGGCCGACCGGCGCGAACATGCACGGCACCGAGGTCTCGGTGTCGGTGCCGCACGACGTGACGTCGGCGAACGACACCAGCGGCAGGCGCGCGAGCTGCGGCGTGGTCTGGCGCGCGTAGCCGGAGAGCCCCCAGTTCTCGGCGCGCGCGGTCTCGCCGATCACCAGCACGAGCACGCGCGGGCGGCGCTGGGCGCGCCAGCTCGGGCCCGGCGCCGCGTCGACCCCGATCGGCGCGCGCGGCCGGGCGGCGCCGCGCGCGTCGGCGGCGGCCACGCTGGCCACCGACCACAGCACGTTGGCCGGCGTGATCAGGTAGCGCGCCTCCTTGTGGTTGCGCATCAGCGACGCCAGCGGCTGGTACACCGTCACCAGCGTCACGATCGCGCAGGCCAGCGCCCCGAGCAGCCAGGCGGCGCGCACCGCGGCGGCGCGGCGCCACGGCCGAGCGACGATGCGCACGCGCGCCAGCAGCGCCAGCGGCAGCGCCGCGTACAGCGCCAGGTGCGGCAGCAGCGCCCAGCCGAACAGCTCGCGCGCCTCGGCCACGTCGGTGTGCAGCGTGCTGCGCAGCATCGACGGGTCGAGGTACACGCCATAGACCTGCATGTAGTAAGTCGCGAACGCGGTGACCACGGTCATCGCCGCCAGCAGTGGCTTGACCGTCCAGCGGTTGGCCACCAGCGCAAGCAGCAGCAGGTGCAGCGCGACGAGCCCCAGCGCGAGTGCGGCGGCGAAGCCCCAGGTCGCGGGGTCGCCGGGCGATCGGCCGTGCAGCGCGGCAGTGAAGAAGCGACCGTTGGCCGCCAGCGTCCAGAACAGCGCGGCCACCAGCAGCAGCGGCTCGACGGTGATCGACGGCGCGGCGCGCGGACGCGCGGCGGGCGAGGGCAGGGGCTCGGGACGGGACATTCCCCGCATTGGAGCCGGCGCGCCTGAAGCGCGCCTGAAGCCGCGCGGTGTTACCGTTCGCGCCGCCGGACGACTGGCGTTGCGATGCGACTGCTGCTGCTCGAAGACGACGACATCCTGGGCGACGGGCTGCGCGCGTTCCTGCGCGCCGAAGGGCACCAGGTCGACTGGTGCCGCACGCTTGGCGACGCCGAGGCGCTGCGCGGCGAGCCGTACGACGCGCTGCTCGTCGACTGGCAGCTGCCCGACGGTTCGGGGCTGGACTGGCTGCGCGGGCGCCGCGCGCGCGGCGACGCGACGCCCGCGCTGATGCTTACCGCGCGCGACCGTCTCGGCGACCGCATCGAGGGGCTCGACAGCGGCGCCGACGACTATCTCGTCAAACCCTTCGCGCCCGAGGAACTGGTCGCAAGGCTGCGCGCGGTCGGCCGGCGCGCGGCCGGCGGCGCAGCGTCGCTGCGGCGCTTCGGCGCCGTCGAGGTCGACCTGGCCGCCCGCGCCGCGCGCGTCGACCAGCGCGCGGTGGCGCTGACGGCGCGCGAGTGGGCGCTGCTCGAGGCGATGGTGCTGCGCGCCGGGCGCATCGTGCCCAAGGCCGAGCTCGAGAAGCTGGTGCACGGTTTCGACGTCGAGATCGCCAGCAACGCCCTCGAGGTGCACGTCTCGGCGCTGCGGCGCAAGCTCGGCCACGCGCTGATCGAGACCGTGCGCGGACTCGGCTACCGCATCGACGCGGCCGCGTGATGGCGCTGCCGTCGATCCGCCGCCGGCTCGCCGACGCGCTGCTGTGGTGGTCGCTGGCGTGGAGCGTCGCGGTGGCCGCCGCGGTGTGGCTGGCCGCGCGCCACGAGGTCGATGAACTGCTCGACGACACGCTGCGTGCCTCGGCCGAAGTGCTCGGTGCGATGCTGTCGGGCACGTCCGCCGTACCGCCGCCCGCCGCACAGGCCAGCGGGCGCTTCGCCTGGCAAGTGGTCGACGCGGGCGGCGTCGTGAGGGCACGATCGACGCAGGCGCCGGCGCAGCCGATGCACGGCACGCCGAGCGCCGGCTTCAGCGACACCGCCGGCTGGCGCGTGTTCGGCACGCCGCTGGGCGAGGACGGGCGCATTCTGTACGTGGCGCAGACGCGCGCCGAGCGCGTCGAGGCGCACACCGAGGTCGTGCTCGGCGCGGTGACGTCGGCGCTGGCGATCGGCCTGCTGGGTCATCTGTGGCTGCGCGCGCGCGTGCGCCGCGAGCTCGAGCCGCTGCAGCGCCTGTCGTCGCGGCTGGCCGCACACGACCCGGCGGCCGATCCACCGCGCCACGGCGGGGGCCTCGGCGCGGCCGAGCGCGAGGAACTGCAGCCGGTGCACGCGGCGATCGACGCGCTCGCGCAGCGGCTGGCGCAGCGCATCGCCGACGAGCGCGCGTTCGCCGGCCACGCGGCGCACGCCCTGCGCACGCCGCTGGCGGGCATCGACGCGCAACTCGCGGTGGCGATGCGCGAGACGCCACCCGAGCTGCAGCCGCGGCTGCGGCGCGCGCGCGACGCGGCGGCGCGGCTGCAGGCGGTGGTGGCGGCGCTGCTCGGGCTGTTCCGCAGCGGCGCCGCGCCTCGCCGCGAGCGCGTCGCGCTGGGCGCGCTGATCGCGCGGATTCCGCTCGAAGGGCTGGCGGTGCAGGTCGACCCCGCGGCGACGCTCGACGCCGACCCCGACCTGCTGACCGCGGCGCTGATCAACCTACTCGACAACTCGCGGCGCCATGGCGCGACGCACGTCGAGGTGGGCGTCAGCCTGCCGGCCACGCTGTGGCTGCGCGACGACGGCAGCGGCATCGAACCTTCGCGGCTCGCCGCGCTGCAGGCCGCGATCGACGCGCAGGACTACGAGGAACGCACGGGCCTGGGACTGATGCTGGCCGACCGGGTCGCGCGCGCGCATGGCGGCGCACTGGGCCTGCCGCAGGTGGCCCGCGGCTTCGCCGTCGAACTGCGGCTGGGTGGGCGGTGACGCCTGCGTCGGCGCCGCGGCCGCGCATCCCGCCCGGCGTGTGGGCGCTGGGCTTCGTGAGCCTGCTGATGGACGTGTCGTCGGAGATGATCCACAGCCTGTTGCCGCTGTTCCTGGTCGGCACGCTGGGCGTGAGCGTGCTTGCGGTGGGGGTGATCGAGGGCATCGCCGAGTCGACGGCGCTGGTGTCGAAGGTGTTCTCCGGCGTGCTCAGCGACCACTTCGGCCGGCGCAAGCCGCTGGCCGTGCTCGGCTACGCGCTCGGCGCGCTGAGCAAGCCGGTGTTCGCGCTGGCCACCGGCGCCGGCGCGGTGGTCGCGGCACGTTTCGTCGACCGCGTCGGCAAGGGCATCCGCGGCGCGCCACGCGACGCGCTGCTGGCCGACATCACGCCGGGCGCGGTGCGCGGCGCCGCGTTCGGCTTGCGCCAGTCGCTGGACACCGTCGGCGCCTTCGTCGGTCCGCTGCTGGCCACCGTGCTGATGATCGCGTGGGCCGGCGACTTCCGCGCAGTGTTCTGGGTCGCGACGGTGCCGGCCGTTCTCGCGGTGGGGGTGCTGGTGGCGGGCGTGCGCGAGCCGGCGCGCGCCGCGGGCGCGGCGCAGGCGAGCCCGATCCGCCGCGACGCGCTGCGCCGCCTGGGGCGCGGCTGCTGGCAGGTGGTTGCGCTGGGCGCGGTGTTCACGCTGGCGCGCTTCAGCGAAGCCTTCCTGGTGCTGCGCGCGCAGGAGGTCGGCATCGCGGTGGCCTGGGTGCCGCTGGTGATGGTCGTGATGAACGTCTGCTACGCGGCGTCGGCGTACCCGTTCGGCCGGCTGGCGGACGCGGTCGACCACGGCCGGCTGCTTGCCGGTGGGCTGGTGGTGCTGGTGGCCGCCGACCTGGTGCTCGCCTTCGGCGCGGGATCGGCGGCGCTGCTGGCCGGCGTCGCGCTGTGGGGGCTGCACATGGGCATCACGCAGGGTCTGCTCGCGGCGATGGTGGCCGACAACGCGCCGCCCGAACTGCGCGGCACCGCTTACGGCGTGTTCAACCTGGTTGCTGGCGTCGCGATGCTGGTGTCGAGCGTGCTGGCCGGCCTGCTGTGGGACGGGCTGGGCTCGGCGTTCACGTTCGGTGCAGGCGCCGGGTTCGCGGCGCTGACGCTGGGCGTGCTGTGGGCGGTGCGGGCACGTCGTTGATCCGCGCGCCGGGAGTGTCGCCGCTGGCGGCGTCACAGGCGAGCATCGGCTGACGGTGCACCGAGCGGCGAGCAGGTCGTCGACCCGTTCGGGCGCCGCGCACGCGCCGGCGATGCGCCGACCGCGCCGCGGTGGCTTCAGGCCGTCTTCAGGCGGGCGCGGCAGGCTGCACCATCCGCTGCCCGACCGCCGCCCATTCATGACCGATCCCGACGCCGCCGTCGCCGTCGCACCCTGCGCCTTCAAGAGCCGCGGCGGGCTGCGCCGGCTCGTCGACGCGCTGGGCTACTCGTGGGCCGGGCTGCGCGCGGCAGTGCGCCACGAGGCGGCGTTCCGACAGGAGCTGCTGCTCGGCGTGCCGCTGGTCGCGATCGCGCCGTGGGTCTCGCCGGGGCGCGGGCAGACCCTGGCGATGATCGGCGTGGTGATGCTGGTGTGGGTCGTCGAACTGCTGAACTCGGCGCTCGAGGCGCTGGCCGACGCCGTGTCGCCGAACGCGCACCCGCTGCTCGGTCGCGCGAAGGACCTGGGCAGCGCGGCGGTGATGCTGTCGTTGCTGTTCGCGGCAGTCACCTGGGCGCTGCTGCTGTGGCCTTGAGCTCGGCCGGGGCCGCGTCGGTGCCGGGTTGCGCGGCCCGCCGCCCGACGGGGCGCGCCCACGCACCTACTGCATCGCCTGCGCGACGCGGGTACGGATGAAAGGCAGCTGCGCCAGCGCGGCCTCGCGGCCCGCGGCGATCGCGCGCTGGCGCGCCGCGAAGTCGGCGCTGCCGACGCCGACCAGCGCGGGGCGCAGCACGACGTCGGCCTCACGCAGCTCGAAGCGGCTGATGGTCGCGCCCATGATGTTGAAGGTCTGCAGCAGCAGGCGCACCGGGTCGCCGGTGGGGTGACCGTCCGGCGGGGTCGCGATGTCGACCGCGATCACCAGCTCGGCGCCCATCTCACGCGCGTGACGCACCGGCACCGGTGCCACCAGCCCGCCGTCGACGTACTCGCGCTCGCCGATCTTCACCGGCTGGAACACCGCAGGCACCGCGCTCGACGCGCGCACCGCGGTGCCGGGGTCGCCACGGCGGAACAGCACGGCCCGGCCGGTGTCGAGGTCGGCGGCGACGATGCCCAGCGCAAGCGGCATGCGCTCGATCGTGCGGCCGCGCGTGTGCTCGCGCACCCAGCGCGCCAGCGCCTCGCCGCGGATCACGCCACGCCCCGGGAAGGCCCAGTCGGTGATCGCGCCCTCGTCCATCTCGAGCGCCAGTCGCGCGAGCTGGGTGCCGTCGAGCCCGCTGGCGTACAGCGCTGCGACCAGACTGCCGGCCGAGGTGCCGACCACCAGGCTGGGCTTGATGCCATGCTCCTCGAGCACCTGGATCACGCCGATGTGCGCGAAGCCGCGCGCCGCGCCACCGCCCAGTGCCAGCCCGATGCGCGGCGGCTGCGGCGGCACCGGCGCGACGGCCACCGGCGGCGGGGAAACCGTTGGCGGCGGGGCCACGGGCGCGGTCTGGCAGGCAGTCAGCAGCCACGCGAGCACGGCGGCGGCACAGGTGCGATACAAGGACATCTCAGGAATTCTACGGAGGTACCGTCACGCCATCTTAAGAACAGGAGGCGATAAACAAACAAGAAAAAAGTAGTTCTGAAATATAAGGCGGTTGCCTAGAGTGCCGTCCCATGTACCGATACACCGCCTTCGACCGCCGCTTCGTGCGCGAGCGCGCCGCCCAGTTCCGCGACCAGCTCGAGCGCCACCTGCGCGGCGAGCTCAGTGCCGACGCGTTCAAGGCGCTGCGGCTGCAGAACGGCTGGTACCTTCAGCGCCACGCGCCGATGCTGCGCATCGCCGTGCCGTACGGCGAGCTGTCCAGCCGCCAGCTGCGCACGCTGGCGCGCATCGCGCGCGACTTCGACCGCGTCGACCACGGGCCGCACCGCGGGCGCGGCGGCGTCGGCCACTTCACGACGCGGCAGAACCTGCAGTTCAACTGGATCGCGCTCGAGCGTGCCGCCGACGTGATGGACCTGCTCGCCGAGGTCGACATGCACGGCATCCAGACCAGCGGCAACTGCATCCGCAACATCACCAGCGACGCGCTGGCCGGCATCGCACCCGACGAGATCGTCGACCCGCGGCCGTACGCCGAGATCCTGCGCCAGTGGAGCACGCTGCACCCCGAGTTCGCGTTCCTGCCGCGCAAGTTCAAGATCGCGATCACCGGCGCGCGCGAGGACCGCGCGGCCATCGGATGGCACGACATCGGCCTGCGGATGGTGAAGGACGACGCCGGCGAGGTCGGCTTCGAGGTGCACGTGGGCGGCGGGATGGGCCGCACGCCGTTGATCGCGACGCTGGCGCACCCGTTCGTACCGTGGCGTCAGATCCTCGTCTACCTCGAGGCGATCGTTCGTGTGTACAACCGCTACGGGCGGCGCGACAACGCGTTCAAGTCGCGCATCAAGATCCTCGTCAAGTCCGAGGGACGGCGCTTCTTCGACGCCGTCGACGACGAGTTCGCCAAGATCCTGCGGCGCGACGTCGACGGCGACGCCCAGTTGCTCACCAACGCCGAGCTCGAGCGCGTCGCCGCGCACTTCGCCGACCCCGCCGGCGTGCGCCCGGCGCCCCGCGGCTTCGAGCCGGCGCGCCACCTCGACGCACCTGCCGGCTTCACGCGCTGGCTGGCGCGCAACGTGCACGCGCACCGTGTCAGCGGCTACCGCGCGGTGACGCTGTCGCTCAAGCGTGCGACGCAGGCGCCCGGCGACGTGACCGCCGACCAGATGGACGCCGCCGCGACGCTGGCCGACCGCTACAGCCTCGGCGAGATCCGCGTCACGCACGAGCAGAACCTGCTGCTGCCGTGGGTGCGCGAGGTCGACCTGTACGCGCTGTGGCAAGCGGCGCGCGCCGCGGGCTTCGCGACGCCGAACATCGGCCTGCTCGCCGACGTCATCGCCTGCCCCGGCGGCGACTTCTGCGGCCTGGCCAACGCTCGTTCGATCCCGGTCGCACAGGCGGTGATGGAGCGTTTCGCCGACCTCGACGAACTCGAGGACCTCGGCGAGGTCGACCTGCACATCAGCGGCTGCATGAACTCCTGCGGCCACCATCACAGCGGCCACATCGGCATCCTCGGCGTCGACAAGGACGGGCGCGAGTGGTACCAGGTCAGCGTCGGCGGCGGCGACGGCTCGACGCTCGGCGGCGCGGCTGCGCCCGGCAAGGTCATCGGCCCGGCGTTCGCCGCCGACGAGGTCGCCGACGTCGTCGAGGCGCTGGTGCACGCGTACCGCCGCGAGCGCATCGACGGCGAGCGCTTCGCCGACACGCTGCGGCGCACCGGAGTCTCGCCGTTCCGCGCCGCCGCCGACGCGGTGCGCCAGGTGCTGGCGCTGGCCGCCTGAGCAGCGAGGCCCAGCGATGCGATTCATCGACCCGTTGCACGACCCGTGGCACCCGGCCGGTGGCGACGCACCGCCGCCGCGGCCCGGCAGCCTGCTGACCCCGGCGCAGTGGCAGGCGGTGCGTGCGCAGTGGCCGCACGGCGTCCCGGTGGCGCTGGCGCTGCCGAACGACGCAGACGTCGAGGCGATCGACGGCGACCTGGCGCGACTCGGCGCGATCGTGCTGCACTTCCCGCAATGGACCGACGGACGCGCCTACAGCCAGGCCAGGCTGCTGCGCGCCCGGATGCGCTACCGCGGCGAGGTGCGCGCCGCCGGCGAGGTGCTCGTCGACATGCTGCCGCTGCTGCAGCGCACCGGCTTCGACGCGGTGCAGCTGCGCGCCGACCAGAGCCTCGACTCGGCGCAGCGTGCGCTGCGTTTCTTCGCCGGCCACTACCAGGGCGACGTGCACGAGCCGCGCCCGCTGTATCGCCGCCACGACGCGGTGCATCCTTCCTCGAGAAGCCTGTCATGACCACCCACGCCATCGAGTTGTACGCCCGACCCGGCGCCGATTTCGACACCCGGCACGCGCACGCGCAGGCGATGCTGCTCGAGGCGTCGAGCGAACACGCGGGGCGCACCGTGCAGGCCAACAGCCTCGGCGCCGAGGACATGGTGGTCACCGACCTGATCGCGCGCGCCGGCCTGCCGATCGCGGTGGCGACGCTGGACACCGGCGCGCTGCACGACGTGACGCTCGCGCTGATCGCGCGCATCGAACGCCATTACGGGCTGCCGGTCGAGGTGCACCGGCCGGCGCACGACGCCGTGGTGCAGTTCGTCGGCCGCCACGGCGAGCGCGCGATGTACCGCAGCGTCGAGTTGCGCAAGGCCTGCTGCCAGCTGCGCAAGCTCGAGCCGCTGGCGCGCATGCTCGCGCAGCGCGACGCGTGGATCACCGGGTTGCGCCGCGAGCAGAGCGACGCGCGCGCCGAGGTGCCGTACCGCGACCGCGACGCGAAGGGTCGCGTCAAGCTCAACCCGCTGGCCGACTGGTCGTGGGGCGACGTGTGGCACTACATCGCCACCCACGGCGTGCCGTACAACCCGCTGCACGACCGCCTCATGCCCAGCATCGGCTGCGCGCCGTGCACGCGCGCCATCGCGGTGGGCGAGCCGTTCCGCGCCGGGCGCTGGTGGTGGGAGGACGAGCAGGCCAAGGAGTGCGGCCTGCATGTCGCGCCGCCGACGGCCGAGACGGCCGCGTGACCGGGCGCGTGGTGTTCGTCGGCGCCGGCCCGGGCGCCGCCGACCTGATCACGCTGCGCGGCGCACGGGCGCTGGCGCAGGCCGACGTGGTGGTGTGCGACGCGCTGGCCGACCCGGCGCTGCGAGCGCTGGCGCCGCGTGCGCGCTGGATCGAAGTCGGCAAGCGCGGGTTCGGCGCGTCGACGCCGCAGGCGGCGATCGACGCGCTGCTGGTGCGCTGTGCGCGCGAGGTGCCGCTGGTCGTGCGGCTCAAGGGCGGCGACCCCAGCGTCTTCGCCCGCCTGGAAGAGGAACTGCGCGCGCTCGACGCGGCCGGCATCGACGCCGAGGTGGTGCCCGGCGTGACCGCGGCGCTCGCCGCCGCGGCGGCGGCGCGGCGCCCGCTGACGCGCCGCGGGCGCGGGCGCAGCGTCGCGCTGACCACCGCGGTCGGCGTGGCGGCCGACGGCCGCCCGCGGCTGGCGGCGCGGCGCAGCGCCGACACCGAGGTGTTCTACATGGCCGGGCGGCAGATCGGGGCGCTCGCGCGCGCTCTGCTCGACGCCGGCTGGGAGGCCGACACGCCGGCGTGCGTCGTCTCGCGCGCCGGCTGCGTCGACCAGGTCGCGAGCGACCATCGCGTGGCCTCGCTCGCCGAGGCCAGCGTGTTGCACGCCGGGCGGCCGACGGTGGTCACGGTCGGCGTCGGCGCCGAAGCCGTGTCGGCGCGCCGCAAGACCGCGGTGCGCGCGCGACCTCCGATCTTGGTGGAAACCCTGGCGACTTAGAATCCGCGGCCGGTCCGTACGCCCCAGGGTGTGCGGCCGCGTCGTGCGGCGGGGCTGCGGCTCCGCGCTTCGCCTGCCCGGACCACCCCTGTCGAGCCCGCTCATGACCCACGTCGTCCTCGAATCGTGCATCCGCTGCAAGTACACCGACTGCGTCGACGTGTGCCCGGTCGACTGCTTCCGCGAGGGCCCGAACTTTCTCGCGATCGACCCCGACGAGTGCATCGACTGCGCGGTGTGCATCCCCGAGTGCCCGGTCAACGCGATCGTGCCCGAGGAGGACGTGCCCGGCGACCAGCAGCACTTCATCGCGCTCAACGCCGAACTGTCGAGGAAGTGGCCGAGCATCACCAAGCGCAAGGCGGCGCTGCCCGACGCCGACGAGTGGAAGGACGTGAAGAACAAGCTCGGCGAACTCAAGCGCTGAGCCCCGCCAACGCCCGCGCCGCGGGCCCGACAACGACATCCTCATGGAACCGCAGCCCAACGCCGAAGTCGCCGACACCGCACGCCATCACGACGGACCGATCGAGACCGACGCCGTGATCGTCGGCGCCGGCCCGGTGGGGCTGTTCCAGGTGTTCGAGCTCGGCCTGCTCGAGATCAAGGCGCACGTCATCGACTCGCTCGCCTACCCGGGCGGCCAGTGCATCGAGCTGTACCCCGACAAGCCGATCTACGACATCCCCGCGGTGCCGGTGTGCACCGGGCAGGAGCTCACCGACAACCTGCTCAAGCAGATCGAGCCGTTCGGCGCGACGTTCCACCTGGGGCAGGAGGTGACCGTGGTGCGCCGTCGCGACGACGGCCGCTTCGACGTCGAGACCAGCAAGGGCACGCGTTTCGTCACGCGCACGATCTTCATCGCCGCCGGCGTCGGCTCGTTCCAGCCGCGCACGCTGAAGGTCGACGGCATCGAGAAGTACGAGGGCACGCAACTGCACTACCGCGTGAGGAACCCGGCGCAATTCGCCGGCAAGAACCTGGTGATCGTCGGCGGCGGCGACTCGGCGCTCGACTGGACGCTGAACTTCGTGCAGGAAGGGCCGAACAGGGCCGAGAGCGTGATCCTGGTGCACCGCCGCGATGGCTTCCGCGCCGCGCCGGCGAGTGTCGCGAAGATGAAGGAGCTGTGCGACGCCTTCGAGATGCAGTTCATCGTCGGCCAGGTCACCGGCATCGAGGAACTCGGCGACCGGCTGACCGGCGTGAAGGTCACCGGCGGCGACGGCGTCACGCGTGTCGTGCCGCTGGACATGCTGCTGGTGTTCTTCGGCCTGAGCCCCAAGCTCGGGCCGA
>CAZUBF010000089.1:0-15050 GCA_964618555.1 uncultured Azohydromonas sp.
CAAGTACAACAAGGACTACAAGCTGGTGTTCGTGGGCGACGCGACGATGAGCCCGTACGAGATCCTGCAAAGCGGCGGCAGCGTCGAGTACAACAACGAGGAGCCGGGCGCCGAGTGGCTGCAGCGCCTGACCCACGCCTTCCCGAAGTACGCCTGGATCAACCCCGAGCCGCAGGGGGTGTGGCAGTACCGGCAGAGCATCGCGATCGTGCAGCAGCTGATGAACCAGCGCATGTTCCCGCTGACGCTGGCCGGGCTCGAACAGGCGATGCGGCTGCTGAGCAAATGACGCTGGCGCGCGCCGCGGCCGCGGCGTGGCTGGCGGCGCTCGCGCTGCTGGCCGGCGGCGGCGGCTCGACCGAGGTGCTGCGCCGCGCGCCACCCGAACCGCCCCCGCCGCCCGCGGTGCGCCTCGAGGTGCGCGCGCTGGCGCCGCTGCGCGACCTGCTCGAGACCCACCTGGACCTGGCGCGGCTGCACGTGCTCGCCCCGGGCGAGCCGGTCGGCGCCGACGAGCTCGACCGCCTGCTCGCGGCGACGCCGGCGCAGGCGCGCGCGCTGCTCGAGACCGAGGGCTACTTCGAACCGACGATCGAGCTGTCGCGCGAAGGCCCCGACGCCGACGGCGCGGCGCGCGTCGCGCTGCGCGTCGACCCCGGCGCGCGCGTGCAGGTCGGCGCCGTCACGGTCGAGGTGCAGGGAGAGCTCGACACGCTGGCGCGTCAGGGCGACGCGCGCGCCCGCACGCTGCGCGACGCGCTCGCCTCCGACTGGCGGATTCCCGTCGGCGCGCCGTTTCGCAACGCCGAATGGGGCGCCGCCAAGGCGGCGGTGCTGAACCGCCTGCGCGCCGAGGGTTACCTTGCCGCGCAGTGGAGCGGCACCGCGGCGCAGGTCGACGTGGCCGACGGCCAGGCGCGGCTGTTCGTCGTCGCCGACAGCGGGCCGCTGTTTCGCACCGGCGAGCTGGTCATCGAAGGGCTCGAGCGCTACGTCGACGACCCGGTGCGCCACCTCGCCGGGTTCGCGCCGGGCACGCCGGCCGGCGAGAAGCTGCTGATCGACTACCAGGAACGCCTGATCGCGTCGCGCCTGTTCGACGGCGCGACGGTGTCGGTCGACCCCGACGTGACCCGCGCCGCGACCACGCCCGTGACGGTGCGTCTGCGCGAGAAGCCGCTGCAGGAGGTCACCGCCGGCGTCGGCTACAGCACCAACGTCGGTCCGCGCACGTCGCTGACGCACACGCACCGCAAGCCCTTCGGCTGGCCGGCGATCGTGCGCAACCGCATCGAGCTCGGCAGCAAGCTGCAGTCGTGGGACGGCGAGCTCGCCAGCTACCCCGGCCCGGGCTACTGGCGCCGGCTGGTCGGCGGTGCGTACCAGCGCGAGGTGTCCGACGCCGACGTCACCACCTCGTGGCGTGCGCGCGTCGGCCTGACGCAGGACACCGTGCGCATCGACCGCGCGCTGTTTGCCGAGGTCGAGCAGGCCACCGTGCGCAGCCGCGACCCGGCGGTCACGCGCGAGGAACTGGCGCGGCGCAGCGCCACGGCGTACTCGGGCAACTATCACTGGGTCTGGCGCGACCTCGACGACGTGATCCTGCCCACTCGCGGCACGTCGCTGTCGCTGCAGGGCGCGCTCGGCTGGGCGACCAGCGACTACGCCGACAGCGGCCCGTTCTCGCGGCTGTACGGGCGCGCGACCGTGTACCGGCCGATCGGCAGCCACTGGTACGCGCAGGCGCGCGTCGAGCTCGGCCAGGTGCTGCGCCCCGAGGGCGTGCAGGTGCCCGACACGCTGCAGTTCCGCGCTGGCGGCGACCACTCGGTGCGCGGCTACGACTACCGCTCGCTCGGCCCGCGGATCGACGGCGTGGTCACCGCCGGCAACGTGCTGTTCACCGGCAGCGTCGAGATCGCGAGGCCGCTGACGCAGCGCATGCCTGCGCTGTGGTGGGCGGCGTTCGTCGACGCCGGCCGGGCCGCCGACCGCTGGACCGACCTCGAGCCGGTGCTCGGCGCCGGGCTGGGCCTGCGCTGGCGCAGCCCGGTGGGGCCGCTGTCGATCGACGTCGCCTACGGCGAGGCGATCCGCAGCTGGCGCACCCACCTGAGCGTGGGCGTGGTGTTCTGATCCGCACGGCGATGCTGCGACCCGCCTGTGGCCCGGCTGCGCAGCGCGCCCGCGGCGTGTCGCTGCCGCGGCTGCTGATCGTGCTCGCGCTGGGCCTGCCGCTGGCGCTGGCGGCGCTGCTGGCCTGGGCGCTGGGCACCGCCGCCGGCGGCGCGTGGCTGCTGGCGCAGGCGGGGCTGCAGGTCAGCGCGCCGCGCGGCACCCTGGCCGGCGGCGCCTTCGAGGCGGCGCGCGTGCACTGGAGCGACGGACGGTCGCGCCTCGTGATCGAGGACCTGAGCTGGCGCGACCTCGTCTGGCGCTGGGCGCCGCCGGGCGCGTGGATCGGCGTCGACCTCGTCGAGGCGCGCGCGCAGCGCGTCGAGTGGCAAGGCGGCGCGCCGTCGACCGGCGAGCGTGCGCCGGCGCCGACACGGCTGCGGGTGCCGCTGCACGCGCGGCTGGTCGACCTGCGCGTCGAGGCGCTGCAGCTCGATGCGCTGCCGCCGGTCGAGGCGCTGCGGCTCGACGCCGAGGTCGGTGCCGACGGCGGACGCGTGCACCGCGTGCCGCGTCTGGCGCTGCGTGTCGACGGCATGCCGCTGCGCGCGCACGCCGAGATCGGCACCGAAGGCGACCTGCCGCTGCGGCTGCAGCTCGACGCGCAGTCGGCGCCCGGGCGCGCGCCGTGGTCCGGGCAGCTGAGCGTCGAAGGCCCGCTGCAGCGCCTGCAGGCGAGCGCGCGCATCGACAGCCGGGACCCTCCGGCCACGCTCGACGCCCGCGCGACGCTGGCGCCGTTCGCCGCGTGGCCGCTGCTGGCGCTGCAGCTCGAGGCGCGCGACTTCGATCTGGCGTCGCTGTCGGCGCAGGCGCCCGCCACGCGGCTGAGCGGGCGCGCCGACGTGCGCAGCAGCGCGCTCGACGCGCCCATCGAGGCCGACATCGAGATCGTCAACGCCCTGCCCGGGCGCTGGGACCGCGCGCGCCTGCCGCTGCAGCGGCTGCAGCTGACGCTGCGCGGGCGCGCCGACGCGCGCGACACGCTCGAACTGCTGCGCCTCGACGCGCGGCTGGGCCACGACCGCGGCGGCGCCGGGCGCGTGAGCGGCAGCGGGCGCTGGCAGCGGGATTCGCTGCGGCTCGAGTTGCGTGCCGATGCGCTGCGCCCCGAGGCGCTCGACGCGCGTGCGCCGGCGATGACCATCGACGGGCCGCTGGCGCTGAGCGCACGCGGCCTGCCCTCGCCCGACCCCGCCGCGGCGCGCGACGCCACGGCGATCGTCGCCGAGCTGACCGCGCGGCTGGGCGGGCGATTCGGCGCACGGCCCGACGCGCCGCCGCTGCGCGTCGACGCCGACGCGACGCTGCGCTCGCACGGCGGCGCGCTCGAGCTGACCGTGCCGCGGCTCGACGCCGACGCCGGCGGTGCGCAGCTGCGTCTCGACGCGCGCGCCGCACGCGGCGCCGCCGGCGCCTGGTCGCTGACCACGCGCGGGCGCATCGACCGGTTCGACCCGCGGCCGTGGCTCGCCGGCGTCGAGACCCCCGCGTGGCCGCAGGGGCCGCACCGCCTCGACGCGCAGTGGGACGCCGACCTGCGCCTGGCCGCCGGCGCGGCGCCGCACGCGGTGCGCGGGCGCGCGCGCGTCGACATCGGCGAGGCCAGCACCGTCGCCGCGCTGCCGCTGGCGGGCCGCCTCGACTGGACCCGCGCCGACGGCGCCGCGCCGCAGGGCAGCGCCGACCTGCGCCTGGCCGGCAACACGCTGGCGCTGCGCGGCGACGCGTCGACCGGCGGGCGCTGGCAGGCACAGCTCGACGCGCCGCAACTCGCGCGGCTGGCGCCGCTGGCGGGTGCGTTCCCGGCCGCCGCGCGCTGGCTGCCCAGCGCCGGCACGCTGACCGGCAGCGCACGCGCCGAGGGCACGTGGCCGGCGCTGCGCACCGAAGGCGAGCTGCGCATCGCGGCGCTGCGCAGCCAGGCGCTGGGCATCGAACGCGCGACGCTGCAGTGGGCGCTGGCCGCCGACGCGCTGACGCGCCGCGACGCGCCGCTGCGCCTGACCGTCGACGCCGACGGACTCGCGGTCGGTGCGCAGCGCGTGCAGCGGCTGCGCGCGCAAGTCGACGGCAGCGCCGCGGCGCACCGCTTCGAGGTCGACGCGGCCAGCCCGCTGCGCCCCCCGGCGTGGACCGACGCCTGGCTGCCCAGCGGCGCGGCGGCCACCGGCACGCGGCTGCGCATGGCCGGCGACGGTGGCATCGAGCCGTCGGCCGACGGCTACCGTTGGCGCGGCCGCGTGGCCGACGCACGGGCCGTCCCGCACGACGCCCGTGACGAGCCGCTCGCGGTGGATTGGCTGCGCGCGCGCGCGCTGGCGCTGGCGGTCGATCTCGGCCCCAGCGGTGCGCCGCACGCGGCCCGCGCCGAGCCCGGGCAACTGCAGCTGCTCGACGCCACGCTGCGCTGGCGCCAACTGCAGTGGCGCGCCGGCCCGGGCGGGCGGCCGACGCTGGACGTCGACGCCGAGGTCGATCCCGCCGCGGTGGCACCGTGGCTGCAGCGCCTGCAGCCCGACTTCGGCTGGGACGGCGACCTGCGACTGGGTGCGACGCTGCGCCTGCGCGTGGCCGAACGCGTCGACGCCGACCTCGTCGTCGAGCGCCGAGGCGGCGACCTGGCGCTCGTCGAGGCCGGCAACCGCCAGCCCTTCGGCCTCACCGACCTGCGCTTCGCGCTGGCGGCGCACGACGGCGTGTGGCACTTCACGCAGGCACTCGCCGGCGCGCAGGTCGGCGTGCTGGCCGGCGCGCAAAGCCTGCGCCCCGGCCCCGCCGCCGCCTGGCCGGCACCCGGCACGCCGCTCGAAGGCGTGGTCGAGCTGACGGTGGCGCACGTCGGCGTGTGGGCGCCGTGGCTGCCCCCCGGCTGGCGGCTGGGCGGCTCGCTGCACTCGAGCGCGACGCTGGGCGGGCGCTTCGGCGCGCCCGAGTACACCGGCACGCTGACCGGCAGCGGCCTGGCGGTGCGCCACGTGCTGCACGGCGTCGACGTGCGCGACGGCGAACTGGCGCTGACGCTGGCCGGCGCGCAGGCGCGCATCGAACGCTTCCGCTTCCGCGGCGGCGACGGCACGCTCGAGCTGCGCGGCGGCGCCACCTTCGGCGCCACGCCGCGCGCGCAGCTGCAACTGCTGGCCGACCAGATGCAGGTGCTCGGCCGCGTCGACCGGCGTCTGGTGGTCAGCGGCCGCGCCGACGCGACGCTCGACGCGCAGGCGATCCGCGTCGAGGGCCGGCTCGGCGTCGACCGCGGGCTGTTCGACTTCAGCCGCGCCGACGCCCCGTCGCTCGACGGCGACGTCACCGTCGTGCGCCGCGGCGAGTCGCCACCCGAACCGGCAGCGGCACGCGAACGCGCGGCGCAGCGCACCGTCGACGTGCGGCTGGCCATCGACCTGGGCCGCGCGCTGCGCCTGCGCGGGCGTGGTCTCGAGACCACGCTGCGCGGCCAGCTGGCGCTGACCACGCCGGGCGGGCGCCCGGCGCTGACCGGCACCGTGCTCGCCGAGGACGGCGGCTACAACGCCTACGGGCAGCGGCTGCGCATCGACCGCGGCGAGGTGGTGTTCACCGGCGCGGTCGACAACCCGCGGCTGGACATCCTCGCGGTGCGGCCGAACCTGGACGTCGAGGTCGGCGTGGAGATCGGCGGCACCGCGCAGAGCCCGCGCGTGCGCCTGTTCAGCGACCCGCCGATGCCCGACGTCGACAAGCTGTCGTGGCTGCTGCTCGGCCGCGAGCCCGACGGGCTGGGCCGCGCCGACGCCGCGTTGCTGCAAAGCGCCGCGCTGGCGCTGCTGGCCGGCGAGGACGGCGGCGTCAACGTGCTGCAGCGCCTGGGCATCGACGAGCTGTCGGTGGCGCAGACCGAAGACGGCGACGTGCGCGACACCGTGGTGACGATCGGCAAGCAGCTCAGCCGCCGCTGGTACGTGGCCTACGAACGCGGCGTCAACGCCACCGCCGGCAGCTGGCAGCTGATCTACCGCGCCGCGCGCCGCCTGACGATCCGCGCCCAGACCGGCGACGACACCGCCCTGGACGTCATCTGGACCTGGCGATGGGACTGAGGGCCGCGGGCTTGCACGCGACGCCATCGTCCTTATCATGCCGCGCGACGCGGCCATCGGAAGGGAGCACGTGCACATGGGCACCAGGAACACGGGGTTCGGCGCGCTGATCGCGGCCTGCCTGGCCATCGCGACTGCGGCCGCCGGTGCGCAGGACCTGCGCGAACACGTCATGCCGCCGCTCGAGCTCAAGCCGGTGAGCTTCAGCCACGAGGTGAAGGACTCGATCGGCATGTTCACCCAGGTCGGCAACACCGTCTTCAAGCCGGCGGGCGACGGGCCGTTCCCCGCCGCGGTGCGGATGCACACCTGCGGCGGGCTCACCGGAGCGCCCAACGTGCACATGAAGCAGCACGCGCAGACGCTGCTGGAGTCCGGTCACGTGGTGCTGGTGATCGACAGCTTCGGTCCGCGCGGCTTCGACAACTGTGCCGCCCGCCTGCTCAGCCACTCCGCCGGCATCGCCGACGCCTACGCCGCGCTGGCGTTCCTGGCGGCCAAGCCGTTCGTGGACAAGTCGCGCATCTATCAGGCGGGATACAGCTGGGGCGCTTTCGTCTCGGCCCACCTGGCGTCGCCGCAGAGCGCCCAACTGGTGGGCTCGGACCTGCGTTTCGCGGCCACGGTGGCCCACTACGGCGGCTGTGCGTTCAGGCAGTACCGGCTGGTGCTGCCGGACATCGACCGGCCGCTGCTGATGCTGATGGGAGGCCGCGACGAGGACGTGCCTGCGGCGCCGTGTTTCCCGATGCTCGAGCAAATGAAGGCGGCGGGCAAGCCGGTCGACTGGCACGTCTATCCCGAAGCCTCCCACGCCTGGGACAAACAGGGCCTGCGCAACAGGGGCTACATCTACAGCGCGCAGGTCACGCAGGACGCCACCGCGCGCATGCTGGCGTTCTTCGCGGCGGCGCGCTGATCGCGGATCGCCAGCCGCCGCGACACCTGGCGGTCGGCCCGGGCAGTCGCCACCGCCCGCACGACAGCGACCGCCACGGTGGCAGGCACAATCCCCACCCTCTCCCCGTAGTTCAATGGATAGAACGGCCGCCTCCTAAGCGGCAGATACAGGTTCGATTCCTGTCGGGGGGACCACACGTCGAGGGCGGGTGCCGCCTTCGGCGCCGAAAGACGCATGCGCCTGGATCGACGCAGACGGGCCGCACGAGGGATGGACGACCCGACCGTCGCCGATCGCTTCATCGACCGCTGGGCCAGCGCCTCGGGGTCGGAGCGTGCCAACCACCAGCTCTTCGTCGCCGACCTCTGCCACCTGCTGGGCGTGCCCACGCCCGACCCGGTGCGCGACGACACCCGCGACGACGCCTACGTCTTCGAGCGCCGCGTCACCTTCGCCCACGGCGACGGCAGCAGCACCCCGGGCTTCATCGACGGCTTCCGCCGCGTTGCCTTCGCGCTGGAAGCCAAGAAGGTCGAGGCCGCCAGCCACACCGAGGGCTTCGACGGCGCGCTGATGCGCGCCCGCGCCCAGGCCGAGGCTACGCCCGCGCGCCGCCCGCCGCCGAAGGCCGCCCGCCCTTCCTCGGCGTCTTGGGCCACCCGCGGCGCGCCACTGACCACCGACGACCTCGCGGCGCGCTTCACCGCCCGCGGCCGCTGGCGCGACCGGCTGCCGACCATCCTCGAGACGCTGCAGGCCATCGGCCGGGTGCGGCGCACCGGGGACACCGAGGCCCCGGCCTGGGCCGCGGGGTAGCGCCATGCCGCCCGAGCGTCCCGCCAACGGTGTGCCGACCCCGCCCGAACGGCGCAACACCGCCCCGGCACCGGCCAGCCCTGCGGGCGTGCCGGCGTGGCTGACGCATCGCGGGCTGACCGTGGCGCTGGCGCTGCTGGCGCTGGTCCAGGGCGTGGCCGGCCTGTACCGGCTCGACGCCTTTCGGCGCGATCGCGAGGCGGCGCTGGCCACCGAGTTCTGGGTGACGGCATTCGCGCCGCCGACGTGGCTGGTGCTGATGCTGATCGCGGCGATGGCCGCGCTGGCGCTGATGCTCGCGTGGCGCGTGTCGCACAGCGCGCCGGCGCGCTGGCTGGCGCTGTTCAGCGCGCTGCTCGCCAACGGCTACGGTGTGATGACGAGCATCGAGCACAGCCCGCTGTTCGACACGTTCCTGGCCAGCGTGCCGCTGCTGCGGGGCTGGGGTGTGGGCATCGAGACCGTGCGTGCCATCGGCCACGCCGTCGCGGCGCTCGAGCGCGTGCTGTGGATCGGCGCGTGGCCGCTGGCGGCCACGGTGTGCGTGTACTTCGTGCACGGGGTGCTCGGCGTCGGACCGTCGTCGCGCCACGAACGCACCGCCGGGGCGCTGCTGGTGCTGTGGTCGTTCGCGCTGGTGTCGACGAGCCTGCCGTTCGGGCCCGTCGTGCCGGCCACCGCCGCGGTGCTGTTGCTGCTGAACGTGGTGGTGTGGTGGCAGGCGCGGCACACCGGCGACGAACTGCCGTGGTGGCTGATGGCGCCGGGCTTCGTGCTCGCGCTGGCGGTGTCGTTGCCGCAGCGCTACCCGGTCGTCCCGCTGCACGTGGTGGCCGCGCTGGTGGTCCTTCCTGCCCTGCTGCGCGTGGCCGACGCGCGCCCCGGCCTGCTGCTGGTGTTCCCGCTGCTGCTGGGGCTGGCGGTGACCTTGCACGCCGGCCGCGCCGACCTGGCCGCGGGGCTGATGATGCCGTGGGTCGGGCTGTGCCTGCTGGTGGTGCTGCGCGCGGTCGTCGGGCGCATCGGATCCCTGGCCGAACGCGGGCGCCGGCAGGCGCTGTGGTTCCTCAGCGGCTGGGCCGGGGCCGCGGTCGCCGCGGTGGCGTGGCAGGCTGCGGTGTGGGGCGGAAGGCTGGCCGGCTGTGGCGTGACCAGCGCGTCGGTGACTTGCTGGCTGTCCCGACACCAGGACTGGTTCCTGATGGCGCCGCTGCCGATCCTGCTGCTGTCGTTCGTGGTGGCGCTGCTGTACCGCGGGCCCATCGACGCGGCGCGGCTGTTCCGGCGCACGGTGGTCTACGGATCGATGCTGATGCTGACGCTGTTCGTGCTCGGCGTCACCGAAGCGCTGCTGGGCGACTTCGTGAGCCGCGGCCTGCCCTGGGAGACGCCGCCGGCGGTGGCCACCGGCATCCTGGCCATCGTGCTGTACCCGGCCAAGCGCGCCTGCGACCGCGGTGTGGAGAGCCTGCTGGAGCGCGTCCTGCGCTGGTCGGACCGCGACGCGCCGGCCGACGGCAGGCCGTGACCCGGCCGCGTCGGCCGTGCAGGCCGCGGCCTCGCTGAGCTCGGCCCGTCCGGCCCGTACGAGCCCGCACCGGCGGGCTCGCAGCCGCGGGCCTCAGCGCTGGCGCATCGCGCGCGACAGCAGCACCACCGGGATCAGCCCGACGGCGACGATCGCCAGCGACGGTAGCGCGGCTTCGCCCAGGCGTTCGTCGCGCGCGAAGTTGTAGGCCACCACCGCCAGCGTGTCGGCGCCGAACGGGCGCAGCACCAGCGTGGCGGGCAGCTCCTTCATCACGTCGACGAACACCAGCAGCGCCGCGGCCAGCGCCGAGCGTTTCAGCAGCGGCGCGTGCAGCTCGGCCAGCAGCCGCCAGCGCGACGCGCCGAGCATGCGCGCGGTGTCGTCGATCGAGCGCGGCACGCGCGCGTAGCCGGCCTCCACCGACTGCAGCGCCACCGCCGAGAAACGCACCAGGTACGCGTAGATCAGTCCGAGCAGCGTGCCGGTGACCAGCGCCGGCAACTGCGCGGCAGGCCAGCGCTGCTGCACCCAGCCCATCGGCAGCAGGATGCCCACCGCGATCACCGCGCCGGGCACCGCGTAGCCGAGCGACACGGTGCGCGCCGCCACCGCCAGCGCCTGCCCCCGCAGGCCGGCGCCGGGCTGGCGCACGCGCAGCACGAACCCCAGCGCCAGCGCCAGCACCACCGCAGCGGCGGCGGCCAGCGCCGCCAGCTCGAAGCTGACCCAGGCCCACTGCGCGAAGCGCGCCAGCGGCAGCCCGAACTCGGCGTGCCGCGCCTCGATCCAGAGCATGCGCAGCAGGATCGCCACCGGCAGCACGAAGCCCAGCGCCACGGGCAGCGCGCACAGCCCCCACGCGGCCAGCGCCGCGCGCCCGCGCAGCCGCACCGGGCGCGCCTCGCCGGCCTGCGCCGCGCCGGGGCGGCTGGTGGCGAAGCGCAGGCGCCCTTGCGCACGCCGCTCGACCCACAGCAGCAGCGCCACCAGCGCGAGCAGCATCGACGCCAGCTGCGCCGCGGCGTTGCGGTCGTTCATGACCAGCCAGGCCTTGTAGATGCCGGTGGAGAAGGTCGTCAGCCCGAAATACGCCCCGACGCCGTAGTCGGCCAGCGTCTCCATCAGCGCCAGCGCGACCCCGGCGGCGATCGCCGGGCGCGCCAGCGGCAGCGCCACCTCGACGATGCGCCGGCGCAGCCCGGCGCCCAGCAGGCGCGCGGCTTCCATCATCTGCACGCCGCGTTCGCCCAGCGCGGTGCGCGTGAGCAGGTAGACGTAGGGGTACAGGCACAGCACGAACAGCACCACCGCCCCGGGCAGGCTGCGCACGTCGGGCCACAGGGCGCCCTGCGCCCCGGTGGCCGCGCGCAGCGCGGTCTGCAGCGCACCGCTGAACTGCAGGAAGTCGGTGTAGGCGTAGGCCAGCACGTACGCCGGCATCGCCAGCGGCAGCAGCAGCGCCCACTCGAACACGCGCCGGCCGGGGAAGTCGAACAGCGTCACCGCGGCCGCCGTGGCGCCGCCGAGCAGCGCCACCCCGACGCCCACGCTGGCCGCCAGCAACAGCGACTGGCCGGCGTAGCCAGGCAGCACGGTGTCGAACTGGTGCGCCAGCGTGGCCAGCGCGTCGGCGTCGAGCGCCGCCCACGCGCCCAGGACGCCGAGCACGGGCAGCGCCAGCAGCGCGGCGAGCGCGGTCAGCAGCGCGGCCATGCGGGACGGTGCGACACGCGTGATCGGTGAATAAGAACGATGCGCATTCGGCGCGCGAGGCTATCATAGGCCGATGTTCCTCGAGTTGCTCCAGGTCGGCGTGCGCTACGCCGGCGCGGCCGCGCGGCCCGCGGTCGAGGGCGTGTCGCTGGGGCTGACGGCCGGGCAGATCGGCGTGCTCATCGGGCCGTCGGGCTGCGGCAAGACGTCGCTGCTGCGCGCCGTGGCCGGGCTCGAGCCGGTCGCCGACGGGCACATCGCGATCGGCGGTGAAACGGTGGCCGACGCCGCGCGCGGGGTGCACGTCGCGCCCGAGGCGCGTCGCATCGGCATGGTGTTCCAGGACTACGCGCTGTTCCCGCACCTGAGCGTGGCCGAGAACGTCGCGTTCGGCATCCGCCACCTGCCGCGCGGCACGCAGCGCGAGCGCATCGCGCAGATGCTCGATCTGGTCGGGCTGGCGCACGCGGCCAAGCGCGCGCCGCACCAGCTGTCGGGCGGGCAGCAGCAGCGCATCGCGCTGGCGCGCGCGCTGGCGCCGGCGCCGCGGCTGCTGCTGCTCGACGAGCCGTTCTCCAGCCTCGACGTCGACCTGCGCGAGCGGCTGGCGCACGACATCCGCGGCATCCTGAAACAGACCGGCACGACGGCGCTGTTCGTCACCCACGACCAGCTCGAGGCCTTCGCGGTGGGCGACGTGATCGGCGTGATGCACCACGGCCGGCTCGAGCAGTGGGACGAGGCCTATGCGCTGTACCACCGCCCGGCGACGCGGTTCGTCGCCGACTTCATCGGCCACGGCGTGTTCGCGCCGGCGCGCATCGTCGAGTGCGAGCACGGCCACTGCGTGATGACACCGTTGGGCGAGCTGCACGACATGGCCGAGTGCCCGCTGCCCGACGCCTTCCCCGGCGGCGAGTGCGAGGTGCTGCTGCGCGCCGACGACGTGGTGCACGACGACGCCAGCCCGGTGAAGGCGCGCATCGAGCGCAAGGCGTTCCGCGGCTCGGAGTTCCTGTACACGCTGCGCCTGGCCAGCGGCGAGCAGGTGATGGCGCACGTGCCCAGCCACCACGACCACCAGGTCGGCGAGTGGATCGGCATCCGCGTCGAGGCCGACCACGTGGTGACCTTCGCACGCGAGGGCGACGCGCCCGCCACCGTGCGCGCCACCGCCTGAGCCGCCGGCCATGCGCGGAGGAATCGACGCAGCTCCCCAGCGCGCGACGCAACTTTCGCGCCCGTGCGCTGCTCGAAAACAGGCCGGGTCTTATACTGGGATCGCGGTCGAGCGGTGCGTGGCCGCGTCCTCTTTCGCCTGAAGGCTGTCTGAAGATGGGTGCCAAACTCAAAGTTGCCGGGCTGGTCGCCGTGGGCGCCATCGCGGGCGCGCTGACCACCATGCAGTTCCAGGCGATCGCGCGCAGTTCGCTGGCGCCGCTGCCGCTCGAGGAGCTGCAGCAACTCGCCGCGGTGTTCGGCATGATCAAGACCGACTACGTCGAGGCGGTCGACGAGAAGAAGCTGATCACCGACGCGATCTCGGGCATGGTCTCGGGGCTCGACCCGCACTCGCAGTATTTCGACAGGAAGACCTTCAAGGAATTCCGCGAGGGCACCAGCGGGCGCTTCGTCGGCGTGGGCATCGAGATCGGCATGGAGGACGGGCTGGTCAAGGTGGTCTCGCCGATCGAGGGCTCGCCGGCGTTCAAGGCCGGCATCAAGACCGGCGACCTGATCACCCGCATCGACGACGCGCCGGTCAAGGGCATGACGATGGACCAGGCCGTCAAGCGCATGCGCGGCGAGCCGAACACGAAGGTCGTGCTGACGATCTTCCGCAAGACCGAGAACCGCGCGTTCCCGGTGACGATCACGCGCGCCGAGATCCGCACGCAGAGCGTGCGCGCGAAGATGGTCGAGCCCGGCTACGGCTGGATCCGGCTCAGCCAGTTCCAGGACAACTCGGTCGAGGACTTCGTGCGCAAGGTCGACGAGCTGTACAAGCAGGACCCGAACCTGAAGGGCCTGGTGCTCGACCTGCGCAACAACGGCGGCGGCCTGCTCGACGGTGCGATCGCGATCTCGGCGGCGTTCCTGCCGCGCGAGGCGGTGGTCGTCAGCACCAACGGCCAGGTGGCCGACTCGAAGGCGGTCTACCGCGCCACGCCCGAGCACTACGTGCGCCGCGCCGCAGGCGACCCGCTGCGCCGGCTGCCGCCACAGGTCAAGGACGTGCCGCTGGTGGTGCTGGTCAACGAAGGCTCGGCGTCGGGCAGCGAGATCGTCGCCGGCGCGCTGCAGGACCACAAGCGCGCCACCGTGATGGGCGGCCAGACCTTCGGCAAGGGCTCGGTGCAGACGGTGCGACCGCTGTCGGCCGAGACCGCGCTGAAGATCACCACCGCGCGCTACTACACGCCGTCGGGACGCTCGATCCAGGCCAAGGGCATCGTGCCCGACCTGTGGATCGACGAGACCGCCGAGGGCAACCTGTTCTCGGCGCTGCGCCTGCGCGAGGCCGACTACGAGCGCCACCTGGCCAACGGCGGCGACGAGAAGGACCCGGCACGCGACAAGGCGCGCGAGGAGGCACGCAAGAAGCTCGAGGAGCAGATGGCCAAGGGCAGCGAGACGCCCAAGCCGCTGCCCGAGTTCGGCAGCGAGAGCGACTTCCCGCTGCTGCAGGCGCTGAACCAGCTCAAGGGCCAGCCGGTGGTCACCAGCAAGACCCTGGCCGAGCGCAAGGCCGAGGCGCCCGCCGAGAAGTGACGCCCACCGCACCCGACGAACGGCCCGTCGCTGCGCGTCGCGTGAACCCTGACGGGGCGCCTGCGGGCGCCCCGTTGCGCTCGCGGGCGTCCCGCCGCGGCCGGCGATGAACGACGACCAGCTGCTGCGCTACTCGCGCCACATCCTGCTCGACGAGATCGGCGTCGAGGGCCAGCAGCGCCTGCTGCAAGCGCGCGCACTGGTCGTCGGCGCCGGCGGGCTCGGCTCGCCGGTGGCGCTGTACCTGGGCACCGCCGGTGTCGGGCGCATCACGCTGGTCGACGACGACCGCGTCGACGTGACCAACCTGCAGCGCCAGATCGCGCACGACCTGGCGCGCGTGGGCATGCCGAAGGCGCTGTCGGCGATGCGCAGCATCCACGCCATCAACCCCGAGGTCGACGTCGTGCCGATCGTGCAGCGCGTCGACGCCGCCGCGCTCGATGCGCTGGCTCGCGACGCCGACGTCGTGCTCGATTGCACCGACAACTTCGCCACCCGCCACGCCGTCAACTCGGCGTGCGTGTCGAACCGCCGGGCGCTGGTGTCGGGCGCGGCGATCGGCTTCGACGGGCAGATCGCGGTGTACGACACGCGCGACGCCGCCGCGCCCTGCTACGCCTGCCTGTTCCCGCCCGAGGCCACCTACGAGGAGGTGCGCTGCGCGACGATGGGCGTGTTCGCGCCGCTGGTGGGCATCGTCGGCACGGTGCAGGCCGCCGAGGCATTGAAGCTGCTGGCCGGCGTCGGCCGCTCGCTGGCCGGGCGGCTGCAGATGCTCGACGCGCGCACGATGGAGTGGACCGAGATCCGCGTGCAGCGCAACCCCCACTGCACGGTGTGCGCCCGACGCGACCACTGAGGACCCCGGATGGACGACAAGCGCGCCGACCTGACCGCCCGCAACTTCCCCAGTGCCGAGCAGGACGCGCAGGCGGTGCCCGCGGTCGAGCGCTACGCCGGGCCCGACAGCGCCTACCGGCTGGCCTTCACAGACACCAAGTTCCTGCTGCGCGAGGAACTGCGCCCGGTGCGCATGCAGCTCGAGCTGCTCAAGCCCGAG
>CAZUBF010000090.1:0-15009 GCA_964618555.1 uncultured Azohydromonas sp.
AGTTTTCGGTCGGCATCACCTGGCTTTGCTGGTCAATTTTCGGTCGGCGTCAACACGCCTGGTTCAGATCGACCAGATCCTCGTAGGCAACGCCTTCGATCAGGTTGGGCAGCAAGTCGTCGTCGCTGAGCTTGCCGACCAGGGTCAGGTCGTACCCGGTGCGGCGGTCGCCTTGGATGCTGTAGTGGGTCAAACGGAAGGCGCTCTTCAGGCTCATCTCGACCGTCTTCATCTCCCGCCACGCCTGCACGAAGGCACGCGCGGCCGTCAGCATCCGCTGGGCGCTCGGCCGGAATATCCGCTTCATCTCCTCGAAGATGAATCCCTCATCGACATCGCGGACCATCTCGGCGGCGAGGTCGGTGATGTACTGCTCCAGGGCATTCACCCGCGCCGGCGCCTCCAGCGCCTGCTGGTTGGCTGCGTGGCGCGCGGCCTGTTCGGCGGCGATGTCCTGCGCGTGCTCGCGGTCGAACTGCGCCAGGGCCTCTTGGTCGCCCATCGCAACCAGCACGTCACGACGCACCGACCAGACCAACTCCGGCTCGGGCTTGGGGTCCCAACCGCTGACGATGCGGCGCGCGGCGATCAATGCGTCGATGGCGCGCTGGTACTGCTGATTGCGGGCATGCAACTGCTGCAGCATGGCCGCCAGCGCCTCCAGATCGCAGACGTCGTCGGCGGGGTGGATCGAGATGGCCGGCGCACTCGTCTCGGCGGCAGGGGTGGACTTCTTGCTCTTGTTGATCAGGTTCATCGATTGGCTCCTGGGTGTTGATGCTTCAGGCTTGGTGGGCAGACGGGTAGCGCGGATCGCAGGGGCGGACAGTGGTGCTGATCCACAGGTGCGGCCCGAGCTTCTTCTTGATCGCGACGGGCGCACCGGGCCTCGGACTCACCGCGCGGACCGGCTGCCAGCCCTCTGATGCGTCAGGCGCAGTGACTCGGGCCGCGACCGCTGTGGTCGGCGCAGATGGTTCGAGGCCGAGGGCCTTGCCCCAGACGGGGTGCAGTGGTGCGGTGGCGGACATCGTTTCTCCTGGTGGTGATCTCCGGCATCGGAGACTGGTTTGCACAGGAGAAATGGTCGCGGCAGAGACGAGTTCGGTCGATCAGGGCGCAGCGGGTGTTCGGGTGCTTGCGCGGGCTTGCGCGGATCGACTGACGCTGACAGGCACTGTTGCAAATCCGCGCTGAAGCAAAGAGGAATTTAGGGGAATCGGTGGGGTTCCTGTCCGTGCTTGCGGGCTCCTGCGAATTTCGACCCGTTGCCATCGCATATCGAGCTGCGAAGAATCTGTTCATCGTCTGTCGCGGAGCCCAACGGAGGGATTCCGAGGGCAGGCCGAACCTCTCGGAGAAATCGCCATGAACATCGCAGAACCACCCGTCTTGCTCTCGCCGCGCCAGCTCGCCGCGCGCTGGGGCCTGTCTGAGAAAACCCTCGAACGCTGGCGGATGCTCGGCACCGGCCCCGTGTTCCTCAAGCTCGGTGGCCGCGTGCTCTATCGCATCGATGAAGTCGAGGCTCACGAGCAGCAGCGCACCCGCCGATGCACGGCGGGTCGAGCTGTTGCCGAGGCCCTGCTGTGATGAACCGGGCCGAGCGCCGCCAGCGCGAACGGATGACCCAGCAGCTGCGCGCCAACATCGCCAAGCACGGCATCGAGCCGATGCTCGACGAGATGTTCGGCCCCGGCAGTTGGCGCTACGACGCCGACGAGAAGCTCTGGATCGTGCCCGTCACCAAGGACACCGGCCCTGGTCGCGCCTACTACTGCGTGCGCGCCAACGGCGACTGGTTCAAGGCGCGGCTGGGTGGGGAGCACACGCAATGAACGAGGCTGCGCCTCAGCCTCTGCCGGCGGCAGTGCACCCGTTCTTCGACTTCAACGACGTACCCGACGTCGTCATTTCCAGGCGCGACAAGGACGAGGTCCGAGCCCGCCTGCTGGACCAATTGGAATCGGTCCTGCTCTACCTGTTTCCGCGCGGCAAGCGCCGGGGTAAGCAGTTCGTCGTCGGCAACCTGCAGGGCGCTCCCGGCGACAGCCTGGTCATCGAGTTGGAAGGCCCGAAGCGGGGCCTGTGGATCGACTTTGACACCGGCGAGTCGGGCGACGTGCTCGCGCTCTGGGCCTGCGTCCGGGGCTACACGCTGCCTGCCGACTTCAGTGACCTGCTGGACGATGCGGGTGACTGGCTTATCGTGCCGCGCATTGCCCCCGCGCCCGTGGTGCGCCCCGCTTCAGCCTACGACGAACTCGGCCCGCACACGGGCAAGTGGGACTACTTCGCCGCCGATGGCCAGCTGCTGGCCTGTGTCTACCGCTACGACACGCCCACCGGCAAGCAGTACCGGCCCTGGGACGCAAAGGCACGCGCGATGCGCATGCCCGAACCGCGCCCGCTCTACCACCTGCCTGCCGTCGCCCTGTCCGACGCGGTGGTGCTGGTGGAGGGCGAGAAGTGCGCCGACGCGCTGATGCAGGTCGGCATCGTCGCCACCACGGCGATGGGTGGCGCCGCGACCGCTATCGACAAGACCGACTGGACGCCGTTGGCCGGCAAGACGGTCGCGGTCTGGCCCGATCACGATGAGGCTGGTGCGCGGTATGCCGACGCGATCATCCCGAAGCTGATCCACATTGGCGCCAAGGTCGATGTGGAGGGGTTGCTGCGTTCCGCGCGCCCGGTCGCCGGTGCCGTTCAGTCGCTGGACATCACCCACTGGCGGGCGGCTGACCGCTTCGTCGGGGAGCCGCAGGCTCGACGGTGGCTGGTCGAGGGCGTGTTCCCGCAGGCGCAGGCAGCCCTGATGGCCGCTGCGGGTGGAGTCGGCAAGTCCTTCCTGCTCCTGGCACTGGCCCGCGAGGTGGCGGCCTTCGATGGCATCTGGGTCAACGCACCGACGCTGTTCGGCGGCGCGCTGGCGGGCCACGGCGTGGCGATCTACGTCACGGCGGAGGACGACGCCATCGAGGTGCACAACCGACTGAACGCGCTGGGCCCGATTCCGGATCGGCTCTACGTGCTGCCGCTGCCCGATGTCGGTGGCGCCGTGCCGCTGTTCGCGCCCGATCCATCGACCCGAGGACCGGCGACGACGACGGCGTGGACAGACCTGGAGCGCCAGCTCAAGGCGATGCCGGGCCTGCGCCTGGTCGTGCTCGATCCGCTGCAGCCGCTGTGCGCGCTGGACCTGAACGTGCCGGAGAACGCGCAGTTCGTCTGTTCCCGTCTGGCGGCGCTGGCGGCCGGCACCGGCGCCTCCGTGATCGTGTCGCACCACTTTGCCAAGCGCGAGGCCTCGACGCCCGAGCAGGCCCGGGAAGCGATCCGGGGCACCGGTGGCCTGGTCGATGGCGTGCGCTCCGTGTACGCGCTGTGGAACCCGAAAGAGGAGCGGGCCAAGGCCATCTGCAAGACGCTGGGCGAGACGTTCGAGCGTGGCCGCGTCGTCATGGGCGGCGTGGTCAAGGCCAACGGCCGTGCCAATCTGCGGGTGACGACCTTCCTGCGCGACGCACGTGGCCTGCTGGCGGACCGCAGCCAGGAGGTGGCGCGGGCGGGCAAGAGCGACGTCGATCTGCTACCCGCGCTGAAGGTCGCCATCGCCCGAGCAGCCGCCGAGGGCCAGCCGTACACCAAG
Source organism: uncultured Azohydromonas sp. (assembly GCA_964618555.1). Classification (GTDB taxonomy): domain Bacteria; phylum Pseudomonadota; class Gammaproteobacteria; order Burkholderiales; family Burkholderiaceae_C; genus Calidifontimicrobium. The sequence goes on from CAZUBF010000090.1 coordinate 3,653, forward strand.
ACCGGCGGCAACGGCGTCTACGAGCGTCGGCATGAACTGCCGGAGGGATTCCACGCCATCGGCAAGCACCGCCTGGCCGACTGGGTCGGCACGCTGCTCGACCGCGAGGAACTGGTGATGGCCATGGCCCAGGGCTCCAAGCTGGTCAAGTGGCTGGACGTGCCGGGCGGTCCGGTCGCCAGCGGGCAGGCAGTGTTCGTCACCGGACACCTGGGGCGCTCGGGTGCAGGGCGGCCCGATGGTGATTGAGCGTTCCCGGCTTCCCGGTTCCCGGCCGGGAAGGCAAGGCCGGGTGGGAACGGCAAACCCAGCACTGACGCGGGGAATCAGCGTTCCCCCGGCCCGAATCGTTCCCATGCAAGGGTGGGAACGGTCTTTCCCCAGGGAGAACGGCACGTTCCCGGCTTCCCGGTGGGCTCTCTCTAAAGAGAGGGTGAGCATCGGGAATGCTCACCTCCCTCGCGTCTGATGGTTGGCCTTGGCGCGGCGGTCTTGCCAAAGTTTGCCAAACCATTTAACCTGCCGGCATGAGCACGATGAACATTTCCCTGCCCGATTCCCTGAAGTCCTTCGTGGATGAACAGGTTAGCCGGCGTGGCTACGGCACCAGCAGTGAGTACGTGCGCGAACTGATCCGCCGCGATCAGGACCGGCTGCAGCTGCGCAACCTGCTGCTGGCGGGCGCATCGTCGGCTCCCACGGAGCCGGTGAACGAGACCTACTTCGAAGGCTTGCGCGAGCGGGTACGCGGCGCGGCCAAGGTGGCGGGCAAGACTCGCCGCCAGTCGTGAAGGCCAAGCCCGTCGTCCCGCGCGAGCAGGCCCAGCAGGATGTCGAGGATGCACTCACGTACTACATGGCCGAAGACGCCGAGGCTGCCGCGCTGGGCTTCATCGACGCCTTGGAGCAGGCCTATGCGCACATCGGCCGCCATCCTGCGACTGGATCACCTCGCTACGCGCATGAATTGAATTTGCCGGGCCTGCGCTCCTGGCCGCTGACGCGCTACCCCTACCTCGTCTTCTACGTCGAGCGCTCGGACCACGTCGATGTCTGGCGTGTGCTGCAGGGCCAGCGCGACATCCCGGCGTGGATGCAGGACCCGGAAGACATCTGAGCCTCGCCCCAGGCGAAAGGGGCGAAACACCACCATCTACGAGGGCTCGGATGATCTCCGGGCCCTTCTTTCGCCTGCGATCCCCGCGCCACGCACGGTTCCGGTTTGCTGTGCTGCGGGTGCGGGCGTGCGACGACGCCCGGAATCGGCCACGCCGCGGGCCAGAGTCGTCTCATTTCTCTGGTTGGCCTGCGGGTACGCGCAGCGCCCGCCTTTGCAAAATCAACGACTTACGCGCGGCGGTTCAGCGTCAGCCGGAGACCGGTCAGGCTTCGAACGTGAGCGGGAGCGTGGCAGAGAGTCGCGTCTTGCCCTATCATGAAACGTCAAGATGAATCATGATGGAGATGACCATGGCGACCGCCGTCCGCGAGAAGTTCTCCTCCCAGGCCGCACCCGAGGTGCTGGCAGCGCTGCGCCAGATCGCCGAAAGCCAGGGCCGCCAGTTCCAGGCAGTGCTCGATGAGGCGCTGCGCGACTACATCGACCGGCAGCAGAAGGAACGTCCTCGTCGCCATGTGATGGCGTCGTTCGCGTCCAGCCTTGACGAGTTCGACAGCCTCTACCGCGAGCTCGCCAAGTAAGCCGTGCCGCGCGACTACCTGACCGTGGCTGACGTGCTCGGCATGCATACCGTGCTGATGCAGCGCTACGGCGGTGCGCCCGGCGTGCGCGATCCCGGGGCGCTGGAGGCCGCGCTGTTCCGTCCGCGGACGGGGTACTACGACGACATCGTGGCCGAGGCGGCTGCACTGATGGAGAGCCTGGCGATCAACCACCCGTTCGTGGACGGCAACAAGCGCATCGCCTTTGCGGCTGCCGACGTGTTCCTGCGGATCAACGGCTGGCGCTTGCAGCGAGCGCCCATGCGGATCTACGTCGACATGATGCAGATGTTCGAGTCGGGCACCTTCGACATCGCCCACCTCGATCCGTGGCTGCGTGGATTCGCCGTCGTCGCGGAGTGAGACGATGAGCAAGAAGAACCCTGGCGCACGGACCCGTGTCGCCGAGGCGGACGGCCGGTCGATGGCGAAGATCGGTGACTTCAAGGAGACCGTGGCCGCGCGCGTGCAGAGCGATCCGGCGTTCGCGCAAGCCCTGCTGGACGAGGCCATCACCCTGTTCGTCAACGGCGAGCCGGAATCCGCCAAGCTGATCCTGCGCGATCTCGTCAACGCCACCGTGGGCTTCGAGGCGCTGGCCGACGCGATTCACAAGCCGGCCAAGAGCCTGCACCGGATGTTGTCGAAGTCGGGCAACCCGACGATGACCAACGTGTCCGCGATCTTCGCCGCCATCAAGCGCGCGCTGAAGGTCGAGGTGCGCACCCAGGTCGTGATGGCCTGACTTGGGCTCAGGGCTGAGGTATCCCGATGGCGGAAGAGAACGAGTCATCCCCTGACTGGGTTCGCGTCACGTTGCGGATGACAGACCAGCAGCGCGACCTGCTCCGCCGCGCGGCGGATGTTGCTGGCATGCCCGTATCGGCCTTCGTGCGACCTCTCTTGCTGCTCATGGACGCGAGGAAGAACGTGTGACGCGCCAACCCCTGGCACGGGCCCAGTCAGGCTTCGGTCTTCGCCGCGACGTCGAGGGTGACCGGGCGGATGTTCTGGGCGAGGTCGCCCTTGGGTCCCTGCACGCAGTCGTAGCTCACGCGACTGCCCTGCTTGAGCGTGCGGAAACCCTCCATCTGGATCGCCGAGAAGTGCGCGAACACATCGGCGCCGCCGCCTTCGGGCTCGATGAAGCCGAAGCCTTTCGCGTCGTTGAACCACTTGACGATGCCGATGGCCATGCCGCCTCCTGTCCTGCCCGTGAATCGTGGCCGAAGATTGTCGGACCCTGTTTCCGGCAGTGTCAAGCCGATGCCCGGCGTCATGGTTGTTTGTCCTGGACAATACTGTGTCAGTCGACAAGTCTTGGGCGGTCAACGCAGATCACGAGCGGGTGCGGTTCGCAAGGCCCGCTGTTCGGGGCTTGAACTCGCGTCCGGCAGGGCAACATCGTGTCTGAAGCGCGCTCCGAGAGCGAATCTATAGAATCGTTCGCATGCCTTCGAATGGGTCGAAGCCCCCCCCGAAACCCCCGTCGCCGGCCCGTCCGGGCGGCGGTCAGGGGGCCGTCGTCGCCGAGCGTCAGACGCAGAAGACCGCCCCGCCACGCATGTACCGGGTGGTGATGCTCAACGACGATTTCACGCCGATGGAGTTCGTCGTGATGGTGTTGCAGGAGCACTTCAGGCACGACTTGGAGACCGCGACCCATATCATGCTGAAGATCCACCACGAAGGGCGCGGTGTGTGCGGCGTCTACACGAAGGACGTCGCCGCGACGAAGGTCGAACTGGTGCTGGCTTCCGCCAAGCGGGCGGGGCACCCGTTGCAGTGCATTATGGAGGCCGCATGATTGCGCAAGAACTGGAAGTCAGCCTGCACATGGCGTTCGTCGAGGCGCGTCAGCAGCGGCACGAGTTCATCACCGTCGAGCACCTGCTGCTCGCGCTGCTCGACAACCCCTCGGCGGCCGAGGTGCTGCGCGCCTGCGCCGCCAACATCGACGACCTGCGCAAGAGCCTGACCACCTTCATCAAGGAAAACACGCCGACGGTGGGCGGCACCGAGGAGGTCGACACGCAGCCGACGCTGGGCTTCCAGCGAGTGATCCAGCGCGCGATCATGCACGTCCAGTCCACCGGCAACGGCAAGAAGGAAGTGACCGGCGCCAACGTGCTGGTGGCGATCTTCGGCGAGAAGGACTCGCACGCCGTGTACTACCTGCATCAGCAGGGCGTGACGCGGCTGGACGTCGTCAACTACATCGCGCACGGCATCAAGAAGTCCGAGCCGCCCGAGCCGACCAAGGGCAGCGAGGGCAGCGGCGGCAGCGAGGCCGAGAAGGACGAAGGCGGCGACGGCAAGGGCTCGCCGCTGGACCAGTTCACGCAGAACCTGAACGTGCTCGCCCGCGAGGGCAAGATCGACCCGCTGATCGGCCGCGAACTCGAAGTCGAGCGCGTGATCCAGGTGCTCTGCCGCCGGCGCAAGAACAACCCGCTGCTGGTCGGTGAGGCAGGCGTGGGCAAGACCGCGATCGCCGAGGGGCTGGCGTGGCGCATCACGCAGGGCGACGTGCCCGAGGTGCTCGCCGACTCCACCGTCTACACGCTCGACATGGGCGCGCTGCTGGCCGGCACCAAGTACCGCGGCGACTTCGAGCAACGCCTCAAGGGCGTGCTCAAGCAACTGAAGGACCAGCCGCGCGCGATCCTGTTCATCGACGAGATCCACACGCTGATCGGCGCCGGTGCCGCCTCGGGCGGCACGCTCGACGCCAGCAACCTGCTCAAGCCGGCGCTGTCGAGCGGGCAGATGAAGTGCATCGGCGCGACCACGTTCACCGAGTACCGCGGCATCTTCGAGAAGGACGCGGCGCTGTCGCGTCGCTTCCAGAAGATCGACGTCGTCGAGCCTTCGGTCGAGCAGACCGTCGAGATCCTCAAGGGCCTGAAGAGCCGCTTCGAGGAACACCACAGCGTGAAGTACGCGCTCGGGGCGCTGCAGGCCGCCGCCGAACTGTCGGCCAAGTACATCAACGACCGCCACCTGCCCGACAAGGCGATCGACGTGATCGACGAAGCCGGCGCGGCGCAGCGCATCCTGCCGGCGTCCAAGCGCAAGAAGACCATCAGCAAGACCGAGGTCGAGGAAATCGTGGCCAAGATCGCCCGCATTCCGCCGGCGAACGTGTCCAACGACGACCGCAGCAAGCTGCAGACGCTCGAGCGCGACCTCAAGAGCGTGGTGTTCGGCCAGGACAAGGCGCTGGAGGTGCTGGCCGCCAGCGTGAAGATGGCGCGTTCCGGCCTGGGCAAGGCCGACAAGCCCATCGGCGCCTTCCTGTTCAGCGGCCCCACCGGCGTCGGCAAGACCGAAGCGGCCAAGCAGCTCGCCTACATCATGGGCATCGAGCTGATCCGCTTCGACATGTCGGAGTACATGGAGCGCCACGCGGTGAGCCGCCTGATCGGCGCGCCTCCGGGCTACGTCGGCTTCGACCAGGGCGGCCTGCTGACCGAGGCCATCACCAAGAAGCCGCACTGCGTGCTGCTGCTCGACGAGATCGAGAAGGCGCACCCGGACATCTTCAACGTGCTGCTGCAGGTGATGGACCACGGGACGCTGACCGACAACAACGGGCGCAAGGCCGACTTCCGCAACGTGATCGTCATCATGACCACGAACGCGGGTGCCGAGACCATGAACAAGGCGACCATCGGCTTCACCAACCCACGAGCCGCGGGCGACGAGATGGCCGACATCAAGCGCCTGTTCACGCCCGAGTTCCGCAACCGGCTCGACGCCATCGTCAACTTCCGTTCGCTGGACAAGGACATCATCCTGCGCGTCGTCGACAAGTTCCTGCTGCAGCTCGAGAGCCAGCTGGCCGAGAAAAAGGTCGAGGTCACCTTCACCGACGCGCTGCGCAAGCACCTGTCGGCCAAGGGCTTCGACCCGCTGATGGGGGCGCGGCCGATGCAGCGCCTGATCCAGGACACGATCCGCCGCGCGCTGGCCGACGAACTGCTGTTCGGCCGCCTGGTCGACGGCGGGCGCCTCACGGTGGACGTCGACGACGCCGGCGAGGTCAAGCTCGACATCGATCCGAAGAAGAGCGACAAGCCCAAGGCCGAACCCGCGACCGCCTGAGGTCGCTGCGGGGCGCCGCCGGTCAGGCGGTGGCCGCAGGGTCCTGGCGGTAGAACTCGACGAACAGCCGATACAACTCCGGCTGTTCGTCCTTCATCGCCAGCGGTGTGACGAAGAAGGCCTCGCTGGCCACGGCGAAGAACTCGCCGGGCGCCTCGGCGCCGTACGGATCGAGCACCGTGTCGTGCCCGCACGCCACGCGCTCGCAGAAGCGGTCGTACGCGTACTGCATCACCGCGTCCCAGTGCGCCATGGCCTTCGCGTCGTGCAGCGGCGGCATGCCGTCGGCCTCGCCGTCGAGCATGTCGATGACGTGGGCGAACTCGTGGATCACGACGTTGTAAGCCTCGGCCTCGGCCTGGGCGTCGCCGGCGGCGTCGACGTCGGCCCAGCTGAGCATCACCGGCCCGCCCTCCATCGCCTCGCCGGCGAGGACCTCGTCGTAGCGGTGCACGACGCCGTGCTCGTCGGTGACCTCTCGGCGGGCCACCACCTGCGATGGATGCACGACGATGCCGACGAAGCCGTCGTACGCCGCCAGCCCGAGACGCAGCACCGGCAGGCAGGCCTGCGCGGCGATCGCCACGGCGGTCGCGTCGTCGACGACGAAACCACCGGCGCCGCTGAACTCCTTGCGGTCGAGGAACAGGCTGGCGAGCCGCCGAAGCTCGGTGACGTCGGCGTCGCTGCGTCGCGCGAGGAACGGGTAGCGCTGCAGCGTGCGCTGCCACAGCGCGTCGGGGATGTCGCGCCGCGCCAGCGCCAGCCGTTCGCGCCGCAAGCGCCAGCGCTGCAGCCAGCGGCCGAACATCAGCCGACCGGCGGGAGGCGGCTGAATCCGTCGCGCGTCAGGCGCAGCACCTGGGCGCGCGGCGGCGACGCATCGAGATCCCAGTCGCTGAGCACATGACGTTCGTGGCCGACGGTCAGCGTCTCGTCGCCGGGGCGGTGCGTGTGCCCGTGCACCATGTGGCTGCACCCCGCGGCGTGCATCCAGGCCACCGCCGCGCCCGGGTCGACGTCGGTGGTCGTCGCCGCAGCGCCCTGCTGGCGCTGCTGGCTCGCGTCGCGCATCTGGCGCGCGACGACGCGCCGCTGCGCGATCGGCATGGCCAGCGCCGCGCGGCGCCAGGCGTCGCTGCGTGCCTGCTCGCGAAAACGCTGGTACTCGACGTCGGCCAGGCACAGCAGGTCGCCGTGCGTCAGCAGCACGCGTCGCCCGAAGGCGACGAGCAGCGTCGGGTCCTGCAACCCGATCGCGCCGGCGTCGCGCAGCATCGCGCCGCCGACGAGGAAGTCACGGTTGCCGACCATGAAACCGACCTGAAGGCGGCTCGACGCGTCGGCGAGCACGTCGACGCAGGCGGCTTCGAACGGCTCGCCGCGCGCGTCGTCGCCGACCCAGGCTTCGAACAGGTCGCCGAGGATCAGCACCGCGTCGGCGCGCGTGCCGCGCATGTGGCGCGCCCAGGCGGCGAACGTTGGGCCGTCGGCGTCGGCCAGGTGCAGGTCGGAGATGAACTCGACCGCCTGCCAGTGCGGCGCGGCGACGAGCTCGTACAGGCTCGGCAGTTGCCAGCCCTCAGGCATCACTCGACGACGACGGCCTTGCGAATGACGACGTCTTCCATCGGCACGTCGTCGTGCATGCCGCGGCGCCCGGTGCGCACGCTTTCGATCGCGTCGACGACGTCGGTGCCGGAAACGACCTTGCCGAACACCGCGTAGCCCCAGCCCTGCGGCGATTCGGCCTTGAAGTTCAGGAAGTCGTTGTCGGTGGTGTTGATGAAGAACTGCGCCGTGGCCGAGTGCGGCGCCGAGGTGCGCGCCATGGCGACCGTGTAGTGCGCGTTCTTCAGCCCATTGTTCGCCTCGTTGGCGATCGGCGCGCCGGTCGCCTTCTGCTTCATGCCCGCCTCGAAGCCGCCGCCCTGGATCATGAAGCCCTTGATCACGCGGTGGAACACGGTGCCGTCGTAGTGACCCTTGTCGACGTAGTCGACGAAGTTGGCCACCGACAGCGGAGCCTTCACGTCGTCGAGTTCGATGCGGATCGTGCCGGCGCTGGTGTCGAGTTCAACGGTCTTGGTCATCTTCAGTTCTCCAGGGTGGCCTTCGTGATGACCACGGGTTGCACGGGAACGTTCTGGTGCGGCCCCTTGCTTCCGGTGGGCACGCCCTTGATCCTGTCGACCACGTCCATGCCCTCGACGACCTTGCCGAACACCGCGTAGCCATGCCCGTCGCGCGCGTTGGGCTGGTCGAGGAACGCGTTGTCGACGACGTTGACGAAGAACTGCGCGGTCGCCGAGTCGGGCACGCCGGTGCGCGCCATCGCCACGGTGCCGCGCGCGTTGGACAGGCCGTTGCGGCTCTCGAGCGGGATCGCCGCGCGCGTGGGCTTCTGCACCATGTCGGGAGTGAAGCCGCCGCCCTGGACCATGAAGTTGGGGATCACGCGATGGAACACCGTGCCGTCGTAGTGCCCCGCCTTGACGTACTGCAAGAAGTTGTCCACCGTCTTCGGCGCCTTCGCCGCGTCGAGCTCGAGCACGACGTCGCCCATAGAAGTCTGCAGGCGCACCTTCTGCTGCGCCCATGCCGGAGAGCTTGCCAGCGTCGCCATGAGCGCCACGATCGTCATTGCGTGTTTCATCGAAATCGAACTCCCAACCGGCGTGGAGCCGCCGCTATACTGAATCGATTCTACCGAGCGGCCTCCGACACACCCGGGTTCTGGAGGCCGCTGTCTTTCCCCCGTCCGAACCACGATGCTGCGCATCCACAACTCGCTGACCCGTGCGCTCGAGCCCTTCGAGCCGCTCGAGCCCGGCAAGGTGCGCATGTACGTGTGCGGGATCACGGTGTACGACCTGTGCCACATGGGCCACGCGCGCATGATGACCGCGTTCGACGTCGTCTACCGCTGGCTGCGCGCGCTCGGCCACGACGTGACCTACGTGCGCAACATCACCGACATCGACGACAAGATCATCAAGCGCGCACTCGAGCGCGGCATGCCGATCCGCCGGCTCACCGACGAGATGATCTCGGCGATGCACGCCGACATCGGCGCCATCGGACTGCTGTCGCCCACGCACGAGCCGCGCGCCACCGACTACGTGCCGCAGATGCTCGAGATGATCGGCACGCTCGAGCGAAAGGGCTTCGCGTACCGCGCCCCGGGCGGCGACGTCAACTACGCCGTGCGCAAGTTCGCCGGCTACGGCAAGCTGTCGGGCAAGTCGATCGACGAACTGCGCGCCGGCGAGCGCGTGGCCGTGCTCGACGGCAAGGACGATCCGCTGGACTTCGTGCTGTGGAAGGCGGCCAAGGCCGACGAACCCGACGATGCGAAGTACGCCAGCGCCTTCGGCCCGGGACGACCGGGGTGGCACATCGAGTGCTCGGCGATGAGCTGCGCGCTGCTCGGCGAGACCTTCGACATCCACGGCGGCGGGCTCGACCTGCAGTTCCCGCACCACGAGAACGAGATCGCGCAGAGCGAGGCCGCCAGCGGCAGACCGTTCGCGCGCGTGTGGATGCACAACGGCTTCCTCAACGTCGACGACGAGAAGATGTCCAAGTCGCTGGGCAACTTCTTCACGATCCGCGACGTGCTCGCGGTCACCGACGGCGAGACGCTTCGCTTCGCGATGCTGCGCACGCACTACCGCAGCCCCTTCAACTTCAGCGACGCGCTGCTCGACGAGTCGCGCCAGGCGCTGCGCCGGCTGTACACCGCGCTCGATGCCGTCGCACCCGACGACACGCCGCTGGACTGGTCGCAGCCCGTGGCGGCGGCGTTCCGCGACGCGATGAACGACGACTTCAACACCCCGGCGGCGCTGGCGGTGCTGTTCGACCTCGCCGGCGCGGTCAACCGCGAACGCTCGCCGTCCGCTGCCGCGCAGCTCAAGTCGCTCGGCGCCGCGCTGGGCATCCTGCAGCAGTCGCCGCGCGTCTTCCTGCAGGGCGCCACGAAGCCCGACTCGCTCGACGCGGACGCCGTCGAGCGGCGCATCGCCGAACGCGCGCAGGCCAAGCGATCGCGCGACTTCGCGCTGGCCGACCGCATCCGCGACGAACTCGCCGCGCAGGGCGTGATGCTCAAGGACGGACCGCAGGGCACGACCTGGGTGCGGGCCTGATGCGGCGACGATGGACGGCAAGTCGGTGACCACGCTCGTCACGCCCGACTACTGGGACGATGCCTGCAGGCACCTGACGCGGCGCGACCGGGTCATGAAGAAGCTGATCCCGCGCTTCGGCCAGGCGCGTCTGCGCAGCCGCGGCGACGCGTTCACGACGCTGGCGCGGTCGATCGTCGGCCAGCAGATCTCGGTGAAGGCGGCGCAATCGGTGTGGGATCGGCTTGCCGACGCCGGCGCGCGCCAGGGCCGGCTCGACCCGCACGTGGTGCTGTCGCTCGGCGTCGACGACCTGCGTTCCACGGGGCTGTCGGCGCGCAAGGTCGAGTACGTGCGCGACCTGGCGGCGCACTTCGTCGACGGCACCGTGCACGAGCGCCAGTGGCCGTCGATGGACGACGAGGCGATCATCGACGAACTGGTCGCGATCCGCGGCATCGGCCGCTGGACCGCCGAGATGTTCCTGATCTTCCACCTGCTGCGCCCCAACGTGATGCCGCTCGACGACCTCGGGCTGATCCGCGGCATCAGCGTCAACTACTTCAGCGGCGAGCCGGTCACCCGCGCCGAGGCGCGCGAGGTCGGGGAGGCGTGGGCACCGTACCGCTCGGTGGCCACGTGGTACGTGTGGCGCAGCCTCGATCCGGTGCCGGTCGACTATTGACAACCACGAGGGCCCGCGCATGAGCCGACGCCACTTCCTCGAGTTCGAGCAGCCGATCGCCGAACTCGAGAAGAAGATCGAGGAACTGCGATTCGTGCAGAACGAGTCGGCGGTCGACATCTCCGAGGAGATCGACCGCCTCGACAAGAAGAGCCTGCAGCTGACCAAGGAGATCTACGCCAGCCTGAGCCCCTGGCAGGTGACGCAGATCGCACGTCATCCGCAGCGCCCGTACACGCTCGACTACGTCGCCGACGTGTTCACCGACTTCCAGGAACTGCACGGCGACCGCGCTTACGCCGACGACCTGTCGATCGTCGGCGGGCTGGCGCGCTTCAACGGGCAGGCGTGCATGGTGATCGGCCACCAGAAGGGCCGCGACACGAAGGAGCGCGCGGCGCGCAACTTCGGCATGAGTCGTCCCGAGGGCTACCGCAAGGCGCTGCGGCTGATGAAGCTCGCCGAGAAGTTCGCCCTGCCGGTGTTCACCTTCGTCGACACCCCGGGCGCGTATCCGGGCATCGGCGCCGAGGAGCGCGGCCAGAGCGAGGCGATCGGGCGCAACATCTTCGAGATGGCGCAGCTCGAGGTGCCGATCGTGGTGACGATCATCGGCGAGGGCGGCTCGGGTGGCGCACTGGCGATCAGCGTCGGCGACCAGGTGCTGATGCTGCAGTACTCGGTGTATTCGGTGATCTCGCCCGAGGGTTGCG
>CAZUBF010000091.1:0-14759 GCA_964618555.1 uncultured Azohydromonas sp.
GCCGAGCTGCAGCCCGGTGATCGTGATCACCGGCACCAGCGTGTTCTTCAGCGCGTGGCCGAAGTACACGGCGCGGTTGGGCAGCCCGCGCGCCTTCGCGAACTTGATGTAGTCGGTGCGCAGCACCTCGAGCATCTCGGCGCGCACCAGTCGCATGATCAGCGCGAGCTGGAACACGCACAGCGTCACCGAAGGCAGCACCAGGTGCTTCCAGCCCACCGGCGACAGGAAGCCGGTGGTCCACGCGCCGATCGCGACGACCTCGCCGCGGCCGAAGCTGGGCAGCACCTTCAGCTCGACCGCGAAGACGAGGATCAGCAGGATGCCGATCAGGAACGTCGGCAGCGACACGCCGAGCAGCGACGCCGACATCGCCAGCTGCGCGCCGAAGCCGCCGCGCTTGAGCGCCGCGTAGACCCCCAGCGGGATGCCCACGACCAGTGCCAGCACCCCGGCGCAGATCGCCAGTTCCATCGTCGCCGGAAAGCGCTCGACGATCAGCGCCGACACCTTGCGCCCCTGTCGCAGGCTCAGCCCGAACTCGCCGCGCACCGCGTTGCCGACGAAGCGCGCGAACTGCACCGGGAACGGCTGGTCGAGGCCGAGGTCGGCGCGCAGGCGGTCGCGCTGCTCGGGCGTGGCGTCCTGGCCGAGCAGGTTGGTCACCGGGTCGCCGACGTACTGGAACAGCATGAAGGCGATGAACGCCACCGTCAGCATCACGATGACGGCCTGGACCAGGCGGCGGAGGATGAAGGCGAGCATGGGGGAGGCGGACTGTACCGCGGCGGGGCGGCGCGGGATCGGCTCGGCGCGCAGCGATGGCGGCTGCAGCCGCCAGCGGTGGGTCGCGGCTGCGGCGCGCGGCCTCGCAGGTCAACTTCCGGGCGGGCCCGAAGTCGGCCTAGGCCGCAACCGCACCGACGTCGCGCCGGGTCAATTGACCTTGACCAGGCGCATGTCGATGCGGTTGTCGGCGCGATGCACCAGCTCGACGCTGGTCTTCATCGCCCACGGGATCACCTGGTTGTGCAGCGGGATGTGCGACACGTCCTGGTGGCTCAGCAGCAGCGCCTGCTCGATCAGCTCGTTGCGCGTCTTCTGGTCGACCTCCTTCTTGACGCGTTCGACCAGCGCGTCCATCTGCGGGTTGCTGTAGCGCCCGACGTTGTAGTTGCCGTCGCCCTGCGCGCCGACCGAGCGCACCAGCGACTGCAGCGAGTACAGCGCGTCGAACGTCGGCACGCCCCAGCCGAGCATGTAGATGCTGGCCTCGTAGCGCTGGATCATCGGGAAGTAGGTCACCAGCGGCAGCGTGCGCAGCTTGGCCTTGACGCCGACGCGTGCCCACATCGCGGTCACCGCCTGGCAGATCTCCTCGTCGTTGATGTAGCGGTTGTTCGGGCAGGCGAAGTCGACCTCGAAGCCGTCGGGATAGCCGGCCTCGGCGAGCAGCTTCTTCGCCGCGTCGACGTCGTACGGCCAGCGCTGGTCGGCCTTCTTCGTCCAGCCGTTGACCTGCGGCGCGATCAGCGTGCCCGTGGGCTGCGCCAGGCCGCGCATCGTCACGCGCGCGATCGTGTTGATGTCGATCGCCTGGTACAGCGCCTTGCGCACGCGAACGTCCTTCAGCGGGTTCTTGCCCTTGACGTTGCTGCCCGGCAGCTCGTCGCGGAACTGGTCCATGCCGAGGAAGATGGTGCGGTTCTCGGCCCCGTCGACCACCTTCAGCCCCTGCGTGTTGCGCAGCCGCGGCAGGTCGGCCGGCGAGGGGTCGAGGATCATGTCGACCTCGCCCGACAGCAGCGCGGCCACGCGCGTGGCCTCGGCCTTGATCGGCGTGTAGACGATCTCGGTGACGTTGCCCTCCATCTTGCCCCACCAGTTGGGGTTGCGCGCCAGCACCAGGCGCACGTCCTGCTCCCAGCTCTTGAGCATGAACGGGCCGGTGCCGTTGGCGTTGCGGTGCGCGAAGTTCTCGTCCTTGGTCTTGATGTCCTTCGGCTCGAGCGAGTTGTTCTTCTCGGCCCAGCCGCGGTCCATCATGCGCAGTTCGGTGAGCTGGCGCAGCAGCACCGGGTTCGGGCCCTTCGTCGTGATGTCGATGGTGTGGCTGTCGACCTTGGTGACCTTGTCGATGCCCTGCGTGTACACGCCGAAGTTCGACGTCTTGGCCATCGCGCGCTCGAGCGAGTAGACCGCGTCGTCGGCGTCGAAGTCGGCGCCGTCGTGGAACTTCACGCCCTGGCGCAACGTGACGCGCACCTGCGTGGGGCTGACCTGCTTGTAGCCCGTGGCCAGCAGCGGCTCGAGCGCGAAGTTGCGGCTGTTGTAATAAAACAGCGCCTCGTACACCGCGGCGTGGATGCCGTTGGCCAGCGCGTTGTTCTGCGAGTGGATGTCCCAGGTGGGGATGTCGCTGGCGCTGGCCCAGCGGAAGGTCTTGGCCTCGGCGGCGGTCAGGCCCAGGGCGAGCATCGCGGCGACGCCTGCCGCCGCGGACTTGCTGAACAGTTGCACCATGTCGGGGACTCTCTGATGACGAGACCCGGATGTTGCGCAAACGGCGTGGCGGACGTGAGCGGGAATGTCCTGATCCCGCCGCGTGCCGCGCGGCCAGAAAAAAGGCCGCCCGAAGGCGGCCTGCTGCAGTCGACGCGCCCGATCGGCGCGATCGATCAGAAGCTGTGGCGGATGCCGAACTCGTAGCCCGTCGACTTGTCGCCAGCCAGGATGGCCGGGCCGCTGCCCGACGCCGTGAACCGCGCCGCGCCGTCGTTGTCGACCTGCGAGTAATGCGCGTACAGCGCGGTGCGCTTCGACAGGTCGTAGACGTAGCCGACGGCGATCTGGGTCGCCTCGAACAGGTCGTCGGCGACGCCGTACGACACCTTGAAGGTGCCCGGGCCGACCGGCACGTTGGCGCCGACGAGCCAGTTGGTCTGCTTGTCGGCGGCCTTGTACTGGTGGTACTGGGCCATGAACGTGGCGAAGCCAGCGTTGAACGACGCGCCGATGTTCCAGGCCTTCAGCGTGTCGGCGGTGGTGTCGGTTTCGCCGTACGCGACGGCCACGTTGGCCGGGCCGCCTTGCCAGCCCAGACGAACACCCCAGTACTCGTTGTTCTTCGTGCCGCCGATCTTCTCCTCGCCGAACGCGTACTGCGCCTGGCCGTACAGGCCGCCCAGGCCGGCCGGCAGGAAGTAGCCGATCGTGTTGTTGGCGCGCACCAGCGTGATCGCGGTCGTGCCCGTGCTCTGGATGTTGGTCTGCGCACCGACGCCAACCGTGCCGAACGGATCGAACACGGTGTGGTTCCAGAACGTCGGGGTGTAGTCGCGGCCGAGGCGGATCTCACCGAAACCGCCCATCAGGCTGACCGTCGAGCGACGGTTGAAGAACACCGAGGTCTGGCCGTTGCTGCCGCCGGTGCCGCCGGTGTCCATCGACAGGCCGCCCTCGAGCCAGAAGCCCGCCTTCAGGCCGCCGCCGATGTCCTCGACGCCGCGGAAGCCGAGGCGCGACGACGCGTTGCCGTCCTGGCTCAGCGAGGTCTCCGAACCGGCACTGTCGTTGTCGACATGGCGAACGTTCAGGTCGGCGATACCGAACAGGGTGACCGACGACTGGGCCATGGCCGAACCGGCGAAGGCGCCGAGGACGGCCAGAGCGGTCAGGGATTTTTTCATTGCCACTATCTCCTGGGTTGAACAAGAAGTGCCGATCGGGGGAGGAGCCAATCACCGCGAGGCGAGGCTGATCGGACCGACCTCCGTGACGGAAGCTGAACGTATTGCACCAGACGGCCCGGACCGGCGCCAAGCGTTGGCCCCGAAAAAGGCCGGCCCTGTTGCAACAGCACAACGAGAACAGACAGTCAGCAAGCGCTGACTTCTATCGCTGGTCGAAGAAACGAACACGCCGATGGGCCGAGGGGTATCGGTTATCCTTGCGCGCATGTTCCCGAGCGACGATGCCCTGACCGCACTGGACAACGGCCTGCGCACCCTGTTCGGCACCGTGCACGCGTCGCGTCCTGCGCCGTCCAGCGCGCCGGCCGGCGAACTCGACGCCGGGCAGCGCGCGCTGTCGGGAGCCTTGATGCGCGTCAATCACGTCGGCGAGGTCTGCGCCCAGGCGCTGTACCAGGCCCAGGCGCTGACCGCGCGCACGCCCGAACTGCGCGCGCAGATGCGGCGCGCCGCGCGCGACGAGACCGATCACCTGGCGTGGACGCAGCGCCGCCTCGACGAGCTCGGCGACCACGCCAGCCGGCTCAACCCGCTGTGGTACGCCGGCGCCTTCGGCCTCGGGCTGGTCGCCGGGCGCTTCGGCGACCGCGTCAGCCTGGGTTTCGTCGTCGAGACCGAACGCCAGGTCGAGCAGCACCTGGCCGGACACCTGCAGCGCCTGCCCGAGGCCGACACTGCGTCGCGTGCGATCGTCGAGCAGATGATGCACGACGAGGCACGCCACGGCGCCGAGGCGCTGGCCGCCGGTGGCGCCGAACTGCCGCTGCCGGTGCGTGCACTGATGCGCGCCGCCGCCAAGGTCATGACCGTCACCGCGCACCGCATCTGACGGCGCCGTCGTCGCCGTTCAAGCCTCGACGATCTCGAACGACGTCGTGATCTCGGCGGTCTTGCCCAGCATCGCGCTGGCCGAGCAGTACTTCTCGTGCGACAGCGCGATCGCGCGCTCGACCGCCGCCGGCGGCAGGCCGCGGCCGCTGACGGTGAAATGCATGCGCATGCGCGTGAACACCTTCGGGTCGGTCGGCGCACGTTCGGCGTCGACCGCGACGCGGCAGCCGCGCACGTCGTGGCGGCCGCGCTTGAGGATCAGCACGACGTCGTAGGCACTGCACGCTCCGCTGCCGGCGAGCACCGTCTCCATCGGCCGCGGCGCCAGGTTGCGCCCGCCGCCGTCGGGTGCGCCGTCCATCGTCAGCAGGTGGCCGCTGCCGGTCTCGGCGACGAAGCCCATGCCGCTGTCGGGCACCCAGTGGATCGTGCATTGCATCGCTGTGCTCTTCCTGCGCCGCGCCGGCGCGCGGTCGATGACACGGGGCCGGATTGTGCCTGCGGCGACCACTGGAGGCGTCTCCCTAGGCCCGCCGACACCGTGGATATTGCAGCGCAACATCCAGCGCGCTAGACTGGCTCGGAGGTTGATCAGGCGGTCGGCACGCTGTGCCGGCGGTCGGCAACCACCGTTTGTCTCCTCCACCTCCTTCAATGGTGGTTCGGGCCCGGGACGCGAGTCCCGGGCTCTTTTTTTTGCCTCGCCGGACCGCGGCTATCATCGCGGCCCCATTCGACCGGCTGCCGCTGCGGCGGCAGCGCAGCTTCATGCCCGGCGCCGCCAAGACGCGCTCCCCGCGCCCGACCGACGAGTACCTGCGCAGGATCCTCACCGCCAAGGTCTACGACGTGGCGATCGAGTCGCCGCTCGAGCCGGCGCGCGCGCTGTCGAAGCGCCTGGGCCACACGGTGCTGCTCAAGCGCGAGGACCAGCAGCCGGTGTTCAGCTTCAAGCTGCGCGGCGCGTACAACAAGATGGCGCACCTGACGCCCGAGCAGCTGGCGCGCGGCGTGATCTGCGCGTCGGCGGGCAACCACGCACAGGGCGTCGCGCTGGCCGCCAAGCGGCTGGGCTGCCGCGCCGAGGTGGTGATGCCGGTGACCACGCCGCAACTGAAGATCGACGCGGTGCGCGCGCTCGGCGGCCACGTGGTGCTGCAGGGCGACAGCTACTCCGACGCCTACGGCCACGCGCTGGAGATCGAACGCGAACGCGGCCTGACCTTCGTGCACCCGTTCGACGACCCCGACGTGATCGCCGGCCAGGGCACGATCGGCATGGAGATCCTGCGCCAGCACCAGGGGCCGATCGACGCGGTGTTCGTGGCCATCGGCGGCGGCGGGCTGGTCTCGGGCGTGGCCGCCTACATCAAGGCGGTGCGTCCCGAGGTGCGGGTGATCGGCGTGCAGACCACCGACTCCGACGCGATGCTGCGTTCGGTGCGCGCCGGCCGCCGCGTGCAGCTGCACGACGTGGGTCTGTTCTCCGACGGCACCGCGGTCAAGCTGGTCGGCGAGGAAACGTTCCGGCTGGCACGCGAGCTGGTCGACGACTTCGTCGTCGTCGACACCGACGCGGTGTGCGCGGCGATCAAGGACGTGTTCGAGGACACGCGCAGCATCATGGAGCCGGCCGGCGCGCTCGGCGTGGCCGCGCTCAAGCAGTACGCGGCCGCGCAGGCGACCAAGGGGCAGACGCTGGTGGCGATCACCTGCGGCGCGAACATGAACTTCGACCGCCTGCGCTTCGTCGCCGAGCGCGCCGAGGTCGGCGAGCAGCGCGAGGCGCTGTTCGCGGTGACGATCCCCGAGGAGCGCGGCTCGTTCAAGCGCTTCTGCGCGCTCGTCGGCCCGCGCAACGTCACCGAGTTCAACTACCGCATCAGCGACACGCAGGTGGCGCACGTGTTCGTCGGCGTCGCGATCCACCGTGCCGGCGAGGCCGAGACGATCGCGCGCAACTTCGAGCGCCACGGCTTCGCCACCATCAATCTGACCGACGACGAGCTGGCCAAGCTGCACATCCGCCACCTCGTCGGCGGGCACTCGGACCTGGCGCACGACGAGCGGCTGTTCCGCTTCACCTTCCCCGAGCGCCCGGGGGCGCTGATGAGGTTCCTCGCGGCGATGCACCCGGGCTGGAACATCAGCCTGTTCCACTACCGCAACCAGGGCGCCGACTACGGGCGCATCCTGGTGGGCATCCAGGTGCCGCGCAGCGACCGGCGCGCGCTGCGCGAGTTCCTCGATGCGCTCGGCTACCCCTACGTCGACGAGACCGACAACCCGGTGTACCGGCTGTTTCTGCGCTGAGCGCCGCGCGGCGCCGCGCCCCCTGCGGTGCGGATCCGTACACTGCGCGCATGGCTGGGTCCCGCTCGCTCGTCGCGCCGACGTCGAACCCGTTGCTCGAGCGCGCGCTGCGCGACAAGCTGCAGCGGCGCAGCGTCACCTGCGGCTGCCTCGGCGAGCTCGAGCCGCTGGCGATCCGCCTCGGGCTGATGCAGAACACGCTCAAGCCGCGGCTGCGCGACCCGCAGGTGCTGCTGTTCGCCAGCGACCACGGCCTGGTCGTCGACGGCATCACCACGCCGCAGCGCAGCACGCGCGACCAGGTGCTGCAGGTGCTGGGCGGCCAGTCGCCGCTGACGGTGTTCGCGCGCATCCAGGGCATGGCGCTGGCCGTCGTCGACGCCGGCGTCGCCGAGCCACTGCCCAAACACGACCACCTGCTGGTGCGCAAGATCGCGCACGGCACGCGCAATGCGCGCGTGCACGCGGCGATGAGCGTCGACCAGGCGCACGCCGCGATCCGCGCCGGCATGGAGATCGCCGAGGCGCTGCGCGGCAACGTGGTGCTGTGCGCCGGTCTGGGCGTGGGCGCCGACGTCAGCGCCGCGCTGGTGCTGTCCAGGCTGTCCGAGTGCCCGGTGCGCGACCTGCTGCTCGCCGACGAGGACATGGACGGCGAAGCACTGATGCGCCTGCTCGCCGTGGCCCAGGGCGCGCAGGCGCGCCACCGCGAGCCGAGCGACCCGGTCGAGGTGCTGGCCGCGTTCGGCGGCTTCGAGATCGCGATGATGGCCGGGCTGATGCTCGCCGCGGCCGCCAAGCGCCAGCTGCTGCTCGTCGACGGCATGGCCGCGTGCGCCGCGCTGCGCCTGGCGCAGCGCATCGCCGCCCCGGTCACCGACTACTGCGTGTTCTGCCGCAGCCACGGCGCGTCGGGGCTGGACCACGCGCTGGCGCTGTTCCACGCGACGGCGCTGCTCGAGTTGGGCATGGACAGCATCGACGGCACCGGCGGCACGCTCGCCTGGCCGCTGATCAAGGCCGCGGCGGCGCTGCTGACCGAGGTCGCCGACGGCGAGGACCCGGGCCCGTCGCACCCGGGCGCGCTCGACGGCGCGACGAACACGCTGGCCGGCAGCGCCTCCTGAACGCTCGCGGCTGCGCGGGGTGAGCGCCCCTGTCGCCTCCCCGAGGACCCGGCCCGGGGCCACGGCGCCGCGCGCCGCGCCGTGGCTCGGTCAGTCGGCGACGTCGTTCGTCGCGGGTGCGCCATCGTCCGCCGGTGGCAGCGACTGCACCTGCGCCGGGGTCGGCACCAGCTGACCGGGCATCGGCATGCGCAGCGTCGGTCCCGGGCGGGGCATGCCCAGCGACGCAGCGCCCGGTGGCGGCAGCGCCAGGGGCACGGCGCCCGGCACCGGTGCGGCACCGGCGGCGGTCAGCGTGCCGGTGGCCGCAGGCGGCAGCGCGGGCAACTGCAGCCGCACCTCGACGCC
This sequence comes from uncultured Azohydromonas sp., assembly GCA_964618555.1. Taxonomy (GTDB): domain Bacteria; phylum Pseudomonadota; class Gammaproteobacteria; order Burkholderiales; family Burkholderiaceae_C; genus Calidifontimicrobium. The sequence goes on from CAZUBF010000091.1 coordinate 8,372, forward strand.
GCCGCCGCGCGGCCCGAGTTCAGCGCCGAACGCATGCACCGACTGCAGCACCGTCTGACCTTCGACCACGGCGCCGACGCGAAACGCCTTCGGCGGCGCGTCGTCGACGGCGATCAGTGCCACGCCCTCGGTGCGCGACGGGGTCTTCGGCGCGACCACGCCGAGCAGCCGCAGGCGCGAAGCCAGCCCAGGCGCGGACGACGGGTCGGCGCCGCCCTCGTCCGCTGCGTCGGCGTCGTCCGGGGCGCCGCCGAGCACGCGCGACCAGTCGGCCCGGCCGATGGCCGCGACGTCGACCGGCGTCGTGTGCGCCGGCGCCGTCGGCGCCTCGACGCCCAGGCGCAGCGCCCAGTACACCGCACCGGCGGCCACCGCCGCCCAGATCACGAAGGCCGACGCACGAGCGAACATGGGGCTTGATTATCATTGACCGCTTCGTGACCCTCGGCCCCGCCCGCCCGCGTTCCATGCCCCAGCCGCCCCGCCGCCCTGCCGTGCGCGACCTGCGCCGGCGCGGCTTCACGCTGATCGAGCTGATGGTCGTGCTGGTCATCATCGGCGTGCTCGCCGCGCTGATCGTGCCCAACGTGCTCGACCGCGCCGACGACGCGCGCGTCACCGCGGCACGCACCGACGTCGCCAACCTGACGCAGGCGCTCAAGCTGTACAAGCTCGACAACCAGCGTTTCCCCAGCGCCGAGCAGGGCCTCGAGGCGCTGGTGCGGCGCCCCGGCGTCGGCGTGGTGCCGACGAACTGGAAGCCGTACCTGGACAAGCTGCCCAACGACCCCTGGGGCCGGCCTTACCAGTACCTCAACCCCGGCGTGCGCGGCGAGATCGACGTGTTCAGCTTCGGCGCCGACGGCCAGCCCGGCGGCGAAGGCAACGACGCCGACATCGGCTCCTGGCAGTAGGGGCCGACGCCGGCCCCGACGGCGTCCGCGATGCGCCCGCCCCGCCGCCCCCGCGGCTTCACGATGGTCGAGTTGCTGGTGGTGGTCGCGCTGTTCGCGATCGCCGCCGGCGCGGTCGCCTTCACGCTGCACGACGGCGCCGCCGCCCGCCTCGAGCGCGACGCGGCGCGGCTGGCCGCGCTGCTCGAGTCGGCGCGCGCCGAGGCCCGCGCCTCGGCGCTGCCGGTGCGCTTCGAGCTGGCATCGGCCGATGCCGCCGACGGCGCGCAGTTCCGCTTCGTCGGGTTGCCGCCGTCGTCGAAGCTGCCGCAGCGCTTCCTCGACGCCGAGGTCAGCGCCGAGGTGGTCGGCGCGCGTGCGCTGGTGCTCGGCCCCGAGCCGCTGGTGCCGGCGCAGCGCATCGTGCTCGCCCTCGGCGACCGGCGGCTGGTGCTGGCCACCGACGGGCTGGCGCCGTTCGCGCCGCTGACTGCCGGGGACGCGCGGTGACGCGACGGCCTGCGCCGGCGCGCGGCTTCACGCTGGTCGAGGTGCTGGTGGCCACCGCGGTGGTGGCGATCACGCTGGGCGCCGGGCTGAAGGCCGCCGGGGCGCTGGCCGACAACACGCGGCGACTGACCGACGTCAGCGCCGCCCAGTGGTGCGCCGACAACCACCTCACCGAGCTGCGGCTGACGCGCCAGTTTCCCGGCATCGGCGACAGCGACTTCGGCTGCGAGCAGCTCGGCCGCCACTACGCCGGCCGGCTCGAGGTGCGAGCCACGCCGAACCCGAACTTCCGCCGCGCCGACGCGCGCATCGCCGACGAGGACGGCGTGCCGCTGCTGACGCTGTCGACCGTGCTGCCGAGGTTCTGATGCGTCGGCACGCCCGCTCCACGGCAACGCGGCGCGTGCGCCCGGCATCGCGCGGCTTCACGCTGGTCGAGGTGCTCGTCGCGCTGGTCGTGATGGCCACGCTGGCGGCGCTGGCGTGGCGCGGCGTCGACGCGATCGCGCGCTCGCGCGAAACCAACGCCGCGCAGATGGAGCGCACGCTGCGGCTGAACACCGTGCTCGCGCAGTGGGCGCAGGACCTGCAGCAGCTGCACCCGACCGACGTGGTGCCGGCGATCGCCTTCGACGGCGCGTCGCTGCGGCTGGTGCGCGACGCCGACGGCGGCGTGCAGGTCGTGGTCTGGGCGCACCGCGGCAACCAGTTCACGCGCTGGAGCGGCCCGGTGGTCACGCGCGTCGCCGAGCTGCAGGACAGCTGGCTGGGCAGCCAGCAGCTGCTGGGCAACGAACCCCGTCAGCTGCGCGCGCTCGAAGGCGTCGCCGGCGTGCAGCTGTACTTCTTCCGCCGCGACGGCTGGAGCAACGCGCAGTCCAGCGGCGACCTGGCGCGCACCGCGCCCGTGCCGCCGCCTGCCGGCGCGTCGGCGCCCGCGGGGGCGGCGTCGCAGCCGCCGCCCGCGTCCGCGCGCCAGGTCGAAGAGCTGCCCGGCGGCGTGCGGCTGGTGCTGGAGTTCGACGGCAGCGCCGGCTGGTCCGGGACGCTGACGCGCGACGTCGCGCTGGCGCCGCAGGTGCTGCCGTGAGCCCGGGCGTGCCGCGGCTGCAGCGCCGCCCGGCGGCGGCGCGCCGCATCGGCGGCGAGCGCGGCGCGGCGCTGCTCGTGGCGATGCTCGTCGTGGCGCTGGTCGCGACACTGGCCGCCGGCATGATCTGGCAGCAGTGGCGCGCGGTGCAGGTCGAGACGGCCGAGCGCGCGCGGCTGCAGTCGGCCTGGATCCTGCACGGCGCGCTCGACTGGGCGCGGCTGATCCTGCGCGAGGACGCACGCAGCGGCGGCCCGGACCACCTCGGCGAGCCCTGGGCCGTGCCGCTGGCCGAGGCGCGGCTGTCGACCTTCCTCGCCGTCGACGGCGAGCACCACGCCGACGCGGGCCCCGAGGCCTTCATGTCGGGCCGCATCCACGACGCGCAGGCGAGGCTGAACCTGCGCAACCTGATCGACGCCGAGGGCAAGGTCGACGCGGCGCAGCTGCGCGCGCTGCAGCGCCTGAGCGAGGCGTCCGGGCTGCCGGCGTCGCTGGCCGAGCAGATCGCCGCCGGGCTGCGCGACGCCTGGGGCGAGGACGCGGGCACCGCGCCGCTGGCGCCGCGCCGCATCGACGAACTGCGCTGGCTCGGGCTCGACGCGGCCGCCGTCGCGCGGCTGGCGCCGTGGCTGGTGCTGCTGCCGACACCCACCCCGGTGAACCTCAACACCGCGCCGCGCGAGGTGCTGATGGCCGCGTTCGAGGGGCTCGACGGCGGCAGTGCCGAACGCCTGCTGCAGGCGCGCGACCGCGACCCGTTCCGTTCAGTCGAGCAGGCCAAGGCGCTGCTCGGCGCCGACAGCGAGGTCCGCCTCGACGGCGCCGCGGTGTCGAGCCAGTTCTTCTTCGTCGAGGGACGCATCCGGCTCGAGGACCGGGTGCTCGAGGAGCGCTCGCTGGTGCAGCGGGTCGACCGCGATGTCGTCACGCTGCAACGCGAGCGTGTGAACATGGTGCTGGCGCGGTGATGCGGCCGCCTCGCGCGGCCGCGCACGCCCCCGCCTCCCGCTGGCGGGGGTTATGCTGCGCGCGCCGACCGGCGCCCGCGGCCCGCGGGGCCCGCCACGACGACGATCGGCACCGACCCATGATGCCCCCTGCACCGCCTCGATGTCGCTGCTCGTGATCCAGATCCCGCCGCGCGAGCGCCTGCGCGCCGGCGGCGGCGCACCGGCAGCGCGGGCGGGCGGCGAGTTTGCGTACGTGCTCAGCGACGACGGGCTGACGCCGCGACGGCACGGGCGCAGCGCCGCCGCGCTGCTGCCGCGCGCCGACAGCGTGGTCGCCGTGCTCTGCGACGGCGACGTCGGCTGGCACCGGGTCACGCTGCCGAAGGCGCCGCCGGCACGCCTGCGCGCCGCACTGGCCGGCGTGCTCGAAGACGCGCTGCTTGACGAGCCCGAGGCGATGCACTTCGCGCTCGCGCCCGGGGCCGTGGCCGGGCAGCCGACCTGGGTCGCCGCGGTGCACAAGGCGTGGCTGGCGGCGCAGATCGCCGCGCTCGAGCAAGCCGGCCGCACCGTCGAACGCGTGCTGCCGTCGACCTGGCCGGACGAACCGCCGCACGGGCACTTCTGGCATCCCGAGGACGCCGATGCCGGCGACGCGCTGATGCTGGCCTGGAGCGACGCGCAGGGCGTGTTGCAGATGCGGCTGCAGGGCTCGCTGGCGCGCGCCTGGCTGGCGCAGCGCCCGATCGAGAGCGTGCGATGGACCGCGAGCCCGGCGGCGGCAGCGCCGGCCGAGCGCTGGCTCGGCGCGCCGGTGCAGGTGCTCGGCGACGACGAACGCGCGCTGCAGCCGGCGCGCACGCTGTGGAACCTGCGCCAGTTCGACCTCGCGCCGCGCCGCCGCGGCACGCGCGCGCTGCGCGACCTGGTGCAGCGGCTGCGTTCGCCGGCGTGGCGACCCGTGCGCATCGGGCTGGCCGTGCTCGCGGCGTTGCACCTGGTCGGGCTCAACCTGTGGGCCTGGCAGCAGCGCGCCGCGATCGACGAGCGGCGCCGGTCGATGGTCGAGCTGCTGCAGCGCGCGCACCCGCAGGTGCGCGCAGTGCTCGACGCGCCGCTGCAGATGCAGCGCGAGACCGCGGCGCTGCGCGCCGCGGCCGGCCGCGCCGGCGCGTCGGACCTGGAAGCGCTGCTCGACGCCGCCGCCGGCGCCTGGCCCGAGCAGCAAGGGCCGGCGCAGACGCTGCGGTACGAGGCGGGCAGCCTGAGCTTCGCCGCCGCCGGTTGGGACGCGGCGCAGGTCGAGGGCTTCCGCCAGCGGCTGCGCGCCGACGGCTGGCAGCTCGAGTCGGCCGACGGCAGGCTGCGGCTGTCGCGCGCCGGCGGCGCAGGGGGCCGCTCGTGACGCCGCGCGGCAACGCCCTGGCCGCCGCGGTCGGTGCGCGGCTGGCGCCGTGGCGCGAACGCTGGCACGCGCTGGCACCGCGCGAACGCCGCCTGCTGAGGCTGGCCGCCGCGGTGCTCGGCGCGGCCGTGCTGTGGGCCGTCGCCGTCGCGCCGGCGTGGCGCACCGCGCGCACCGCGCCGCTCGAGCTCGAGAGGCTCGAGCGGCAGTGGCAGGACATGCAGCGCCTGGCTGCGGAGGCGCGCGAGCTGCGCGCGACCCCCGCGGTGTCGTCGGCGCAGGCGGTGGCCGCGCTGCAGGCGTCGACGGCGCGGCTGGGCGACGCGGCGCGGCTGTCGCTGGCCGGCGACCGCGCGACGGTGACGCTCGCCGGCGTCGACGGCGCGCAGCTGCGCGACTGGCTCGCCGAGGTGCGCAGCGGCGCGCGCGCGCAGCCGATCGAGGCGCAGCTCGTGCGCGGACCCGAGGGCTATGCCGGCAGCGTCGTGCTGGCGCTGCCCGGCGGGGGGGGCGGATCGTGAGCCGCGGCCTCGCCGCCTGGCTGCCGCGGCGCCGCGCCGCGGCCTTCGCGCGCAGCACGCAGGCCGATTCGACGCTGTCTGAACTGGCCTGGGAGCGCCGCCGCCACGCCACAAGGCGCTGGGCGCTGTGGGGCGCGCTGGTCGGCGCGCTGCTCGCGCTGCCGGCGTTCGCCCCCGCGGCGTGGCTGGCGCGCACGCTGGCCGCCGGCACCGACGGGCGGCTGCTGCTGGCCGACGCGCGCGGCACGGTGTGGCGCGGCAGCGCGGTGCCGGTGCTCACCGGCGGGCCGGACAGCCGCGACGCGGCGGCGCTGCCCGGGCGCCTGGGTTGGCAGCTGCGCTGGCGCGTCACCGGGTTCGACCTGATGCTGACGCACGAGTGCTGCCTCGCCGGCGATCTGGTGCTGCGCTGGGACCCCGGGCTGAGGCGGCAGTCGCTGTCGCTGCAGCCGCGTGCCGACGGCGTCGTCGGCCAGTGGCCGATCGCCTGGCTGGCCGGGCTCGGCACGCCGTGGAACACGCTGCAGCCCGGCGGGCGTGCCCGGCTGAGCACGTCGGCGGCGCACCTCGTGTGGGCCGGCGGGCGCATCGCGTTCGAAGGGGCGGCGCAGGTCGACCTGCTCGGCGTGTCGTCGCGGCTGTCGACGATCGACCCGCTGGGCAGCTACCGCCTGACGCTGCAGGGCCGGCCCGACGGCGCGACCGCGCTGACGCTGTCGACGCTCGACGGCGCGCTGCGGCTGGACGGCAGCGGGCGCCTGGTCGACGGTGGCCGCCTGCAGTTCCGCGGCCGCGGCCAGGCTGCGCCGGGCAGCGAGGCCGCACTGGACAACCTGCTGAACATCATCGGGCGGCGCCAAGGCGCGCTGACCCTCGTTTCGATCGGATGAGCATGCCCCTGACGCACCGCCCTCCCGCCGCCCGGCGCGGCACCGCCGCCGCGCTGGCGCTGCTTGTGGCGCTCGGCGCGGCGGCCCCGGCCGCCGCGCAGGGCGACGCGGCACGCGACGCCGGCC
>CAZUBF010000091.1:14769-15001 GCA_964618555.1 uncultured Azohydromonas sp.
CGCTGCGTTCGCGCACCCCGGTGACGCTGAACTTCGTCAACGCCGACATCGACGCGGTCAGCCGCGCGATGAGCGCGATGATCGACCGTGCGATCGTCGTCGACCCGCGCGTGCGCGGCGCGATCACGCTGTACAGCGAACAGCCGCAGACGGTGCGCCAGGCCTACCTCAGCTTCCTGGCGGCGCTGCGCGGGCTCGGCTTCACGGTGGTCGAGAACAACGGCCTGCTCAA
>CAZUBF010000092.1:0-14916 GCA_964618555.1 uncultured Azohydromonas sp.
AGCCGCCCGGGCAGCGAGCGCTTGAACTCGTCGCGCGTGGCCATGTACGCGGCGTGCGGGCCGCCGGCGCCCATCGGCATGCCGAAGCGCTGCGTCGTGCCGACGACGACGTCGGCACCCTGTTCGCCCGGCGGCGCGAGCAGCGCGAGCGCCAGCAGGTCGGCGGCGACCACCAGCAGCGCGCCGTTCGCGTGCAGCGCGTCGGCCAGCGGCTGCAGCTCGCGGATGCGCCCGTTGACGCCGGGGTACTGCAGCAGCGCGGCGAAACAACCGGCGTCGGCGCAGCGCTCGGCCGGCCCGACGACCACCTCGACGCCCAGCGGCTTGGCGCGCGTGCGCACGACTTCGATCGTCTGCGGCAGCACGTCGTCGGCCACGAAGAAACACGGGCTCTTGCTCTTGCCCACGCGCAACGCCAGCGTCATCGCCTCGGCGGCGGCGGTGGCCTCGTCGAGCATCGACGCGTTGGCGATGGCCATGCCGGTGAGGTCGGTGACCATGGTCTGGAAGTTGACCAGCGCCTCCATGCGCCCCTGGCTGATCTCGGCCTGGTACGGCGTGTACGCGGTGTACCAGGCCGGGTTCTCGAGCACGTTGCGCAGGATGACCGCCGGCGTGTGCGTGCCGTGATAACCCTGGCCGATGAAGCTCTTCAGCAGCTTGTTCTTCGCCGCGATCGCGCGCAACTCGGCCAGAGCCTGCGCCTCGCCGACGGCCGGGGGCAGGTCCATCGGCCGGCGGCGGCGGATCGCCGCGGGCACCACCGCGTCGAGCAGCGCGGCGCGCGAGGCGGCGCCGATGGCCTGCAGCATGCGCTGCTGCTCGGCGTCGTCGGGGCCGAGGTGGCGGGCGACGAACTCGTCGGCGTTCTCGAGTTCGGCCAGGGGAGGGCGGGCGGACATCAGCATGGGCTCGGCGGTGGTGCGGGGTGCGGGGCGGGGTTCAGAGCGTCTTCAGCAGCGCGTCGTAGGCGGGCGGGTCCATCAGCTCGTCGAACTGGTCCATGCGCGTGACGTGCACCTTGAAGAACCAGCCTTCGCCCATCGGGTCGGAGTTGGCCAGCGACGGGTCGGCGCGCAGCGCCTCGTTGACCTCGACGACCTCGCCCTCGACCGGCATGTAGAGGTCGGCGGCGGCCTTGACCGACTCGACGACGCCGGCCACCTCGCCCTTCTTGTAGGTGCGCCCGACCTCGGGCAGGTCGACGAACACCACGTCGCCGAGCGCGTCCTGCGCGTGCAGCGTGATGCCGACGACGGCGGCCTCGTGGTCCTCGATGTTGATCCACTCGTGGTCGGGGGTGAACTTGGTCGTCATGGTGTCGGCTCCTCGCGGCGGGGTTGAAGGGCGGTGGGGTCGGTCCGATGCCGCGGCGCCCGGGGCGACCGCCGCGGAGCCGGCGGTGCCGGTCGGCTGGCGGCGGCCCCTCGAGGGTGGGCGCCGCAGGCGACGCGCAGGCGGGCCATCAGGTCCTGTGGTATCGCTGCGCGACGAACGGCAGCGCGGTGACGCGCAGCGGTTGCAGCTTGCCGCGCACGTCGGCCCAGATCTCGGCGCCGGGCTGCGCGTGTTCGACGCTGACGTAGCCCATGGCCACCGGCTTGCCCAGCGTCGGCGACGTGGTGCCGCTGGTCACGTGACCCAGACGGTGGCCGCGGCGGTCCTGCAGCACCGCGCCTTCGCGCACCGGGATGCGCTCGAGGCCCACGAGGCCGACGCGCTTGACCTTGGTGCCGTGCTCGAGCTGCAGCGCGATCGTCTCGGCGCCGGGGTAGCGCCCGGCGCGCGCGCCGCCGGGCCGGCGCACCTTCTGGATCGCCCACGCCAGTCCGGCCTCGATCGGCGTCGTGTGGTCGTTGATGTCGTGGCCGTACAGGCACAGCCCGGCTTCGAGCCGCAGCGTGTCGCGCGCGCCGAGCCCGGCGGGCCTGACCTCGGGCTGCGCCAGCAGCGCGCGCGCCAGCGCAGGGGCCGCTGCGGCGTCGACCGCGATCTCGAAGCCGTCCTCGCCGGTGTAGCCGCTGCGCGTGACGAAGCACTCGGCGTCGAACCCCGCGTCGGGCGCGCGCAGCGTGAAGTGGCCGCCGCTCATGAAGGTCAGCGCGGTCACGCCGGGGTTCAGCCGGGCCAGCGCCGCGGCGGCCTTCGGGCCCTGCAGCGCGAGCAGCGCCAGGTCGGGCAGCACCTGCACCGTGCAGCGGTGGCCGATGTGCGTGATCAGGTGGCGCGCGTCGGCGTCCTTGCACGCGGCGTTGACGACCAGCAGCAGGTCGTCCACGCCGCGGTGCTGGCGGCGCGACACCATCAGGTCGTCGACGATGCCGCCGCCGGCGTGGGTGAACAGCGCGTAACGCTGGTGGCCCGGCGCGAGGCCGACGATGTCGCAGGGCACCAGCGACTCGAGCGCCGCGGCGGCGTCCTCGCCGACCAGCCGGATCTGCCCCATGTGCGAGACATCGAACAGCACCGCCGACTCGCGGCACTGGCGGTGCTCGGCGAGGATCCCGCCGGGGTAGTTGACCGGCATCTCGTAGCCGGCGAACTCGACCATGCGCGCACCGAGTTCGAGGTGCAGCGCATGCAGCGGGGTCTTCAGCAAGGGCGCGGACATGGCGATCTCCCGAGGGCTCACAGGCACCGCCATCGTGGCGGTGATTGCCCTCGCTGTCCGCTTTACCTGAGAGATTGGCGGGGGTGCTCTGGAAGCGCCTGCCGCTTGCCCCTTCGGTGGGCGGTGCCGCCGGGCGCCGCCTCTCTCCAGCGTGGTGTCGCCCCCTGCGGAGGCGCTTGCCAGTCCCTTTTGCCTGAGCGTTCGAGGGCCACGCCCTCTGCGCCTTCGGCGGTGCCGCGGCACGACGCCGCGGCACGCTCTCCTGACGCCGCGCAGTGTAGCCGAGCGCGTGGGGCGCTCAGCCCAGCAGGCGCGCGCGCAGCGCGCGCACCGCGCTGTCGACGGTGGTGAGCACCGGGACGCCGCAGCGCGCCTCGACCGCCGGCCGTGCGCGCGCCAGGCTGAACTGCGCCAGCGCGATCACACCGCAGCCTGCGTCGACCAGCCGCGCAGCGGCGTCTGCGGCCAGCGCGTCGTGGCGCGCCGCGTCGCCGCGGTTCAGGGCGTCGAGCGCGCCTTCGGCCAGTGCGCAGCGCAGGTCGACCTCGGTCGGGAACTCGGCCGGCATCGACTGCAGCGTCGGGCCGAAGGTGGCGACCAGGCCCACTGCAGTCCCCCGCGTGCCGGCCAGCGCCGCGGCCTCGTCGACCATCGCCTCGTTGGGCTTGAGCACCGGCAGCGCCGCGTGGCAGCGCTTGACCGCGTCGATGCACGGTCCGAACGCCGAACAGGTGAACAGGATCGCCTGCGCCGCGGTGCTCACCGCGTAGTCGGCCAGCGCCAGGAAACGCTGTGTGATCGCGTCGTCGAGGCCCGCAGGGGATGCCGCGAGGTCGGCCGACAGGCTGTCGTCGAGCAGGTTCATGCGCCGCGCCTCGGGCCAGTCGCGCGCCAGCGCGTCGTTGATCGGCGCCACCGAGTGCGCCAGCGCGTGGATCAGCGCCAGGCGCGTCATGCGCTCGCGGCGCCGGGCCGCGCGGCGGGTGGCTCGTGCCGCAGCCGTGCGCGCTGCACCACGATCACCACCGCCAGCAGCAGCAGCGCCGGGATGTACATCCACTCCTTGACGGGGCGCTGCGCCGGCATCTCGATCTGCGTGATCTTGAAGCCCTGCTCGAGGCCGAGCTTCTCGGCGGTCGAGCCGAACTGCACTGCGGCGATCTGCACCTCGTCGCCGAGCGCCATCACCGTCAGCCCGATGCGCCGCAGCCGCTCGCGCGCCGGGCCGGCGTCGCCCAGCGGCAGCAGCACGCCCTTGCGGATCTCCTTGCCGTCGAGGTTCAGCCCCTCGACCCACACGCGCTTGCGCTCGCCCTTGGGCGCCTGCTCGACCAGCGTCATCAGCTCGGTGGCCGGGCGCTCCTCGTACGGCGGGTAGACCATGTCCCACCAGAAGCCGGGGCGGAACAGCGTGAAGGTGACCAGCAGCAGCGCGGCCGTCTCCCACCAGCGCGACTTCACGAGGAAGTAGCCCTGCGTCGCCGCGGCGAACACCAGCATCGCGACCACCGCGCTGGCGATGGTCAGCGCCAGGTGCAGCGGGCCGGTGATGCCGATCATCAGCAGCTGCGTGTTGAAGATGAACAGGAACGGCAGGATCGCCGTGCGCATGCTGTAGAAGAACGCGGTGACGCCGGTCTTGATCGGGTCGGCGCGCGAGATCGCCGCGGCGGCGAACGACGCCAGCCCGACCGGCGGCGTCACGTCGGCCATCAGCCCGAAGTAGAAGACGAACAGGTGCACCGCGATCAGCGGCACCAGCAGCCCGCTCTGTGCACCCAGTTCGACCACCACCGGCGCCATCAGCGTCGAGACGACGATGTAGTTGGCGGTCGTCGGCAGCCCCATGCCGAGGATCAGGCTGATCACCGCCACGAGGATCAGCATCAGCATCAGGTTGCCGCCCGACAGCAGCTCGATGACCTCGGTCATCACCAGCCCGATGCCGGTCAGCGACACCGTGCCGACGATGATGCCCGCCGCCGCGGTCGCCACGCCGATGCCGATCATGTTGCGCGCGCCGGCTTCGAGCCCGGCGATCAGGTCCTTCCAGCCCTGGGCGAGCGCACCGGCGTAACCGCCGCGCCCGCGCAGCGCGGCGATCAGCGGGCGCTGCGTCAGGATGATGAAGACCATGAACATCGTCGCCCAGAACGCCGACAGCCCGGGCGACATCTGCTCGACCATCAGGCACCAGATCAGCACGACGACCGACAGCAGGTAGTGCAACCCGCTCTTGAGCGTCGGTGCGGTCTCGGGCAGCTCGAACACCGGGGCGTTGGGGTCGTCGAGCTCGAGCTCGGGCTGGCGCGCACCGACCCACAGCAGGAACAGGTAGGCGGCGAACACGCCGACGCCGATGAGGACGATCGCGGCGTCGCCGAAGGCGGTCTTCATCCAGCCGATGCCGTAGTAGACGGCGCCGGCGAGCACGACGAAGCCGCTGGCCGTCAGGCCGAACGACAGCATCCGCTGGCCGAAGGTCGAACCGGCGCGCCGCGGCAGCCCCTGCAGCCCGGACTTCAGCGCCTCGAGATGCACGATGTAGAACAGCGCGATGTACGAGATGATCGCCGGCAGGAACGCGTGCTTCATCACCTCGGTGTAGGGGATGCCGACGTACTCGACCATCAGGAACGCCGCCGCACCCATCACCGGCGGCATGATCTGGCCGTTGACCGAGCTCGACACCTCGACGGCCCCGGCCTGGTCGGGGCGATAGCCGACGCGCTTCATCAGCGGGATCGTGAACGTGCCGGTGGTCACGACGTTGGCGATCGAGCTGCCGCTGATGATGCCGGTGGCCGCCGACGACACGACCGCCGCCTTCGCCGGCCCGCCGCGCATGTGGCCGAGCAGCGCGAACGCGCTCTTGATGAAGTAGTTGCCGGCGCCGGCCTTGTCGAGCAGCGAGCCGAACAGCACGAACAGGAAGATGAAGCTGCTCGACACGCCGAGTGCGACGCCGAACACGCCCTCGGTGGTCAGCCAGTAGTGCGACATCGCGCGCGGCAGCGACGCACCCTTGTGCGCGATCAGCTCGGGCATGTACGGCCCGGCGAAGGTGTACGCGAGAAACACGACGGCAACGACGACCATCGGCAGCCCGAGCGCGCGGCGCGTGGCCTCGAGCAGCATCACGATGCCGACGATCGCCACCCACAGGTCCTGCGTCGTCGGCTGACCGGGGCGCGTGGCCAGCTCGCGGTAGAAGAAGAACAGGTAGGTGGCGCAGAACGCGCCGACCAGCGCGAACACCCAGTCGAGCAGCGGCACCTTGTGCCGCGGCGAGCCCGAGAACGCCGGGTAGGCCATGAAGGCGAGGAACACCGCGAAACCCAGGTGCACCGCGCGCGACTGCGTGTCGTTGAACACGCCCACGCCGAACGCGAACGGCAGCGGCGAGGCGATCCACAGCTGGAACAGACTCCAGGCGATGGTCATCAGCAGGATCAGCCGGGTCACCATCGGGCCCGGGTTGCGCCCGCCGGTGTCGGTGTCGGCCGCGAGCTGGGCGACGTCGATCTCGGACGGGTCGGTCTTCTTCTTGTGCAGCATCGACGCTCTCCTCCAGGCCACCGGATCGCGCGCTCGCGCCGGCCGGTGCGGCCGATCCATTTCGTCGGCCCAGACAAGAAGGGCCCCGAAACGGGGCCCGCCGGGCTCGTCACCGTCGCGCGTGTCGGGCGCGCGCCGGTGCGTCGAGCCGGGGCCCGCGCGGGCCCCGGCGCCGCCGGCTTACATCCAGCCTTTTTCCTTGTAGTACTTGACCGCGCCGGGGTGCAGCGGGGCCGAGTTGCCGTTCTTGATCATCTCCTTCGGGTCGAGTGCGCCGAACGCCGGGTGCAGCTTCTTGAACTCCTCGAAGTTCTCGAACACCGCCTTGGTCAGCTCGTACACCATGGCCTCGGGCACCTTGGCCGAGGTGACGAAGGTGGCCAGCACGCCGTAGGTCGGCGTCGGGTTCGGGTGCCCGGCGTACAGGCCGCCGGGGATGTTCACCTTGGCGTAGTAAGGCGCCGCGGCGACGAGCTTGTCGACCGCCGCACCGGTCAGCGGTACCAGCTTGGCACCGCAGGTCGTGATCGGATCCTGGATGTTGGCGCTCGGGTGGCCGACGCCGTAGAAGAACGCGTCGATCTTGTTGTCGCACAGCGCCGGGCCGTGCTCGTCGGCCTTCAGCTCGGCGGCCAGCGAGAAGTCACCGGCCTTCCAGCCCATCGCGCCCATCAGCTCTTCCATCGACGCGCGCGTACCCGAGCCCGGGTTGCCGATGTTGACGCGCTTGCCCTTCAGGTCGTCGATCTTCGCGATGTTGGCTTCCTTGCGCGACAGCACGGTGAACGGCTCGGGGTGCAGCGAGAACACCGCGCGCAGGTCGGCGAACTTGCCGTCCTTCTCGAAGGCCTTGCTGCCGTTTATCGCGTGGTACTGCCAGTCGGACTGGGTGACACCGAAGTCGAGGTCACCCGAGCGGATGGTGTTGATGTTGAACACCGAGCCGCCGGTGGACTCGACCGAGCAGCGGATGCCGTGCTTGGCGCGGTCCTTGTTCATCAGGCGGCAGATCGCGCCGCCGGCCGCGTAGTACACGCCGGTGACGCCGCCGGTGCCGATGGTGATGAACTTCTGCTGTGCCAGCGCCGGGGTGGCGGGCAGCGCGATGGCGGCGAAGGCGGCCGCGGCCAGCAGCGGTCGCAGCACGGCGCGGGGGCGGGTGTAGGTCATCAGACGCTCCTTGGTGTGGTGATCGACAGGCCCGCCGTCGTGGGGCAGGCCGGGCACGCATGATAGTTTCACCTTCGGCCCGCGCCGCCAAGGCGGATTACACCGACTTGTCAGGCGATCGGTCGCGTGGCCGCGTCGATCGCGTCGGCCAGGCGCGCGACGATGGCATCGAGCTCGGCATCGTCGACGATGAACGGCGGCGCGAGCAGCACGTGGTCGCCGAGGCGCCCGTCGATCGTGCCGCCCATCGGGTAGACCATCAGCCCGCGCGCCATCGCCTCGCGCCGCACCGCGGTGTACAGCTTGTGCACCGGGTCGAACGGCGTCTTGGCGGCGCGGTCGCGCACCAGCTCGATGCCCCAGAACAGGCCGCGGCCGCGGATGTCGCCGACGTGCGGGTGAGCGCCCAGCGCGGCGTGCAGTCGCTGGGCCAGCCCGCGGCCCTGGCGGCGCACGCGCTCGAGCAGGCCGTCGCGTTCGATCACCTGCTGCACCGCCAGTGCCGCGGCGCAGGCCACCGCGTGGCCGATGTACGTGTGGCCGTGGTGGAACATGCCGCTGCCGCGCGCGAACGTGTCGACGATGCGGCCCTGCGCCAGCACCGCGCCGATCGGCTGGTAGCCGCCGCCCAGGCCCTTGGCGATGGTCAGCAGGTCGGGCACCACGCCCTCCTGCTCGCAGGCGTGCAGCGTGCCGGTGCGGCCCATGCCGCACATCACCTCGTCGAGGATCAGCAGGATGCCGTGGCGGTCGCACAGCTCGCGCACGCCCTTCAGGTACCCCGGCACCGGCGGCAGCGCGCCGGCGGTGGCACCCACCACGGTCTCGGCGACGAACGCGATCACGCGGTCACCGCCGAGGCGGTCGATCGCGTCGGACAGTTCCTGCACCAGACGCCGGCCGTACTGCTCGGGGGTCTCGTCGTCGCGCCGGTCGCGGTACTCGTAACACGGCGCGACGTGCGTCACCGGGATCAGCAGCGGCGCAAACTGGCGCCGCCGCCACTCGTTGCCGCCCACCGCCAGTGCGCCCAGCGTGTTGCCGTGGTAACTCTGGCGCCGCGCGATGAAGTGCTCGCGCTGCGGCTGGCCGGTCTCGACGAAGTACTGCCGCGCCATCTTCAACGCCGCCTCGACCGCTTCCGAGCCGCCGCTGACGAAGTACGCGTGGCTCATGCCGGCGGGCGCGCGCTGCACGAGGTGGTCGGCGAGTTGCTCGGCCACCTCGGTGGTGAAGAAGCTGGTGTGCGCGTAGGCGATGCGGTCGATCTGCGCGTGCATCGCCGCGAGCACGTCACGGTGGCCGTGCCCCAGGCACGACACCGCGGCGCCGCCCGAGGCATCGATGTAGCGCCGGCCCTCGCGGTCGACGAGGCAGACGCCGTCGCCGGCGACGGCGACCGGCAGGCGGGAACTGAGCTGGCGGTGCAGGACGTGGGACATGGCGGGGGCTGGGCGGGGGGCTGCGGGTCGCGGAAGGCCCCGATTGTGGCCGCCGGCGCGGCAGGGGCAACCCCGAGCAGCGCGCGCGCCCCGTTCGGTACAGTGGCGCTGCCATGATCGACGACATCGTCACGCTGCGCCGCATCCTGAAGCAGTGCCGCACGATCGCGGTGGTCGGGCTGTCGGCCGAGTGGCACCGGCCGAGCTTCTTCGCCGCCAAGTACATGCTCGACCGCGGCTACCGCGTGATCCCGGTGAACCCGCGCTACGCCGGCGGCGAGATCCTCGGCCAGCGCTGCGTGGCGCGGCTCGAGGACATCGACGAGCCGGTCGACATGGTCGACGTGTTCCGTCGCAGTGACGACGTGCCGCCGATCGCCGCCGCCGCGGTGGTGATCGGCGCGAAGTGCCTGTGGCAGCAGATCGGCGTGGTCAACGACGACGCCGCGGCGATGGCGCGCGGCGCCGGGCTCGACACGGTGACGGACCGCTGCGTGAAGATCGAGCACGCGCGGCTGTTCGGCGGGCTGCACTGGGCCGGCGTCAACACGCGCGTGATCTCGGCGCGCCGGCCGGTGTGAGGCCGGCGCGATGGCCGACCGCCGCTTCCACCCCGAGACGCTGGCGATCCACGCCGGCCAGATCCCCGACGCCGCCACCGGCGCACGCGCGCTGCCGATCTACCAGACGACCAGCTTCGTGTTCGACAGCGCCGATCACGCGGCCGCGCTGTTCAACCTGCAGACCTTCGGCAACGTCTACTCGCGCCTGAGCAACCCGACGGTGGCGGCATTCGAGGAACGCATCGCCGCGCTCGAGGGCGGGCGCGCCGCGGTGGCCGCGGCCAGCGGCATGGCCGCCGAGGCGCTGGCGCTGATGACGATCCTGCAGGCGGGCGACCACGTCGTCGCCGCCGGGGCGCTGTACGGCGGCACGGTGACGATGCTGGCGGTCAACCTGGCCAAGTTCGGCGTCGAGACCACCTTCGTCGACGCGACGCGGCCCGAGTCCTTTGCCGCGGCGATGCGGCCGAACACCCGCGCGGTGTTCGCCGAGAGCCTGGGCAACCCCAGCCTCGCGGTGCTCGACATCGCCGCGGTGGCCGACGTGGCGCACGCGCACGGCGTGCCGCTGGTGATCGACAACACGGTGCCCAGCCCGTTCCTGTGCCGGCCGTTCGACTTCGGCGCCGACGTCGTCGTGCACAGTGCCACCAAGTACCTCGCCGGGCACGGCACGACGCTCGGCGGCGTCGTCGTCGAAAGCGGCAGGTTCCCGTGGGACAACGGCAAGTCTCCGGGCATGACCGAGCCCAGCCCCGGCTACCACGGCGTCAGGTTCTACGAGACCTTCGGCGACTTCGGCTTCACGATGCGCTGCCGCATGGAGACCTTGCGGGTCTATGGCGCATCGCTGGCGCCGACCAGCGCGTGGCAGATCCTGCAGGGCGTCGAGACGCTGCACGTGCGCATGGAGCGGCACTGCACGAACGCGCGCCGCGTCGCCGAGTTCCTGCGCGCCGATCCGCGCGTGAGCTGGGTCAACTATCCCGGGCTGCCGGACCACCCGCAGCACGCGCTGGTCGAGCGGCAGATGCGCGCCGTCGACGGCGCGCCCGGCGCGTCGGGGCTGCTGGCGTTCGGCGTGCACGGCGGGCTCGACGCGGGCGTGAAGTTCATCGAGGCGGCGCAGTTCATGAGCCACCTTGCGAACATCGGCGACACGCGCACGCTGATCATCCACCCGGCGTCGACGACGCACCGCCAGCTCGACGAGGCGCAGCAGCGCGCCGCCGGCGTGATGCCCGACATGGTGCGCATGTCGGTCGGCCTCGAGCACATCGACGACATCCTGTGGGACATCGACCAGGCGCTGGCGCGCGCCGGGACGTAGCGTTCCGTTGCCGCGTCACGGGCCTGCGGGAGGCGGTCGGTCGCCCGACCCGCGCTGTACGCCGAGAGGATGCGGGGCGCTCCCCGTCGCGGCCGGTGCGGCGCGCGCGCTCGCACCGCGGCGCGTCGACGAAGGCCGGCGCGCGGGTGACGGCGTCGGCGACCGGGTCGTCGCTGGCGACGGCGGCGAGGGGCGGGGCCGGGCCTTCCAGGCCGCGGTGGCCGCCCCGGCGCTCAGCGTGGCGCGGTGCCGGTGTCGGCGTGCACCGACGCCCCGCCACGCCACACGCGATCGACCGCCAGACGCCCGACCTGCCGGCCCAGCGCCTCGCCGGCCTCGGTCGAGAAGCGGAAGTGCAGGCCGCCGTAGATGCGGGCGTCGGAGACCTCGCGAACGAAGTCGTCGATGCGTGGCCAGCGCCGCGTCGCACCCTGTGCGGTGGGGCTCGACGTGGCGAGCGGCTGCGCCGGGGCGGCGCCGAACTCGGCCTCGAGCACCGTGCCCACCGCTGCCGCGAGGACGCTGTGCGCGCTCGGGTACTCGGGGTGCATCGGCGTGTCGACGAGCGGGCTCCAGCCGGCGTCGCGTTCGGTGGCGGGATGGCCGTCGACGTCGCCGTTGCGGATCGCCGTGACCGGACGCCAGAAGTGATGGTGGTACTTGGCGTCGAACACCGCGACCATCGCGTCGTCCATCGCCTGCGCGACGGCGGCGAACAGGCGCGCGTTGGCCAGCGTGTCCCGCCCGGGTTGGTCGGCCTGCGAACGCACGACGCCGTGGTAGATCGCGGGCAGCGAGTACTCCCAGAAGCGTGCGATCGCGGTCTGCTCGGCGCTGCGCGCGCCGCCGGCCTTCGCGCCGAGCGCCTTGACCTCGGCGACGTCGCGCGACCAGCGTTCGCTCGCGAGCGACGGTGGCGCGCCAGGGCGCCACTGCGCGGCGTGCGTCATCAGCCACGGCGTGCGCTGCGCCCAGGTCGACGCCGCCGGCATGGCGGTGGGCACGTAGGTGCCGGGGGCGGCCTGCGGGCGGTATCGATCCGGCCCGGGCGCATCGGCGGCGCGCGCTGCGAGCACGGCCTGCGCCGCGCGCGTGCCGGCGTCGACACCCGCGGCCTTGGCCGGGCCGTCGACGATCGCGGCCAGTGCGGCGGTGGCCGCCGCGTCGACCGCAGCCTGCTGCGCCGGCAGCAGCTTGCCGAGCATGGCGCGGTGCGCCGCGGCGACGGCGGCGTCGATGGCGGCCGGGCTGCGCGCGGCCGGCGCAGGCAGGCCGGCCACCGCGTCGTGCACGGCCGTCTGCACCAGGGCCATCACGCGGATCGCCGGAGGGGTGCCGAGCTTGGACTCGGTGATGAAGCCGTCGGCGCGTCGGTTCCAGTCGGTCACCGCGTCGGCGGCGGCAGGCAGGCTGACGGCCAGCAGGACCGCGGTGCAAACGGTGGTGATGTCGAAACGTCTCATGGGGGTCTCCTGAATGTCTGGCTCAGTCCGCGCCCGTGGCGAACCTGAGCGTGAGTGCGCGGGGTGACAGCCAGCCGAGCACCGCAGCGGCAACGAACAGCGCAAGGACATCGCCGTAGAGATGGCCGAGGTGGCGCGTGTCGGCGAAAGACTGCACGGCCATCGTGGCGCCGTGCACGATGCTGGACCAGATCGTGAACGCGATGAGGCCCTGGTGCTGCTCGGGATGGGCCGATGCCAGCCACAGGAACACGCCCAGCGTGGCGTAGATGCCGATGATCATCTGCAGGTACTCGGACTGTCCGGCGTGCCAGGACCAGCCCGACGGCCACAGCACGGTGAGCGGATAGAAGCCGAGGACCATCACGGCGGCCAACAACCGAAGGGCGAGCCTGAGGTGTCTGATGCGATCGGTCTCGTTCATTGCGGATCCTTCGTCGGATTGCGTGAAGCCGCGCCGCCCGGCGGCGTCGGCTAGCTCTTCGTGACGACGACCTCGAGGTACTCGCTGGGCACGACCAGCGACTGCGCGCCGGCCACGTTGTGCTCGTCGAGCAGCGCGGTGATCGCACGTTCCAGCGACTCGGCGCCGGCGTCGTCGAGCGCGGCGAACGCCTTGTGCACCGGGCCGTACAGGTCGCGGAACACCTGCAGCCAGTGCGAGCTCGAGCGGTAGCGGAAGCGGAACTGGCGGCGCTCGCACTGCAGCTTCGCGGCCTGGGCGCCGAACAGTTCGACGACGTGCGGCTCGGTGCCCCACAGCGCCGGCGACGCCACGCCGGCCGGCGGCGGCACGTGCGCGCCGACGACCTTGAACAGCCGGCCGATGAAACCGTCGGGCGTCCAGTTGGCCAGCGCGATGCGGCCGCCGCGGCGCACGACGCGCAGCATCTCGGCTGCGGCGCGCGCGTGGTCGGGCGTGAACATCACGCCGAAGGTCGACATCACGACGTCGAAGCGGCCGTCGGCAAACGGCAGCGCTTCGGCGTCGGCGACGCGGAAGTCGATGTCGAGGCCTTCGGCGCGCGCCCGCTCGCGGCCTTTGTCGAGCAGCGCGCCGACGTAGTCGGTCGACGTCACCCGCGCGTGGCGGCGCGCGGCGGCCAGCGATGCGTTGCCGTTGCCGGCCGCGACGTCGAGCACCTGCTCGCCGGCGCGCAGGTCGGCCGCTTCGGCGAGCGACTCGCCGACGATCTGCAAGGTGGTGCCGATGGTGGCGTAGTCGCCGCTGGCCCAGGTGGCCTGCTGACGCTGCTTGATGGCCGCGTAGTCGGGGGCGGCGCGGGGTTGCAGGATGGCGTTCATCGTCCGGTCTCCGGTGGGTGGGGTGGCGTCTTCGCGCAGGGCGACGACGGGCCCATTCTTCGAACCGCGGGGCATTGACGCTTCCCCGTGCGTCGCGCACATTTGTCTGCGCGTCCGCCGTGCATCGCGCCGCAGCGGTCGCCTGTGCCACGCGTCCGCCGCGCTTGATCGCGAGTCGTCGCCGGCACCTCCCGGGGGCCACGAATGAGCCACGATCCGCTGTCCGACGTGCTGCGCAGCGTGCGGTTGCGCGGCGCGGTGTTCTATTACGTGAGCTTCGGCGACGAGTGGGCCGCCGGGACGCCGGCGTCACCCGAGCTGGCGCGCGCGCTGATGCCCGGCGCCGAGCACGTGCTGGCCTACCACCTGCTGCTCAAGGGGGACGGCTGGGCGGCGACCGACGGCGAGGCGCCGGTGCGCCTGGCCGAGGGTGACATCGTGATGTTCCCGCGCGGCAACAGCCACGTGATCTCGAGCGCGCCCGGCATGCACGCGCAGGAGGACGCCAGCGACTGGCGCGTGACCACGCGCGACCACCCGAAACCGATCACCGTGGCCTACCACCGCGGCGTGCTGCGTCCGGGCGCGCCGCTGCCGGCCGAGGAGGCGCGGTCCGTCGTGGTGTGCGGCTTCATCGCCTGCGACATGAGGCCGTTCAACCCGCTGATCGCCGCGATGCCGCGTCTGCTGCACCTGGGCGCCGGCGGAGTCGGGGCCTGGGTCGCGCAGCTGCTCGACCAGGCGGTGGCCGAGTCGCGAGAGAACCGCTCGGGCAGCGCGGTGGTGCTCGAGCGGGTCAGCGAGGTGGTGTTCGTCGACGCGGCGCGGCGCTACCTCGAGTCGCTGCCGGAAGGCGCCACCGGCTGGCTCGGCGCGCTGCGAGATCGCCACGTCGGCCGCGCGATTGCGCTGCTGCACGAGCAGCCGGCCGCGGCGTGGACGGTCGACGAGCTCGGCCGACACGTGGGACTGTCGCGCTCGGCGCTGCACGAGCGCTTCGTCGAACTGACCGGCCAGCCGCCGATGCAGTACCTGGCGAACTGGCGCATGCAGCTCGGCGCCGGGATGCTGCGCCACGGCGACGCGAAGGTCGCCGCCGTGGCGCAGGAGGTCGGCTACGAGTCGGAGGCGGCGTTCGCGCGCGCCTTCAAGCGCCTGGTCGGGCAACCCCCGGCGGCGTGGCGACGCGCGCAACGCCCCGGCGGCCGAGCCGACGCGCGGTCGGTCGGCGCTACAGCGGCCTCTTGAGCCAGTGCCCGATCTCGCCGACGATGCCGCGGCGGAACGCCAGCACGCAGATCACGAAGATCACGCCCTGCACGACGGTGACCCAGGCGCCGAGCTGCGCCAGGTAGTTCTGCATCGTGATGATTACCGCAGCGCCGACGACCGGGCCGAACACCGTGCCCATGCCGCCGAGCAGCGTCATCAGCACCACCTCGCCGGACATCGACCAGTGCACGTCGGTCAGCGA